>CAIVSG010000286.1 GCA_903908555.1 uncultured Chlorobiaceae bacterium | reverse complement strand
GTTCTGCTGATCTGGTTAGTTGAGGCATATCGGACAATTCTGTTTAGGATTGAACAAGACGTTATAAGAGTAATAAAATGATTGGTCAAGATAGAAATACTCCTGAAGATATAAAACCCCAAAAACCTGAGGCTGAGTCTATTTCAAGAGGATTTGCGAGACTATTGCAAGGTTTTTGCCTGGCCGGGCATGTTCCAGATGCAGTGCACAATATTCCTGAAGTAGATTCCAGAGCATGTCAATGTCATCGGGATCGGCTTTGATTGACTCTCCTGAAGGCAGGCGTTTTGAAGCGAGGGCGCTTAAGAGCACGGCAAGACGCAAGGGAATGAGGTGTTTTTTTGCAAGACTCTCTCCTGCTGCTCCAGGAAGTGCGAGTCCTCCAGGGTTCATAACAAAATAAAGTTCGGTCAGTTTCATGGACTCAACTGCAGGCATGAGTTCTTTTCCGCTGAAGACACAGAAACGAAGGGAGGGTTGAAAGCCAAGCAGTGAAATAAATCGCAAAAGGAACCATGCATAGAGTTGCTGGTAATTGATGCCGTCATGGTAGAGCTCTTCGAGAGTTCCCGAAAGCAGGGTGAAGAGTGATAGGTTCTTTTCATCACGTTCCGTTGTATGCTTCACAAGATCAATGATCCTGTAAAGGATAGCGAATCGATCAAGGTCAGGAGCGGGAACCATAGGACTTAAAATAAGGTTACCATCACTGACGAGTTGAATGTCGCGGCTGTTTTTTTTATAGAGCACCAGATCGACCACATTACCAGGGCTGAATAGTCCGCAGAGTTTGTTTTTTGGATTGCGGGCGCCTTTTATGATCACTGAAATTTTGCCGAATTCGCGGGTGTAGACCGAGCAGATCTTTGACTGGTCGCGGTATTTGGTTTCTCGCAATATGACAGCCCGGGTTTTGACGATCACAGCTTCAGCTTTTTTGTTTCAGGAAATATAATTATATACGTTGACCCCTCCTGCATAAGGCTTATGGACTTTTTAAACAATGTACTGATGATGAACAATAATAGTCAGAAAGAGATTAATCACGGAGAAAAATAGATATGCCGACCTATCAGTATCGTTGTAAAAACTGCGGGAATGAACTTGAAATTGTTCAGAAAATGACGGATGATTCTCTGACAATATGCCCGCAATGTGAACATGAGACCTTCGAGCGTGTTATCAGTGCTGAAGGTGGATTTGTTCTGAAGGGATCCGGGTTTTATAAAACAGACTATAATCCAAGCAAAAAAGAGTCAAGTCCTGCCGTCCCATCGCCTTGCTCTACAGGTGCATGCTCAAGCGGTGCGTGCCCTATGGCAAAGTAGAGCACTCTCCCTGCTTTTTTGACTTTATGCGGCACAATAGAAAGGCCTTCCGGATCAGGGAAGGCCTTTCTGCTGTTTAAACGGATTTTCCTTTTCTCTCCATTCAAACTTTGGAAGATTAATCTTTTTGTCACCACGGAAGCTCTCCGGGTACTGCTTTCCTTCGACATTTCCTGTGACCTTCACACGTTTAAGTATCCCGGCGCTGAAAAACATCCGCATCAAGTCTCCACTTGAATAGTTTATGCCCGAAGGTTTTTGCTCATTGTTATAGAGGTGATAGAGGCTTTCCGCCTGAGTGGTAAGGGTAATACCGGTTATCTTTGAGTTGTCGTTGAGCAGGATTATCATTTTTTTTGCGCTGAACTGGTCGTAGACAACCGGCGTCAAGGTAAGAGTGTCTCGGGAAGCAAAAAAAGCATTGCCATGAACCTGTATTTCATCGATACTCTTGCGTTTTCCACCGGTGCCGATCTCCTTGAGATGCAGAAGTATACTATCACCGCTGATCTGTTGATGGTCATGCCATGCTATGGCTTCATCATAGAGCCATATTTGGCTGCTTGTCTTATTAACAACTGCATTTTTCGATTTTGCGACAAGGGAGTTGTCCAGCATCCTTCCCCGTACGTTACCGTTTAATTCTCCGAGCTGCCTGTCCGTGTAATAGACTCCATTTTCGCCGTAAATTTCAACGGTATTATCGGTCATGAAGACGTTGCCAGTGAGTACGATTTTGTTTTCCTGCTCATAACTTGTGGCGCGGTCACACTTCAGTGTCAAGTTGTTTTGGAGAAAAACCACATTGCCGATGACAGAGCGGTATGATCCTGTTTCACTCTCGCCGCCTTCGATGACATCTGCATGCTGGAGAATAATTTTCTTTTTTTCTGCGCGGAGTGTATAATGGGTCAGAGCCGGGAGCATGATAATCTGAAGCGACAGAATAGTGGCGGTCAATAGTGTAATTGAAATGGCTCTTCGCATTGCGGATAATAGATTGATGTCATACCGGAAAGTGTTTATTGTCAAGTTCTAATGTAACAAAGCTTTGTTTTTACTGTGAAAAAATTACTTCTCGTTGGCGGCGGCAGGCCTGAAAATCTTTTGCTTGCCCCTTTATATGACGCATTGAAAAAAAACAAGGCATACCAGCCTGTTGCGCTTTTTGTGGCCCCGGAAGGGGTCGAGCCGATCAGCAATGATCTTGCTGCATGCTTCGGTTTTGATGAAGCTGGGAGTTTTATTGCCATTTCTCTTTCGCAAGGTTCTCCGGTTGAACATCTCGCTACGGTTATGACCGGGATTGAAAAAGTGCTTGTCAGCGAAAAACCTGATCTTGTTTTGGTGTGCGGCAGCGATAATGTCGCCCTTGGAGCTGCACTGACAGCAGCAAAGCTTGGAGTTCCGGTTGCGGCGGTCGATGCGGGACTCCGGAGCTATGATCGGTCGGATGCCGAGGAGATCAACCGGATTACCATTGATGCAATGGCCGAATATCACTTTGTGAGCGAACACAGTGGAGAGTACAACCTGATCAATGAAGGTGTAGCCGATGAAAAGGTCTTTTTTACCGGCAACCTTTCAATCGACAGCCTTGTCAAATTAATGGAGCAGGCAAATCAACTTCCAGTATCCAGAGCGCATGGATTTCGTCCGAAAACCTATGCACTTTTGCTCCTGAACCCAGAAGGTCAATTTTCCAGTAAAGAACCGCTTGAAATGATGATCAGGCTTCTGAAGGAGATTTCAGGCAAGACCACGGTTCTTATTCCAAAGTTTAAAGGCATGGACGCAGTATTCTGCGATATTGAGAACGTGAAAGTTATCGAATCGCTTTCGCATGCGGGCCTGTTGATGCTTCTCAGAGATTCTGTGATGCTTCTTACTGATATTGAGGAGCTGCAGCCGGAAGCTACGGTCATGAATGTGCCATGCCTTACCATGATGGAGTCGGCGTCGCGTCCCGTAACTATAGAAATCGGCACCAATGTTCTTGTCGGTCTCGATGAGGAAGATATCATAAGTCGCGTTCACGATATTCTTCAGCCCGGAAAACACAAGCACGAATCATCCCGCTCAAAGATTCCTGAAAAATGGGACGGTGCCGCTGCCGACCGCATTGTCGCAGTACTCGATAGGATAGTATAGACTTGCTTTGCGTTGCATGGTGTCGGCCGTTCCGGCACTTTGTGCAGCAATGGTGATCGGGTGTCATTTCGACCAACGTCATGAGACCTATGTTTATAGTCGTCGAAAAGGGAGATCGAAAACAACTTCATCTTCCTGATTGCGGATCACCATTCGATTACTATCCAGTTCCACTGTGCCGCAGGTAAAGGATGAGTGCTCAAGACGGTTCACAAAAGCCGGTAGTACCACAAAGTGGATTTCATCCTTTATGGCGTAGCTTCCATAATGATAGTGGCCGCTTAGGCAAGCCTTTACAGTAAATGAGGATACAAGGATATCGACGATCTCCTGATGGTTCCAGAGCAGGCCGTGTTTAGGATCGGTTGTTTCGGGAAGTAGCGGAAAGTGGCAGATGGCGATTACCTTTTCTCCAGCACGTTCTGATGTTTCAAGTTCCTTTTTCAGCCATACTTTTTGCCGAAGGCCCACTGCACCGCAGTAGTCGTGTTTTTCCGGCCGTGCGAGAAAATATTCAAGGGTTTGGCGGTCTTCAGGTGTTTCCGGCTCGTTATGTATTGATAGATCCATGCCGTCAAGCACGATAAAGCGGAACCCTTTTAGGGCAAATGAATAGTATGGGGCCGGCATGCCAAGCGCATTCAGCAGCTTTTTTCTGGGTAGGGCAAGGCAGTGGTTCCCGATGACATGGTAGCTGGTCCCAGGAAATTCTTTGAGTATAGAGCTGGCCCGACGGAGTTCTTCCTGGTTATGATTATCACTTCCTTTGATCAGGTCGCCGAGCTGAAACAGAAAATCAACGTCGTTGTTTTTGCAGTTTTTGATCCAGCCCAGAAGTTCTGCGGCAGTGGTGAAGGCTGCCGCAGGGTCTGATGTTGTTGAGAAGTGAATGTCGGTGATGATGCCGAACTTGAGGGAAGATGTGTTGAGAGTGCTGGGCATCAGTCGCCGAATTCAGAGAGATATTTTTCCATGAATTCGTCCAGGTCTCCGTCCAGGACGGTTTCCACATCAAACCGTTCGTAATTTGTTCGGTGGTCCTTGATTCGACGGTCATCGAGCACATAGCTGCGGATCTGGCTTCCCCATTCGATTTTTTTCTTTTTGCCTTCTATCTCCCGCTTTTTCGCCTCCTCATCGTCCCTCTGGCGCTGGTAGAGCTGAGCCATCAGCATTTTCATCGCGCGCTCTCTATTCTGGAACTGTGAGCGCTCTTCCTGACAGCCAACCACAATCCCCGTCGGGAGATGCTTTATTCGGACCGCAGTCTCCACTTTGTTGACATTCTGGCCGCCCTTGCCGCCGCTACGGAACGTTGAGAGTTCGAGATCCTCTTTGCGGACATCGATTTCAACGTCTGGAGGGGCTTCAGGGTAGGTGAAGACACTGGCAAAGGAGGTGTGACGCCTGGCGTTCGAGTCGAAGGGTGATACCCTTACAAGCCGGTGAACGCCGTTTTCGGCTTTCAGGTAGCCGTACGCATAAGGGCCCTCTATTTCGAGAGTTGCTGTTTTTATGCCGGCACCATCACCTTCCTGGTAGTCGTCGGTATAGATTTTAAACCCTTTTCGTTCCGCCCAGCGCATGTACATTCTATAGAGCATTTCCGCCCAGTCCTGTGCCTCGGTGCCTCCTGCTCCTGCATGAATGGTGATAAGGGCATTGCCGGCATCGTCCTTGCCTGAGAGCATGTTTTTAAACTCGATGGCCGCAATGTCGTGCTCGATTGACGCGATGGCAGTTGTCAGCTCATCGGTGAAGGATTCGTCTTCAAGTTCTGCTGCAAAGTCGAGTTCATCCTGACAGATTGTTGCCTTCGATGCTATTTTTTCGTACCCGTCAGTCCATGATTTATGTTCGTTCAGCTCTTTTAAAACTTTGTGGGCCTCTTTCTGGTCGTTCCAGAACGTTGGATCGGTCGAAATTTTTTCAAGATCATAGATTTTTTCTTTGCGCTGATCAACGTCAAAGATACCCCCGTAACTGTTCGAGGCGACGATGAATCTCCTGCAGTCTTTCTTTTTGTGGTTCAAACATGGTTTTCTTTACTGATGATTGACAATAAAACGGTATTGCACCTTCAAAGAACAATTTTTTTCAGGAGAAATCAAAAGAGGCATCACACACATGGTTTATGATTTCATGGTGCCTGTGAAATTATAAGGGTATCTGAGTGAAAAAGTAATGGAGTTTTCATATTTTCCTTTCTGTTAAAAAAAACAGGGAGCCCTTCCGGAACTGTTTCCGCATCATTTTGTGCTGGCAGAACTATGGCCGGGATTACCCCGGGCACCAATCAGAGATATCCTGAACATGAATCCTACATTCAGACGGGCTGTTCCCCATTATAGTGATCATCAGTTTGATGGCCGTCAACGCGTTGTTATTGAAAATGTTTCTCCTGAACTCTATGGAGGCAAGTACCCTGCAAAGGCAGTTGAGGGGGGGCGTCTTGTAGTGGAAGCTGATATTTTTGTTGACGGTGCTGAGACAGTTTCTGCTGAGCTTTGTTTCCGGTCTTCCGGTTTTGCTGAGTGGCAGCGTTCGCCAATGGTTTCTCTTGGCAACGATCGATGGCAAGGTTCTTTTACCGTTGGTTTCCCTGGCTTCTATGAGTATACAATTGAGGCCTGGGTTGACCATTTTCAAACATGGAAAAAGGGACTGACCAAAAAGATCGAGGCCGGTCAGGATGTATCACTTGATCTGGAGATCGGGGCACTTCTTGTTGCAGATGGAATGGCAAGGGCAGGAATAGCTGATGCTGCAAAGCTCGCTGCATTCGCTGCTCTGCTCCGTTCGGAGGACAAGAAAAAGTCTGCAGCAGCTGCACTTGAAGGAACTCTTGAACAGCTTATGGCGGACAATCCCGATAAGGCATGCGCTACCGTCTATGAAAAAGCGCTTGGATTGACAGTAGAACAGAAGAAGGCAGGATGCAGTGCCTGGTATGAATTTTTTCCACGGTCATGGAGTACCCTTCCAGGTAAACATGGGACGTTCAACGATTGTAACAGGCTGCTGCCTTTTATTGCCGGTATGGGATTCGATGTTGTCTATTTGCCGCCTATTCATCCGATAGGTTACGCAAAGCGCAAAGGAAAGAATAATGCTCTTGTGGCTGCCCCGGATGATCCGGGAAGCTGCTGGGCGATTGGCAACAAGGATGGAGGGCATAAGGCAGTGCACCCTGAACTGGGTACTATCAAGGATTTTAAAGCATTTGTTGCAGCAGCGGAGGAACTGGGAATTTCTGTAGCTCTTGATATTGCGTTTCAGTGTTCACCGGATCACCCCTATGTGAAGGAGCATCCGCAGTGGTTCAAGTGGCGTCCTGACGGCACTGTGCAGTTTGCGGAAAATCCGCCTAAACGATATGAGGATATCCTGCCAATTGATTTTGAATCGGCCGACTGGCAGAATCTCTGGATTGAGCTGAAAAGCATTTTTTTGTTCTGGATTGACAACGGTGTGAAGATTTTTCGCGTTGACAATCCTCATACCAAGGCGTTTCCTTTCTGGGAGTGGGCTATTGCCTCGATCAGGGAGGAGCATCCGGATACGGTTTTTCTTGCCGAGGCTTTCACCCGGCCGAAATTAATGGCCAGACTT
>CAIVSG010000285.1 GCA_903908555.1 uncultured Chlorobiaceae bacterium | reverse complement strand
CTCAGCGAAGGGGAGGAAAATCTTCGTAAAGGCCTTTTTGAAGAAGCGGCGGCAAGCTACAGTCGGGCAATGATTGTTTCCAGGACAATACCTGAGGATGAAGCCTATGATCACCAGGGATTTGATGCCCTGTGCCATACCGGACTTTCCGGAGCCCTGGTAAAACAGGAGCGATTTAAAGAGGCACTCGCATCAGCAGACATTGCCATGCACTATTTTAATCGCAGGGGCGAACTCAATCAGGACGAAGGGAAGCATTGGATAAACGCCGTTCGCAGCCGTGCTGCCGCCCTTGAAGGTAATGGCCGGCCTGATGAGGCTCTGAAAGCATACCAGATGGTCAGCGAAATGATTACCGAACGTAAAGCTGAAACGCCTGACAAGGAAGAGCAGCTCCGTATAATTGAAGAGCATATTTCCAGACTCAAGGCTACACTGTCCGGAAAAAAACCTGCAGGCTACAAAGCCTGGTGGGAGTTCTGGTCGTAATCGGGATGCCGGCAATCAAAAAGATACTGATAATAAGGCTGAGCTCCATCGGGGACATCATTCTTACTACACCGCTCATCAGGCGCCTGCAGGCAGCCTATCCCGAAGCCACCATCGACTATTGCACCAAACCGCCATTTCTCACGCTCCTTGCATCAAATCCACGACTCTCAGCAATATATACGACCGAACAACTGCCCACGGAGACTTATGATCTTGTGGTTGACCTGCAGAACAATCACCGATCACGAACTATAGTCGGCTCACTTAATGCGAAGCAAACGCTAAAGTATCAGAAAGAGAACTGGAAAAAATGGCTGATGGTACATTGTAAAATCAATCTGTATTCAGCCACACAAAGCGTTGTTGATCGCTATCAGGCGGCACTCAACAAGCTTGGCGTTCCTGATGATCTTCAGGGTTGTGAGCTTTATCCCTCCCCTTCAGACCAGGCCTTTGCCGAACCATACGCAATAGCAGGCAATAAAACCCTTGCACTGTGTTTCGGGGCCAAGCACTTTACCAAACGCTACCCTCCTCAGCGGTTTGCTGCTCTGTTATCCATTTTGCTCAGAGATGACTCAGTTCGGGTACTCCTTCTTGGTGGAAAAGAGGACGCCTCCCAGGCCCTGGAAATAGTGAACGCATTACCTGCTGCGTGTCGCTCAAAGGTAGTCAATCTTTCAGGAAGCTGTTCGCTCATGCAGACTGCTGCACTTCTTGAGCAATGCGATGCAGTCGTCACCAACGATACCGGGCTTATGCATATGGCATCGGCATTCGGTAAAAAGCTTTTTGTGCTTTTCGGCTCATCATCAGCGACCTTTGGTTTTCTTCCCTACCATACACCATACGAACTCTTCGAGGTCGAAGGACTCTCTTGCCGCCCATGCTCGCATATCGGCAGGGACCGTTGCCCTAAAGGGCATTTCAGGTGTATGAACGACCTTTCAGAAGAGCTGATAGCCCGCCGTGTTCTTGAACACTTCCAGATAAGCTGACGAAAACTCATTTGATGTCAGATAAGAGTTCATAAAATAGTAAGTTACGGATGATGAAAGAAGCGTGAAAAACTGGCCTCAAGGTTTTTTTCATCAGGTTGGAAAAATGGTGCAAATAGTTTACCTTTAATGTTCAAATTTGCAGATGGTGTTCACTGGGAAACCTCTGAAGCCGTGGGGCTGGTCTGCGCAATGCCAGACCCTCGCCGTCTTGCAAGCAACTGAGGAGTAATAATGATTATCAGCTATTTGCGCTATGGAAACAAACAAACTATATGAATGTACAGTAATCATTGACGGCGGGCTTCAGGACGAAGCTATCCTGGCCGCAATGGAACTGGTTAAGCGGGTTATTACCGAAAAAGGCGGTACTATCAGTAATGTTCTCGAAATCGGCCGACGCAAAACAGCGTATCCGATCAAGAAGAAAACCATTGGATACTACGCCCATATCGAATTTAACGCTGCAACAAATGTTATTGCAGAGATTGAAAAAGTATTCCGTTATGAGGAAGAACTTTTACGTTACCTGATTATTCATCTCACCAGTGCATTCCTTGAAATGCGCAAGCGAGTTGAGAAGTACAGCGTAGTCATAGGTAGTCCGGAAGACGTTGCCGCCGCAGAGGCCGCTGCTTCCGATACAGTTGGAAAATGATCGTCAGGTTTAGTTTGAAAGCAAGCTGAGAAGTGATTCCTTTTGAGAATAAAACGGAGAAGATGCTATGGCTGAATTAAAAATGCCTGAGATTAACAGCGTTATTGTTGCTGGAAATCTTACGAAGGACCCTGTTTTTAGGCAAACTAATTCAGGCGGAACGCCTGTCGTTAATTTTTCAATTGCATGTAACAGAAGATTCCGGGACAGTAATCATCAGTGGCAGGAAGATGTCTGCTATGTTGGTGTTGTCGCATGGAACAAGCTTGCCGAAAGTTGCCGTGACAACCTGAAGAAAAGTTCAGCAGTTCTCGTGGACGGAGAATTACAGAGCCGAACATGGAAAGCGCAGGACGGATCATCCAGGACCGTTGTCGAAATAAAGGCCAGAAGAATCCAGTTCCTCAACAAGAGAAAGAAGAATGGCGAGGAGGATGAAGAGGGCTTTATTGAGGATGACTGTCACGATACCCATCATGGAGAAGTCCATGATGAAGATCCCGGTCATATTTACGAATACAAATACCTTTCTTCTGATTGAGAGGGTAGGGTAAGCTTAATTTTGTAATGAACTTATG
>CAIVSG010000284.1 GCA_903908555.1 uncultured Chlorobiaceae bacterium | reverse complement strand
TAGTGCCGTAAGACCTCCGGCACCACAATGTTGCCTTCCGGAGTCTGGTAATGCTCAAGCAGCGATACCATCAGCCGGGAGGTCGCCAGTCCGGAACCGTTCAGGGTATGCACAAACTCCGGCTTCGACTTGCTGTCAGGTTTGAAGCGTATGTTGGCGCGCCTTGCCTGGTAATCCTCAAAGTTCGAACAGCTTGATGCCTCCAAGTATTTGTTTTCCGCCGGCGACCAGACTTCAATATCATAACATTTCGTTGCGTTTGCACTGATATCTCCACTGCAGAGCAAAAGTACCCGATAAGGGATTTTCAGGGCAATGAGGATTGCCTCAGCGTTCTCACGGATTTGTTCAAGAGTGCTGTAGGACTCTTCCGGCCTGGTAAACTTTACCATTTCGACTTTGTTGAACTGATGTACTCTCAAGAACCCCCTGGTATCTTTGCCATAACTGCCCGCTTCCCGTCTGAAACAGGCTGAATAGGCAGCGTATGATATTGGCAGAGCTTTCTGATCCAGCATTTCCCCTCTGTGCAGATTTGTTATCGGCACTTCAGCTGTCGGAATGGCGTAAAGGTTGTCTTCCTGCATATGGTAAACCTGATCAGCAAATTTTGGCCACTGTCCGGTTCCCCTCAACGATTCCTGATTGACAAAAAAGGGAGGGAACACCTCGGTATATCCATGTTTCTCTGTATGCAGGTCGAGCATGAAATTGATCAATGCGCGTTCAAGGCGTGCGCCTTTTCCGATATAAGCCGGAAAGCCCGCTCCGCTAACCTTTGCTCCACGTTCAAAATCAAGGATACCGAGGGATTTACCCAGCTCGAGGTGGTTTTTTATCGCGAAGTTAAGATCATGCTCAAAGTTCACCGGCTCTTTAAACACAAGGTTATCCTCCGCAGAGCGTCCGGCAGGTACCGAATGGTGAAGTTTATTGGGGAGACCGAGAAGAATAGTCTCAATCTCTTCTTCAATTCCGCTGAGCAGTGTGTCCATGCTTGCTATATCTTCCGAAACTCTCTTCATCTCAATAATCAGGTCATCTCCTGATCCAGTACCACTTTTTTTAATCTCCGCGATCTCTTTGGATACCTTGTTTCTGAGAGCCTTCTGGTCATCAGAGTGCTGTACCAGCTCCTTGCGCTTTTGGTCAAGGGCAAGAAGTTCGGCAACTTTTGGTTCTTCCAGAGAGAGCTGGCGCCTGCGCAGCATGTCGACTACCTCTTCCGGATTCTGACGGATAACATTGATATCAAGCATGATGGTAAAAAGAATGAGGTTATGCTGAAAGCAGTGACTTGACGATCTGCTGAACCTTGGTGCCGTCAGCTTTACCCTTCAGCGCTTTCATCGCTTCGCCCATCACTTTGCCGATATCTTTCATAGATGTGGCACCTGTTTTTGCAACAACATCTGTCACAATGGCTATAACTTCATCATCGCTTACGGGTTCCGGAAGATACTCCTCTATAACAGTAAGCTCCAAAAGCTCTGTAGCTGCAAGGTCAGGACGGTTTCCTGCAGTGAACTGCTCAATGGCATCCCGGCGTTTTTTTGCAATACTTACCAGTACCTCTAACTCCTGTTCGTCATTAAGGACACCGATGCCTCCAACGCGAATTGAGACCTCTTTTTCAAGCAAAGCGGCCCGGATAGAGCGAATTGCATTAAGGCGATCTTTATCGCCGCTTTTCATGGAACTTTTGAGATCCTGGTCTATTTTCTCTTTCAGACTCATGGTCGATTGTTGTTCAAATTTATTGTTTTAAAAAGGAGTACCTGAAAATACAGGAAAAAATGCGTCTTTCCCACAAGAGCTTTTGCATTGTTCACTCAGCGATATCACCGCCAACCGGTCTTATCACAAGCTCTTCAATGGAAGTTCGCTCTGCTGTCAGATATGCATGCACTACAGGAGCCGAAATATCCTCAGGCATCATCATCAGGTTTGTCAAGGTATCAGGAACTTCTCCCCACATCGGCGTATAGACTGCTCCGGGCATCACATTGGTGATCTTTACATTGCAGGCTCTTGCATAAAGACGAATTGTCTCCACCAGCCCTTTCTGGCCAAACTTTGACATCGAGTAGAGCGAAGAGCTCTTGAAAGTCGTTTCCGCAGCAATCGAGGTAATAAAAAAAATATGGCCCGATCTCTTCTTTTCCATCACAGCAAAAACCTTTTGCGTCAGAAAGAAAGTCCCTTTCAGGTTTGTAGCCATGGTATAATCAAAATCTTCCTCCGTCATTTCCGCTAAAGCCTTGAATCGTCCGACACCGGCATTGTTTACCAGACAGTCAATAGTGCCGTACCGTTCCATAGTCGTAGTGACGAGGCGATCAACCTCCGTCATATCAGCAATGTCAGTCTGAATACAATCCGTTTCGGCGCCATAAGAGCGGCACTGGGTTGCCACAGTTTCAAGATCCGATGCTGTTCTGGATGCGAGAATCAGTAACGGTTGAAAGTTGTGATTGTTGACTCTGGCTTTTGCAAAATCAAGTGCAATGCTCTTTCCGATTCCTTTTCCGGCGCCGGTGATAATGATGATCTCTCTCATAGTGCGTAAATAAAATTAATATATATAAGGCGAAATAAAGTTGATTGTGGCCTGTTAAAGCGGTTAAAAAAGTAATGTAATAGCGTTATTGCGTAATAGAGTAAAATAATTCAGGATTTATATATATATTTGCACTGTAATTAATCTGATTCAACCCACTTCAGCTATGGTGCAGTTGTCTCTCTTTATAAGAGATAAATCTTAATATTTATCATGGCAATAAGTAAAGTTAAATGGTTTGATGGAAAAAAAGGGTATGGATTCCTTTTGAATCCGGAAGGTGGCGAGGACATATTTGTCCATTATTCTGCTATTCAGTCTGATCAGGCTTTCAAAGTACTGAATCAGGATGTAGAAGTTGATTTCGAGCTTGATACAACCAACAAGGGATTGCAGGCAAAAAATGTTCGGGAAGTTTCCATAAATGACTCTTCAGCGCCCTCTGCTTTTCCTCAGGATTCATTTGTTTAGCCAGTATTAAAGAAGTGAGCGTTCCCGAAAACTGAACCATTCAGATCTTGCAATAATGACATGGTCCAGGAGGTCAATCTGGATGATTGCGCTTGCCTCTTTAAGCAGAGTGGTGACTTGTTTATCGGCATTGCTCGGTTCAACGTCACCCGAAGGGTGGTTATGGACAAGGATGATAGCGTGAGCACTCTCCCTGATTGCCGACTTGAAAACCTCCCTGGGGTGTATAAGCGCGGCATTGAGTGTCCCGACAGAAACCAGATCTGCTTTAATAATCTGGTTTTTCGTGTTCAGATGCAAAACGAAAAGGTGCTCCTTCGTTTCATCCGGTATTCTGCCTGCCATGTATTCAACCACATCCCTTGCTGCTTTGATTTTTTTGTTGAAATTTCGTGCATAACGCAGCCGCTTGTTCAGTTCAAAAACAGCAATGATCTGCATTGCTTTCACTTTACCTATTCCCTTTATTTTCTGAAGATCTCTTAATGTCGTATCGGCAAGATTTTCCAGTCTGAACTCACTGATGATTTCATTGCAGGTATCAACAATATTAAGGTTTCTAGATCCTGAGCGCAAGATCAATGCGAGCAATTCCGCAGGGCTGAGTGAAGCTGGTCCAGTTCGGATAAACCGTTCTCTTGGCCTGTTTTCAGGATCAAGATCATGGATTCGCATAATTTCAGTTATTGAGATGCAAAAAATACGTAATAAGTTAAGATAAAGAAACGAGTGGGTATCGCAACTGCTTTCATGCATGTTTCTTCGTTTTTCAAAAGAAAAACCAGACTAAGCAGCACAATGAAGGAAGAAATCGGAAGGCGCTTGTTTCCAGCGTTACAGGGCAGCATCGTCCCGATGCTGCCCTGTAAAATTCAGGGGGTTATGCTCTGAGAAGTTTTCTCTGGCAGTGGTGCTGAAGCTTTGAGGGTGAAGAGGTGGTAGTTCATGCTGTCCTGGAGGGCATGGAGGCTTGCTTCGATGATGTTGGTTGATACTCCTACAGTTCCCCACGTATAGCGGCCATTGCTGGACTCTATCAGTACTCGTACTTTTGCGCTGGTTCCCCGCTTTTCTTCGAGTACGCGGACTTTGTAGTCGACGAGTTTGATGCTCTTGATTTCGGGGTAGAAGTGGATCAGCGCCTTGCGCAGAGCTTTATCCAGCGCATTTACAGGCCCGTCACCATCTGCGGCAATATGCTCTATCTCGTCACCGACCTTGACCTTAAGGACTGCCTGATCGACATTCTTTGCATATTTACTCGATTCAATATGAACTTTGGTTTCCAGCACTTCGAAGAACGGTTTGAAGTTGCCAAGTTCTTTGTGCAGGATCAGCTCAAAAGAGGCCTCGGCCCCGTCGAACTGGTAGCCTTCGTGTTCGAGTTCTTTGATATGGTGGACTATGTTTTTAAAGAGCTCGCTTTTGTCTGGGATGTTGATGCCGAGCTCATGTGCCTTGTAGCGTATGTTGCTTTGACCTGCAAGCTCTGAAACCAGTACCCGTTGGCGGTTTCCTACAATTGCCGGATCGATATGCTCATAGAGTGAACTCTCCTTCATTACGGCGCTGACATGAATACCGCCTTTGTGGGCAAAAGCTGATTTTCCAACAAAGGGTGCTCTGGTATTCGAAGGCATATTCAGAATCTCATAGACAAACTTCGAAAGGGAAGTAAGCTGATTGAGATGCTGCACGTTTGAGAACGAACGCTGAAGCTTCAGCATGATATTGGGAATAATGCTGATGAGGTTGGCATTACCGCATCGTTCACCGATACCGTTGATGGTTCCCTGTATATGGGTCGCACCTGCCGTGACGGCAGTAATGGAATTTGCCACAGCAAGATCGCTGTCATTGTGGCTGTGAATGCCAACTTGTACTCCTGTAACAGCAAGGACCTGTGCCACGGCTTCTGTAACTTCGTGGGGCAGGGAGCCTCCATTGGTGTCGCAGAGAACAATTCTCGAGGCCCCGCCTTGAACGGCTGAAAGCAGCATTTTCAGTGCAAACTCACGGTCGTCTTTGAACCCGTCAAAAAAATGTTCAGCATCAAAAAAAACTTCCCGTCCCCGGGCTTTCAGGAACGCGACTGAGCGGTATATCAACTCAGCATTCTCGTCGTCCGTTATGCCGAGGCTTTTTATTGAGTGGGCTTTCCATGTTTTGCCGAAGATGGTGATGACCGGGGTTTCAGACTCGAGCAATCCGAGCAGGTTCGGGTCGCTCTCAACTGTTGCTACACTCCGAGCTGTCGAACCAAACGCACAGAGTTTTGCGTGCTTCAGGTTAAGAAGCCGGGCCTTCAGAAAGAACTCTTCGTCCTTGGGGTTGCTGCTCGGCCATCCGCCTTCGATGTAGTCCATGCCGAATTCGTCGAGCTTTTCAGCAATAAGCAGTTTGTCCTGCACTGAGAGGTTGATATGTTCGCCTTGAGTGCCGTCGCGAAGAGTGGTATCGTAAAGCTCGATTGGCTTTGTGGTAACAGTCATAAAATCAGCTCTGAGCCATTAAATTTTCCTGCCTTGCATAAGCGAAAATACCGCCTGCCTCTACGATGCTGAAGACATCGCCAAGGGGATTAAGGGTGTAGGTGACCTTGCGTGTCAGGTTTTCAATGGTGTTCAATGCAACATCGATTCTCAGCTCATCACCGGTATTTATAATCTGGTTGAGGTGCTCTGAGGTTTCGTAGGGTATAACAAAACCGCCATCAACCGAGTTGCGGTAAAAAATTCTTGCATAAGACTCTGCGATAATGGCTTTTATTCCCGCAACCTTGAGGGCGAAGGGGGCATGCTCTCTCGACGAGCCGCAGCCGAAGTTTTGGCCGGCAATGATAATGGTGTAGTCGGAATCGAAACGGCCTTCGTCGATGAACGGAACATTGCCCTCGGGAAGTCCGGCCTGTTCTGGAGGCACGCCCGAAAGGGCATACTTGCCGTACAATTTTACCTCTTCAGGATTTGAGAGGCTGTAGACAAGATGCTCGGCCGGAATGATCTGGTCGGTATCGATATTTTTGCCTAAAACATAGGCTTTTCCCTGAATGATTTTTTCCATTTTTTTAATTGGGTATTAGCCCGCTACGTTAGTCCAATGCTGCCGATCAGAGAAAATCTCTCGGATCGGTGAGTTTTCCAGTAATTGCCGATGCAGCTGCTGTAAGCGGTGAAGCAAGGTATACCCCCGCGTGTTTGCTGCCCATCCGGCCGGGGAAGTTACGGTTGGTTGTCGATACAACGACATCATTATCAACCGAACGGCCAACCGTATCAGCAGGTCCGCCAAGGCATGCTGCGCATGAAGGCAGAGCAATGCTGCATCCTGCATCTTCAAAGATCTGCTTCAGGGTCTGACCATCATAGCGCTCATGCTCAAGGTCAAGGGCAACTTTGACCGTTGCCGGTACAATGTTTGTGGTGACTGAGACTTTTTGCCCTTTCAGTATCTTTGCCGCCATAATAAAGTCAGTCAGTTTGCCGCCGGTGCATGAACCGATATAGGATTTGGTGATTTTTGTTCCCTGGACGCTTCTTACCGTAGCCCGGTTATCAGGGCTGTGTGGCTGGGCAACAACGGGTTCAAGTTTAGTGACGTCATAGCGATACTTGCTGTGGTATTTTGCATCCGCGTCGCTCTGGAACAGTTCGTAGGGCTTCTCGGTTCTTGCTTTTACATAGCGCTCGGTAACTTCATCAGCAGCAATGATGCCGTTCATGCCGCCCGCTTCGATCGCCATGTTTGTGAGCGTCATTCTCTCTTCCATTGGAAGCGAAAAAATTGCTTCACCGTCGAACTCCATGGCGCGGTAGGTGGCTCCATCTGTGGTGATGTCGCCGAGAATCTGGAGAATAAGGTCTTTTGCCGTAAGGTAGTCAGGCATCTGGCCATCAAAGGTGAACTTCATCGATTCCGGGACTTTTTCCCAGAGTTTTCCTGTACCTAAAATGAATGCTGCATCAGTATTGCCGATTCCGGTTCCAAACATACCGAATGCGCCTGATGTACAGGTGTGGGAGTCGGTGCCAAAGAGCACCGTGCCCGGCAGGTTGAACCCTTCTTCAGCAAGCGCTACATGACAGACGCCTTTGTATCGATCGCCGCCGACATCGTAGTAGTGCTCGAGACCCTGCTCTTTTGCAAACTGCCTCAAGAGATCGATGTTGCGATGAGCATGTTCGTTGGCTGTAAAAATATAGTGGTCGGGAAGAACGACAATCTTTTTTGGGTCCCATACTTTTGCGGTAGCGCCGAACTCTTCTTTGAAAATATCGAAGGTTGGGGGGCCGCATACGTCATGGGTAAGCAGAATATCGACATTGAGCCAGACGCTCTCACCTGGCGAGACGAATGGCCTCTTGGCTGCCTTTGCAAGGATTTTTTGGGTTATTGTTTGTGCCATTGGTTTTAAACCCCGGTGTCTATGGTTTCAGTATTGTTGTTTTCAAAATGATGGAGGCGAAGGCCAAGAGCCTGTAGATATGCTTTTGCGCTTGCTTCTATAATATCGGTCGAAACTCCTTTTCCGTTAAAAGAAATGTTCTTGTCTCTGATCCTGACGAGAGCCTCTCCTAAAGCCTGACGGCCGGCTGTGGTTGAACGTACAGAATAGGAAGTGACCATGGACTCTAGCCCCAGTGCCCTTTCAATAGCCCTGAAACATGCATCCACGGGGCCATCGCCGGTCGCTGACTCTTCAAAAACATGGGCGTCTTGCCGTATCCGTACTGTTGCCGTTGGAATCGAGGCCGTGCCGCTGTTGATATGCAGATAGTCAAGCTCATAAGCGTTCCGGGGTTTGTTTCGTTCATCCCCCATGAGTACCCTCAGGTCATCGTCATAGACCTCTTTCTTTTTATCAGCTATATCGACAAATCGCTTATAGATAGCTTCAAGTTCCAGGTCCTGCAGGTCGTATCCGAGGGCATGGAGTCGTGATTGCAGGCCGTGCTTGCCTGAATGGCGTCCAAGGACAATGTTCGTTTGCGGCACACCGACTGACTCCGGCGTCATCACTTCATAGGTCTGCCGGTTTTTCAGCATGCCGTCCTGATGAATCCCTGATTCGTGTGAAAAAGCATTATCGCCGACAATTGCCTTGTTAGGCTGAATGATAATGCCGGTAAACGTCGAAACCATTCGGCTGGTGTTGTAAAGCTCTTCGGTAACGATACCGGTATAGAAGTTATGCAGGTCACTGCGGACTTTCAGTGCCATGACAATCTCTTCAAGAGAGGCATTTCCGGCACGCTCTCCAATACCATTCATGGAGCACTCTACCTGTCGTGCACCGTGCTGAAGTGCGCTGAGTGTGTTTGCTACGGCAAGGCCGAGGTCGTTATGGCAATGGACACTGATGATTGCGCTGCTGATACTGGGAACGCAAGCGAGAAGATCAGCAATTTTTTTGCCGAACTCGGAGGGCCAGGTATACCCTGTAGTGTCAGGGATATTGACTGTCGTGGCTCCGGCAGCGATAACAGCTTCTACAATCTCAGCAAGGTAGTCTTGATCGGTGCGGCCGGCATCTTCAGCGGAAAACTCAATATCAGAGGTGAATGTTTTGGCAAAGGCAACAGCATCAACAGCCATTTTCAGGATGGTACGGCGCTTCTCCTTAAGGCTTGTTCCGTAACGGTCACTGCCGAATTTCCCGGTAATATGGATGTCAGAAGTGCCGATGAAGGTATGGATACGGGGCTTGCGGGCCTCGGTGAGAGCTTTCCATGCGGCTGTGATATCGTTTTCGACCGCTCTGGCTAATCCAGCCACAATCGCAGACGACTCCGTACCAATGCGCTGAACAGCTTCAAACTGAAGAGGAGAAGAGGCGGGGAAGCCTGCTTCGATCACGTCAACCCCCAGTTTTTCAAGCTGCCGGGCGATCTCTACCTTTTCCTGTACATTCAGGGCTGCGCCGGGGGATTGCTCCCCATCGCGCAACGTTGTATCAAATACAATAATTTTTTCTTTCACCTGTCTCTTCCGCCTTTATTTTAATCAAGCGCCAAGATGGCGGACAATTGCCTCTGTCATAACTGTTGTTGAAACGGTACTCTCTCCTGGATTCGCAATGTCCGCTGTACGCAAGCCTGTTGCAAGCGTGTCCTCGATTGCCTGATAAATATCAGCCGCAATATCGGGCAAAGAGAAACTGTAGTCAAACATCATGGCAACAGAAGTGATTGTGGCAATGGGGTTTGCCTTGTTTTGTCCTGCAATATCGGGAGCACTGCCGTGTATAGGCTCATACAAAGCATGGCGGTTGCCAATGCTTGCAGATGGCAGCATGCCAAGACTTCCGGTTATCATGCCTGCGATATCACTTAAAATATCGCCGAAGAGGTTGCTGGTAACAATCACATCAAACTGCTTCGGATTTCTGACAATCTGCATTGCGGCATTATCCACATACATATCGCTCAGCTCAATATCCGTGTAATCCTTGTGCACTTCGTGGACTACATTTCTCCAGAACTGTGAAACCTCTAAGACGTTTGCCTTGTCGATAGAAATCACCTTTTTGCCGCGTTTCCGGGCGGCTTCAAACGCCAGGCGCGCAATACGCTCAACCTCGTAGCGCTCGTAGACCATGGTGTTCCAGCCCTTGTTTTCATCAAAACCACGCGGCTGGCCAAAATAGATGCCACCGGTCAGTTCACGGAACACAAGGAAATCTGTACCCTGAACAACATCAGGTTTTAACGAAGATGCTCCAAGCAGCGCATCGTATACTTTTGCTGGTCTGAGGTTGGCAAACAGTCCAAGCTCTTTGCGGATTTTAAGCAGTGCAGCTTCCGGTTTGTGTTCATGCGGCAGCTTTTCCCATTTAGGGCCGCCAACGGCACCAAGCAGAACTGCATCACAGTTTTTACTTGCCTCGAGGGTTGCATCCGTAAGCATCTCACCGTGCAGATCATAAGAAGCACCTCCGAAAGGATGCTCCTCAATCTCTATTTCAAAGCCATGTTTCTTTGAGAGCTGCTTCAGTACGGCAACAGCTCCTGCAACTACTTCCGGGCCGATACCATCACCAGGTATTGATACTATCTTATACATTTCTCTTTCGGGTCGTTATTTTTTGATCAGCCAGCTCATCATGTTGCGAAGCTTTGCCCCTACAGTTTCAATTGCATGGTTGCGGTTATCCTCTCTGAGCTTGTTTAGTGTCTTGTAGCCGCCATTGCACTCATCAATGAACTCTTTGGCAAAGCGGCCATCCTGGACCTCTTCAAGGATCTTTTTCATCTCAGCCTTCACAGCAGGAGTAATAAGGCGCGGTCCGCGGGTCATGCCGCCGTACTCAGCTGTATCGCTCACTGAATAGTTCATTCTCGACAGCCCTCCTTCATAATAAAGGTCGACAATCAGTTTTAACTCATGCATACATTCGAAGTAGGCAAGCTCTTCAGGATAACCGGCCTCAACAAGGGTCTCAAATCCGGCCTTGATCAGCTCGGCAGAACCACCGCAGAGTACTGCCTGTTCGCCGAACAGATCGGTTTCAGTTTCATTTTTGATAGAGGTCTCAATAACTCCGGCCTTGGTGCCGCCAAGAGCTTTAGCCCATGCAAGAGCCTGATGTTTTGCCTCTCCCGTTGCATCCTGATGCACAGCGATAAGGCAGGGGACTCCATTGCCCTGGGTAAAGGTACGGCGTACAAGGTGGCCCGGGCTTTTCGGTGCGATCATGATAACGTTGATCGTATCGGCCGGAATGATCTGCTTGTAATGAATATTGAACCCATGAGCGAAAGCAAGGGTATTGCCTGGAACTAGGTTCGGAGCAATCTCAGAATCATAAATTGACTTCTGTGTCTGGTCAGGAAGAAGCACCATAACGATGTCAGCCCACTTTACAGCCTCAGCCACGGTATCAACCTGCAGTCCGGCTTCTCTAGCTTTTGCTGACGATGAACTGTCACGGCGAAGACCAACACGCACATTAAGGCCGCTATCCTTCAGGTTAAGGGCATGGGCATGGCCCTGACTGCCGTAACCGAGTACCGCAATATTTTTTCCCTGGAGATAGCCAAGATCGGCATCCTTATCGTAATAAACATTCATCAGAAAAATGGTTTTGATTGATAATACAGTAAAATGGTGTCACTCTCCACGGTGTATTGCAACAGCTCCAGAACGTGCTAACTCCTTTATTCCGTAGGGTTTGAAGATATCAATAGTTCTGGTGATCTTATCCGGCGAACCGATGACCTCAATAGTAATGGATTTTTGTTTTATATCCACGACTTTTCCTTTAAAAACATTGATAAGTTCGAAAATCTCATGCTGTTG
>CAIVSG010000283.1 GCA_903908555.1 uncultured Chlorobiaceae bacterium | reverse complement strand
TCATCAGAAATGCCGATTCCGGTATCGGTAACATAAAATTGGAGTGCCGTACCATGTCTGGTATAACCGAAGTCGATGGTTCCTGTTCTGGTAAATTTCAGGGCGTTCTGGAGGAGGTTCGTCAAGATCTATACCAGCTTTCCGTTATCGGTCTCAATGATGCTTTCAGTGTCAGGAAGTCCAAGGGTACAGTGTAACTGCAACTTTTTTTTGTTGACTGCGGGCATGAAAAAGGCATGGAGATCGTGCAAAACCTTATTGACTGGTGTCGGTGCGCTCTGAAGCTTGGTTTCGCCGGCTTCTATACATGAAATATCAATGAGGTCATCGGGGTGTAACAGATCTATCAAGGTTTGAATGCTCACAGGAGCAAGTTCTTCAGGGCTGTATCCTACAATTTCAAACCAACGGTTATTAAAGATTACTTCGCCGGTTTGCACATTCCAATCCCAGGTTCCAATTTGGGCGGCATCAATGGTTGCTTCGTAGCGTTCCTTACTTTTGCGCAGTGCCTCTTCAGTTTGCTTTTGCTCGGATATATCGGAGAGAATGATGCGGCATTCCTGACCATTATTGCTTACAACAGCATCAAGGCGAACGGTATGTGACGGGTCGTGCTGGTCTTGAGGGTGCTGTGAGTCAAAAGCCAAAAGCATAAGCTCGCATGATCCCCGCTTTTTCTGGATGAAAACCGCTTCGAGCAGTGCTTTGAAAAGAGAGAGAGATTGGGGACTGAAAAAATTCTGTAAGTGATTACCCAGTAACTGAGAGCGTACAACTCCAAGTATTTTGGATGCCATCAGGTTTGCTTTGAGTATCCGGCCATCAGGTGCAAAGTAGAGATATCCAACAGGAGCAAAGTCATACAGTTCAGTAAAGCGTTTTAGATTATCCGCCATCTTTTTCCGTGATAAAACCAGCGCATCTCTTGACTGCATTAGCTCTTCATTCAGCATTTCGAGCTCTATCTGATGAACCTCCAGTTCATGGACCATCCGCATCATTGTATCGGGTGAAGTGGATAGATCGGGTATCGTCAACTTTTTCTGCTGCAGGCGCTCTTAAGCGAGTTGGCGCAGCTCTGAAGGGGTGGCGGGTTTGATGCTGTACTGTTTTTTTACCATGTGTGGATGGCCAAAGGTACAACGGAACAGGAATAAAAACGCAACGATAATATTACTAATATACCGTTCAATGATGAGAAAAACTGTTAAAGTTTTGCCTGTGCTGTAATGGGAAATACAGCTATACCGCGTGACTGATGATCTCGGACGGGTCTATAGGCCAGGCATACCTCCACTTGGCACAGAGGCTTTTTCAGGGTTCTCTGGCTTCATATAGATAGATATTTACATCCTCCAGCCGAATGTGACGCTCCTTGGCATTATTAATATTTATGATATATATAATATTTAATATATGCTTGATGTATGATGGTGCAGTGAAAGAGTAGCTTCCCCTTTTCTTGAATTGATGCATTAGAAGGTGGGTACTATTTATGAAAAAAGGGATTTCATCGCTGGTATTATTTACTGGTCATGGTTTTAATGACGAGGCCTCTTATTGCAGATGTATATAACATCCAATTCGCCGGGTATGATGGTGATCCGGCACATGGTTTGACTCCAGCGTGGATAGGTGGCAGGACTGTTGATCCGGGTTTGTTTGCAGGCACGGGAGAAGGCACTTGGAATCGATTATTTGCGGACGCAACAACAAACCCAACATATTTAGCGACTGGAACTGGTTCGACCTCAACAGTCCAATTTACTTATAACCAAAACTTTCAAGGCTGGACATGGGGGAAGAATGGGTTTACAGGAACGGGTTACAGTGGGTTGCTGGACACGTCAGTTTTTTCGAGTAACAACCAATTAACAAACTTCGCTTTTACAGGATTAACCCCGAGCAAAACGTATACCATGTATATTCTTTCCCAAGCTATACAAGGTGGTGTTTTGCATAACCTATAGCGTACACCAATGGCACATCAGAAGCTCGATAACGAGGCTTTAGAATGTTGTTTCCTCAATGGATAAATTTTCTTGATTTGCCCATATTCTACAGCAAAAGCAATAGCCAGCCTGTCGCCAATGCAAGCTTTTCCGCCAAAGCTCTTGCCGCTAAGAGCCGCACAAGCAATGCACCGGGTCAGCAAGCGAATGCGCGCAATGCTAAAGTACGTCGGGTGAGCTGGCCACTGTAGTCTGTGATGTAATACGACTAAAGTGGTTTTACAAACTACAAAGCCTTAACCGTTGGAGCACATCCACTCTTT
>CAIVSG010000282.1 GCA_903908555.1 uncultured Chlorobiaceae bacterium | reverse complement strand
GAATGACGATCATCTGAAAGAGCTTCAGAAAATCATAAGGCGGGTTGAAATTCGATCGAAGCGCATGGCCAGTGAGCAGTTCAGTGGCGAATACCACTCTTCGTTCAAAGGAAAAGGGATCGAGTTCAGCAATGTCAGGGAATACCAGTATGGCGACGATGTCCGTTCGATTGACTGGAATACCTCTGCCCGCAAGCATGAATTATATGTCAAGCTTTTTACCGAAGAGCGCGAACGGACTCTGCTGCTTGTTGTTGACGGATCAGATTCGATGCTGTTCGGGAGCAGGCAGCGCCGCAAAAAGGAGCTTGCCCTCGAAGTAAGCGCAGTGCTCGCTTTCAGTGCAATCCAGAATAATGACAAGGTTGGGCTTCTTATTTTTACCGATCAGGTTGAAACCTTTATTGCGCCCCGTAAAGGGAGGGATCATGTTCTGGTCATTCTTGAAGAGCTCTTCCGCTTTAAGTCGCAAAGCGGCAAAACCGATATCAACCCGGCACTCTCCTTTATCCGATATACGATTCGAAGGCAATCGATTATTTTTCTTATAACTGATCTTGTAGCCAGTGACTATGAAAAAGGTATGAAGCAGCTGAATGCCCGCCACGACTTTATACTGGTTCACATCAGCGATCCACTCGACAAAGCGCTTCCTCTCAGCGCCCTTGTTGACCTTGAAGAACCAGAAACCGGTTTGCGTATAACGGTTGATGCCGCCAGTCGCCGTGAAGTTGCCCGCTATCGCCAGGAGCAGTCAAGGCTTCATGAAGAGCTTCGCCAGCGTCTCCGGCGGATGCGTATCGACACGTTATTTCTCGATACCGACCGATCCTTTATCGGCGACCTCAACTCTTTTTTCCGGTATCGTGAACGGAAGGTTTGAGGGGTATAGGCCCGGTTCGCCCAAGTGGCTTCTTTTACTGCTGCTTGCTCTGCTTCCGATTGTGACGGTCTCCCTGTTTTCTGCGAGGGCATTGGGAGCTGTTTCCGGGGTAACGGTGGCGGTTACACCCGACAGCGTTCTTGTCGGTGATCGTATCCATTGCATCATTGGTGTCCGTCATTCCGCAAACGATGTTGTCTCACTTGAAGGTATAGACAGCCTGTCGCTGCAGCCATTTGAGCTGATCAATCGCAAACAGTCATCTGCAGTTGTATCACCGGGAACCCGTCAGGAACGTTTTGATTTTGAACTTGCAGTTTTCGGTACTGGACGGCAACCTGTTCCCCGGTTTACTGTGGTGCTTCGCAACAACCAGGGCAAGGTCATAACCCGTGAGCTTTACCGGCCATCGAGTGCCGTTTTTGTCAGGGCGCTTACAGACTCAACCATGAAGGAACTCAGGCCTATAAAACCACCTTTAAAGCCAACGATTCCCCTTTTGCTGCTATTGCCGGTTGTTCTTGGGGTGTTTGGTATTGCCGGAATTGTGCTGCTCGTGCTTTTTCTCATCAAGCGCACAGTGCGCACGAGTGCTGAAAAAATTGATCCAGGTCAGGTTGCCCAGCGAAAGCTTCGCAAACTTGGCTCAAGGCTTTCAGCCGGAATGCCACCGCCAGAATGCTACGAAGAGCTCAGCAACATCATGCGAACATTTCTCGAAAAGCATTACAGAATAAGGGCGCTTGAGGCTGTGACGCAGGAGATTGAGCGTGATCTGAAAAAGCTTGGTGTCGCAGGTTTTGAAAGCATTATGAATCTTCTCGCCCAGGCCGATCTGGTTAAATTTGCCGATAGTCGTCCGGATGCAGAGGAGTCCCGCCAGTCACTGCGCAAGGCTGAAGAAGTTATCCGTTCCGCTCGCATTCCAAACTCCCCCGATGAATAAACTCATCTTCTTCGAAGAAGAGAAACACCTATATTGGCAAAACGAATTGGCCTTTCAGGCCGAATGGCTTTTTTATTCAGACGCTTTGCATCTCCCTTTATATGACGAAGAGTTTTTCAGTATCCCGCAACAGCCCTGTCACGATGCTTATGATCGGAATATTTTTTCTGCAGTTACTATCCTGCACCTCCATTTCAAACGGGGGTACTACCTATTATTCATACACATCTGTTCCCGGCGACTCCCTCCGTACAAGAATCTACACACTCAACAATGGGCTGACGGTCTACATGAGTCCATATAAAGACAAGTCAAGAATCTATACGTCGATTGCCGTCCGAGCCGGAAGCAAAAATGACCCCCCGGAGACAACCGGTCTTGCACATTATCTGGAGCATATGCTTTTCAAGGGTACCGATTCATTGGGAGCTCTTGACTATGAAAAGGAGCGTATCGAGCTCAATAAGATTACAGTGCTCTATGAAAAGTACCGTTTGACCTCTGACATCAACCAGCGGGCTGCTATTTACAAGGATATTGACAGCATTTCCAATGTTGCGGCACGATTGACAGTCCCCAATGAGTACGACAAGCTTTTGAACTCGATCGGAGCCCAGGGAACCAACGCATATACATGGAAAGAACAGACTGTTTACTTAAATGATATTCCCTCCAACAAGCTCGAACAGTGGTTGACCATCGAAGCAGAACGCTTCCGCAATCCGGTCATGCGTCTCTTTCATACCGAACTTGAAGCAGTCTATGAAGAGAAAAACAGGAACATGGACAGTGACCAAAATAAAATATTTGAAAACCTCTTTGCCGGACTTTTCAAAAAACATACATACGGTACCCAGACAACTATCGGTAAGGCGGAGCATCTGAAAAATCCATCGATAAAAAATGTCATCGACTATTGCCACACATGGTATGTCCCTAACAACATGGCGCTCTGTATTGCCGGCGACTTTGATCCGGATGTCACGATAAAAATGATCGATGAAAAATTTTCACTCCTCAAGCCTAAAGCAGTCCCCGTTTTTACTCCGGCAGTGGAAGAGCCGATTACAAAACCATCGGTTATCAAAATGAAAGGGCCGGAAGCTGAAGGGCTTGTCCTGGGATATCGCTTTAAAGGTATCAACAGTTCCGATACCGATTATCTGACGCTTATCGATAAGGTTTTATACAACAATGCTGCAGGACTCATTGACCTCAACCTTAATCAGCAACAGAAAGTGCTTGATGGCAGTTCAAGCCTGGTCCTGATGAATGATTACTCGGTCCATCTTCTCTCTGCAAAACCCAGAAAAGGTCAAAGTCTTGAGCAGGTTAGAGCGCTCTTGTTTGAACAGATTGAACGTCTCAAGAAGGGGGACTTTCCTGATTGGCTGATCGAAGCTGCCATCAACGATATGAAAATTGAACGGATGAAACTCTATGAACTCAACCATGGTCGAGTCGAGTCGTATGTTAGTGCGTATACTTCCGGTATGCAGTGGTCGCAGCATGTCAGCCAGTTTGAACGGCTTCAGAATATCACCAAAAATGAACTTGTTGCCTTTGCCCGCAAACACTATGGCTCAAATTATGTAGCTCTCTACAAGGAAAACGGCAAGTCTGTAAGCGAAGCTAAAATCCAGAAGCCACCCATTACGCCCCTGAAGGTAAACAGGGATCTCACGTCACCCTTTGCAGAAAAAGTTCTGGCCCTGAAATCCAGCAAACTTGAGCCGGTTTTTGTTGACTACAAAAAGGATATCACCTTTTTAGATGTCAATCCATCGATAAAGCTGCACTATGTGCAAAATCGGGAAGACGATCTTTTTTCGCTTTTCTATGTCTTTGATATTGGAAAAAACAACAGCAGAAAACTCGATCTTGCGCTGAATTACCTTTCCTATCTTGGAACACCAACAATGACTCATGCCGAGTTCAGCAGGGAACTCTATAAAATTGGAGCCAGCTTCTCTGTTTCCATCTCTGAACATAATGTTTATTTGGGGCTTACCGGACTCGGAAAAAATGCTCCGGCAGCGATAAGGTTGCTTGAAAATCTTCTTGTCGACGCAAAGCCCAATGAAGAAACTCTTGCAAAACTCAAGGCCGGTGTCATGAAAGAGAGGGCCGATGCCAAACTGTCAAAAAACAAGATTCTTTTCGATGGCTTGGTCAATTACGGCAAATATGGCCCGATCTCACCGTTCACCAACGTACTCAGCAGTGAGGAGATTGAAAAAATGACATCTCAAGAACTGCTTGATGAAGTTCGGAACCTTTTGCAATACCGCCATCGGGTGCTCTACTGCGGACCGGCTTCCTCCAGAGAGGTGCTCAGTGAGCTGCATGCTGTGCGTCATTATCCCCTGTCGTTCAAAAAACCACCGACGTCCAACCCTTTTATTGAACTTGAGCAGCCGGATAATCTTGTCTACGTTGTAGATTATGATATGACGCAGGCGGAAGTGATCATGTTGACGAAAGATGAGTTGTACGACCCTTCAATGGCGCCGATTGTCACTCTTTTTAACGAGTATTACGGCGGAGGAATGTCTTCCGTTGTGTTTCAGGAACTGAGAGAAGCTAAAGCCCTTGCGTATGCAGTTTTTTCCGGCTACAGTGCTCCGAAGCAAAAAGGGAAGCCAAACTATATTTTCAGTTATATAGGGACCCAGTCAGACAAACTTCCCGAAGCGCTTGAAGGGATGAGAAAGCTGATGACCGATTTGCCGAAATCAACGGAACTTTTCGCTTCAGCGAAAAACGGTACTCTTCAGGGAAAATTCACCAATCGGTTAACAAAAACAGAACTCCTGTTGAATTATGAAGATGCTCTCAGGCTGGGGCACAGCTACGACATCAGAAAAGATATCTTTCGGGAAGTTCCGGCAATGAGTCTTGCCGATATCGCTCAATTTCACACAAAACATTTTCACGACAAAAAACAGGTCATGCTGGTTCTCGGCAAATCAGGCAATCTCAATATGGAAACCCTGAGGAAATATGGAACGGTCAGGCAGTTGACGCTTAAAGAGGTCTTTGGGTATTAAAACGAGCCTGCTTGCCGCGAAATGTTTTCGCGGCCGCTTTAGCTTGGTTCTTATAAGGGTTTCAGTTCACCCATAGTACAGCACTCATCAGTTTTTTTATCAGTTTTTTCAGGTGCGGGCGCGGCCTCAGCTTTTACTTCAGTCGTAGCAACCTGCTTGGTATCAGCCGCCTGATTATCTTCGGCAAAAGCAACGCTTCCAAAAAGGCTTGTCATTGCAAGAGATACCATAAAACCGGCAATAAAATTCTTTTTCATAGGGCTTCGTTTGTTTGTTTTATTGATTTTCAGAGCTTTTCCCCCGTCGGGCGACGGCTGCTTTTTCCTAGATAAACATTCAGACCTGTTACGCAAATGACGCAAAGAAAAATGGCTCCAAGAAACACAGTCAGTTGACCAAAAAGCCCAAAAGCTTTTCCGCTGTGCAAAGGTCGCATCCAATTGATAAACCCGTCTCCCGCGCTGCCGGTTTCAGCTAATCTCAAGTGTTCGACCTTCCCGGTCGCCATAGAGATGTAGGCATAGTTGTTTCCATTTGGCGAAATATCGCCGGGTAAAAAGAATCGGATGTTATAGACGCCATTCTTCAGATCACGATTCACCGAGTATATCGATGTTTTTGGAAAAGTGCTTTGGACAACCCCGATGGCATCATCCACACTGCACATGATACCCGTTACTTGAAGCGGGCTCTTTGACTTGATGTGAGGAATCGGAGTTACCGGTGCTGCAATATTTGTAATCGGCGTTACAACCTCAGGCAAATTCAAATAAATTGCTGAAAAAGAAACTACCACCATTATCGGAAAAATCAAAACCGATGCAAACTGGTGCAGGTCATAGTTGATTTGATAATTTCCCTCTTTCAACCGCACCTTCAGCAGCGAAAGCC
This sequence comes from uncultured Chlorobiaceae bacterium, assembly GCA_903908555.1. Classification (GTDB taxonomy): domain Bacteria; phylum Bacteroidota; class Chlorobiia; order Chlorobiales; family Chlorobiaceae; genus Chlorobium. The sequence goes on along the minus strand of CAIVSG010000282.1, from coordinate 7,364 downwards.
ATGATACCACTCTATGGCTCTTCGCGGGCCAACTCAAGGTAAGGCCAAAAAACAGGGTAACCAGCCATACAACAGCACACCATCCCATAATCAGGCCACCGGTTTTTCCGAGAAACAGTGAATAATGAAGGCGGCTTAAGAGTGGCAGCAGATTCGTTCTTGACAGAACAAACTGTGTTGTATTGCGCTGTCCAAGTGTCTGTCCGGTATAGGGGTTGATCATCACCTGATCGAACCTTGTTGAGCTTTCCATTCCTGCCGGTGGCTTTTGCCTCCCAGGGGCATCCTGTTTTGGTCGTAACGACACCAGCAAAGCATCATCACTCTTTTTGGGCAGCCTCAACATGCCTGCAACTGCATCAGGAAAGTGTGATTCAACAGTGGTGATTATTTCAGCATAAGGGCGCGCCTTGGAACCCGGCTCAACCACAAAAAGATGTGGATTGATGATGCGCTCCAGTTCAGCGCGAAAGGAGATCGACGCACCGGTAAATCCCGCTATAAAAAGGAAAGCAAGGAGTGCTAATCCTGTCCATCGATGTAATTTTATGAACACCTTCCGTGGTGTTTTTTTAACAGCAGGCACCCTCATCGCAACATTTCTTCGTTTATCGTTCATTCAAATAATAGATCAAGAGTATGAGTGTATTGCAATGGGTTCCGATGAGGTATTCGTCACCGCATTTATTGCGGGCGCGTTCTGTATAGTATTCTTGCGTTCAAAAATGATCACAGGAAATTTTTTCAACATACCATGATAATCCAATTGAGTGCAGATATTGAAAAAAATGAAAGCATGACAGCATGACAGTTCATTGATGAGCAATGATGAGTTAAGGGAATGAAGTATGAAAAGTTCAGGAGTTGTTGGAGTATGGAGTTCAATCCGTAAGGGGGAATTTAACCGGGGATTTTGCATCTTTGAGGTAAAATATTTCGCCTATGCAGGAGTGGTTTGCTCGTATACCCAGCCTTGAGCTTGCGGAGCCTTTGTGGCTGCTCCTTTTGCCTGTGCTTCTTATTGCAGCGTGGTTCAAAGAGAGGCATGAACGGCGAGGTAGAGGTACTGCTATACTCTTCCCCGGTCTTGAGTCCTTGCGCGACTTGGGATTTGGAGCTGGTCGCATTTTGCGGTTACTGCCTCAATGGCTGCGCTGGAGCGCTCTTTTTCTTTCCGTTATCGCCCTTGCCGGTACTCATCTTCTTTACCGTCAGACTGAAGCAGAGGCGAAGGGTATCGATGTCATGCTGGTGCTCGACATTTCAGACTCAATGCTGAAGACGGATTTTGCCGGTGAAAGCCGTCTTGATGCTGCTAAGGAAGTTGCCCGCAACTTTGTACTGCATCGGTCGAACGACAGGATAGGGCTTGTGGTGTTTCGCGGAAAGGGATATACACAGTGTCCGCTGACGATTGATCATGAGGTGCTTGCAATGTTGCTCGACCGCCTTACACCGGCAGTGATACAGGATGAAGGGACAGCCATTGGCACTGCAATTCTCATTGCAGTCAACAGGCTTAAGGCATCGGAATCGTCAAATAAGGCTATCATTCTTGTTACCGATGGTGAGAATAATACTGGAGGGGTGGGGCCGGCAACCGCAGCAGGGTTTGCCCTGCAGAGCGGGATCAGAATATATGCGATTAATGCCGGTGTTATCAGCCCGGGTAAACGTCTGGATCTGTCAGGGGAAAAAGGCAATAATGCGGAGATGGATGAAGAGTCGCTTCGAGGTATTGCCCGCACTACTGGCGGCAGGTATTTTTCGGTGAAGGATCCTGCGGCATTTGGTGAAACAATGAAAGCTATTGACCGGCTGGAGAAAAAACGGAAGTCAGGGTCAATTATGGAGCATCGTTCAGGATTGTTTACCCGATTGGTGTTGACTGTTCTCGCTCTCTTTTTTCTTGAAATCATATTGTCAAATACCCGATTATTGCGAGTGCCGTAGCCTCTTGAAGTCGTTTGTCTTTATGAATCGGTATAAAAGAAATACCCATAGGATGAAATTACACATATGAGTTTTGCCTGGCCTGAAAATATCGGCTACCTGCTTCTTCTGATTCCACTCGCTGTGATCCTTGGCTATGGGGTTATGCGGCAGCTTCAGGCTCGCGAAGCGCTTGCCAGCCCGCTTATGTCTGGTGCCATAATGCCCGGTCCGCGGCTATGGGTTCTCATTCTGAAAAAAGTCATGCTGTTTTGCGGCATGGGTCTCGTGTTGTTTTCCTTGAGTGGTCCACGCCTTACCAGTGGAGGTCGACCGGTAATGCGAAAAGGTGCTGATCTGGTTTTTGTGCTTGATATTTCCCGCAGTATGAATGCCAGGGATGTGCAGCCAGATCGTCTTGGTCAGGCTAAACAGGAGATTGTCAGCATCAGTCATGCTGTTAAGGGAGGTCGAAGAGCTATTCTCCTTTTTGCGGCTTCACCTCTCGTGCAGTGCCCTCTTACCACTGATCAGGAGTCTTTTGATGCGCTGCTTGGAATGGCCTCAACCGATCTGATCGAAGAGCAGGGAACCGTGTTTCGCTCGGCACTTGAGCTTTCCAGGAAACTCCTCAAACCAGAAACTGAAAATCATCCGGAGTCAGGAATAAAAGGAGAGAAGATTGTTGTGTTGCTGAGTGACGGTGAGGATCATACCGGTGATTTTCTGGCTGAAGGTAAAAAAATGAAACAGGACGGGATCCATGTTTTCGTTATAGGAGTCGGCATGAGTTCGCCTGTTGTGATTCCGTTGGGAGCTCCCGGAGAAGGAGTCAAGCGTGATGAACGAGGACGGGCCATAGCGACTAGTTTCCATAGTGAAACATTGCAGAAGCTGGCTCATGAGGCAGGCGGATTATATTTCCGCAGTAAGGCTGAGAATACTGTAAACACTGAAATATCTGCCCGGATTAACCATATCGAGGATGCATCTCGCTGGATTATGGAGCCTGTTGAGCGTGTGCCGCTTTCTCAGTATTTTCTTGCAGCCGGTCTTTTTTTTCTTCTTGCTGAAACCTTGATTGGAAGAGGCGGAGGAAAGCTCCGGTAATGGGTATATCGTGTCAGTTACTTTCCGATAGTTGTTGAAAAACATTGATATATTTCCGTTATTATCATGTGGTTGGAGTAATTTATTCTATAGACGAAAAAAACAGAAATGTTATGGAGCAGCAGAACACTGGTCTGAAAGTTCTTGACTCTCTTGAGAGAGCGAAGCTTGGTTTCAGGGTTTTCAACTTGCCTTTTGATGAGGCCGAAGAGGTAATTGATGCCTACGTCAGTGAGGGAAATTATGATCCGGCTAGTGTTGAGCTTTTCAAGGATCAGCTCGATACGCAGAGGAACATTCAGGAAAAAGGCGCTGAGCTGCTTTCTACCAGCGCCCAGATTCTCCGTCAGGTTGTAAGTTCTGTCATCAAAAATTGGCCGAAACCTCCAGAGGAAAATCCCTCTCATTCCGGATAATGGAGAAGTAAGTCCAGGGAGTGGAAAACCTCGTCTTAACAGTTTTTAAAAGGTTGCGGCAGTTTGTAGTGCCGTAGCCTTTTTTTCTTTCTGATATACCGGGCATTCGAGAAGCATGCGTTAACTTTTTCTCCATGTAAATTGTTATACAGTAAGTAGCTTCTATGGATTGCGGTAATTTTCCAAAAACAATCACAACCATGCAGTTTGATCCTAACAAATTTACGGTAAAAGCCCAGGAGGCATTGCAGGCAGCGTCCACTCTTGCAAGCAGCAGGCAGCATCAGCAGATAGAGCCGGAACATTTGCTTTTAGCCATGCTTGAAGATAAAAGCAGTATTGCTGTGCAGATAGCGCAGAAGCTTGAAGCTCCTGCAGAAACCCTGCTTGCGGCGCTTGATCGTGAAATAGAGAGAATTCCAAAGGTAACGGGCGCTTCGGCAACGGGTCAGTATCTTTCACAGAATCTCGGCAAGGTCTTTGACGTAGCCTTGAAAGAGGCTGAAAAGCTCAAAGATGACTACATCAGCTCAGAGCACCTGTTTATTGCCATGAGTGAATCAGGGCTCAACGTTTCTCGTATGCTGAAGGATTCGGGTATTAACCGCGATGCAATTCTCAAGGTGCTTACCACCATCAGAGGGACGCAGCGCGTCACCAGTCAGAGTGCTGAGGAGACCTATAATTCACTGAAAAAATATTCGCGCAACCTGAACGACCAGGCCCGCAAAGGAAAACTTGATCCGGTTATCGGTCGTGATGAAGAAATTCGCAGGGTATTGCAGATTTTAAGCCGGCGCACCAAGAATAATCCGGTGTTGATTGGTGAGCCTGGGGTTGGTAAAACCGCTATCGTGGAGGGAATCGCACAACGCATTGTTGCCGGTGATGTGCCTGAAAACCTGAAGAGCAAACAGATAGCTGCGCTTGATATTGCCCAGCTTGTTGCTGGTGCAAAGTTTCGCGGCGAGTTTGAGGAACGGCTTAAAGCGGTCGTACGTGAAGTGCAGGCCTCTGATGGGGAGGTTATTCTCTTTATTGATGAACTCCATCTTCTTGTAGGAGCGGGTTCTGCCGAAGGCTCAATGGATGCTGCAAATATTCTCAAGCCTGCGCTGGCTCGTGGCGAGCTTCGCTGTATAGGCGCCACAACACTTGATGAGTATCGCAAGCATATTGAAAAAGATGCCGCTCTTGAACGCCGCTTTCAGACCGTTGTAGTCGATCAGCCCAGCGTGGATGATACCGTGTCCATTTTGCGTGGCCTCAAGGAGAAATATGAAATTCATCATGGAGTAAGAATCAAGGATGCCGCAATTGTTGCAGCCGCCGAACTGTCAAACCGCTATATTGCGGACAGATTTCTACCCGACAAGGCAATCGATCTGATTGACGAGGCCTCTTCACGTCTGAGGCTCGAAATAGACAGCAGTCCGGAAGAACTCGACCGCATCAACCGCGAGATTCGCCGCCTTGAAATTGAACGTGAAGCCTTGAAGCGCGAACTGGAAGCTGGAGGATAGTTGCTCAGAAGCGGCGATGTGTGATTTATTGGAGTGAAAATTGTACATTACCGGTTGCATATCATTGGATGTTTTCTATACCGGGATTTTATTAAACACGTAAATACGCCCAAATGATGATGAAGATGATGAGAATTGGTATGCTGGCATGTATGCTTGCAGGATTGGTTCTTTCTACTGCTCATGCTGGCTGGGACCCTGCTGAAGGGGATCGTGCGAAAGCTGGTGTTGAGTTTTTCAGGAAGCACGCTCCGACGCTTGATCGTTTTTTTGAAAAAGCCTATGGATTTGCCGTTTTTCCGGATGTTTTCAAAGGTGGCTTCATGATGCTTGGAGGGGGGCATGGTAATGGTTATGTCTACGAGCTTAATACTCTTGTCGGACATTCTTCGATTACACAGCTCAATGTAGGCCCGCAGCTTGGCGGCCAGTCTTTTTCGGAAATCATATTTTTTAAGGACAAGGCAGAGCTTGATAATTTCAAAAAAGGAAATTATGAGTTGAATGCTCAGGTGGAGGGAGTCGTGGCTACTACGGGGGCGGCTACCACTATTGATTTTTCTCATGGTGTAGCTGTTTTTGTGCTTCCGAAGGCCGGTATTATGGCTGAAGCGACGGTGGGCGGCCAGAAGTTTTCTTATCGGCAATACTGAGAAGTTTTTTATAAGCAGGAGAGGCCCCGGTGTGAACGAACTGGTGTTTTTCAATAACGTTAATTTTTTTTAATGAAGTATGAATTAGTAGTGGGCCTTGAGGTCCATTGTCAGCTTAATACAGCAAGCAAGGCTTTCTGCGGTTGTTCAGCGCTTTTTGGAAAACCTGCCAACAGTAATGTCTGTCCCGTTTGTCTTGCTCTTCCAGGAGCACTGCCTGTCCTTAACCGTCGAGTAGTTGAGGATGCCGTTAAGCTTGGACTTGCAATGGGTTGCACTATTGCACCAAGTTCGGTTCTTGCCCGTAAAAACTATTTTTATCCTGATCTTCCGAAAGGGTACCAGATTTCGCAGTTTGAAGAGCCTATCTGCAGTGAAGGAATTCTAAAAATTGAGGCCGGTGAGGGCGAAAAGGTTATCAGGCTGATCAGAATTCATATTGAAGAGGATGCCGGCAAGTCGATTCATGATATCGGTGAGGATACCTACATCGATCTGAACCGAAGTGGCGTGCCATTGCTGGAAATAGTCAGTTACCCTGATATACGTACTCCAAAGGAGGCTTCCGCATATCTGCAGAAAGTCCGGCAGATTGTTAAATATCTTGGTATTTCTGATGGGAACATGGAGGAGGGAAGCCTGCGCTGTGATGCCAACGTTTCTCTGCGTCCTGTAGGGTCAACGGAGTATGGTACCCGTACCGAGATCAAAAATATGAACTCGTTCAAGAATGTTGAAAAAGCCATTGAGTTTGAGGCTGATCGCCATAAGGAAATTCTTGAAAGCGGTGGTGTTATAATTCAGGAAACCAGGCTTTGGGATGCTGACAAGGGAGAGACCCGTTCAATGAGGGGCAAGGAGTTTGCGCATGATTATCGTTACTTTCCCGATCCTGATCTGATTCCTGTGCTTGTTGACCAGGATATGCTTGATCGTATGCAGAGTGAGCTTCCAGAGTTTCCTGAAGTTCGTGCAAGCCGTTTTGTAGCTGAGTATGCCATTCCAGCCTATGATGCAGGGGTTCTTACTGTAGAGAGAGAGGTCGCCGATTATTTTGAGGCAACCGTCAAGGTTTCGTGTGATACAAAAGCATCCTCGAACTGGGTGATGGGCGAGGTGCTGCGCACGCTTAAAGAAAAGTATCTTGATATTTCGGAGTTTTCGATTGCACCTGACAGGCTTGGCGGCTTGGTTCGTCTCATTGGCGAGGGTATGATCAGTAATACAATTGCTAAACAGGTGTTCGAACTTATGCAGGATAATGGTTTCACTGCATTGGAGATTGTTGAGCGTGAAGGGCTTGCCCAGGTTTCAGACAGTGGCGCGATTGAGAGTGTTATCGATGAAATTCTCGCGGCTAATCCCGGTCAGCTTGCCGCCTTTCGAGGCGGAAAGACTCAGCTGCTTGGTTTTTTTGTAGGGCAGTGCATGAGCCGTATGAAAGGCAAGGCTAATCCGAAAATGGTCAATGAGGTTCTTCTGAAGAAGCTCGAAGTGTGAAAGTGTTTCAGGCTTCGCTGTCAAAGAGGTCTTTTATGCGGGGGTTATCAGGCCAGGTTTTGGCAAGTTCCGGATTAATGACCTCTATCTTTTTTCTGGCTTCCTGCAGCCTTTTTTTGCAGTTGTCGGCAATGGTAAGTCCCTCTTCGTAGAGTGATATAGATTTTTCGAGGCCGGTTTCTGGATTTTCAATGTTCCGGGTTATTTCCTCAAGCCTCGATATGAGTTCT
>CAIVSG010000281.1 GCA_903908555.1 uncultured Chlorobiaceae bacterium | reverse complement strand
GGTAGAGGAAGTCTAAGTTTTTTACTAATAGAAAGTCGGGAATTGAAACCATGGATTTAAGTTCACTTCGTCCAGCTAAAGGCGCAGTAAAGAATAAAAAGCGGGTTGGCCGCGGTCAGGGTTCGGGAAACGGAACCACAGCCGGCAAGGGCAACAAAGGTCAGCAGGCACGTAGCGGTTACAAGAGACCTAAAATTGAAGGCGGACAGATTCCGGTTTACCGGAGGTTGCCTAAATTTGGTTTTACTCCTCTTGACAGTAACCCTGTCAATACAGTCAATCTTTCACAGCTTGACAAATGGATACAGGAAGGACTAATAGAGAATGAGATTTCAATTCTTGATCTCAAGTCGCTCCTCCATTCAAGTAAGGCTGACTATTTCAAGATCCTCGGTAATGGCGAACTCAGCGCAGCCGTTACCATTACAGCTCACGCATTCAGCAAGAGCGCGGAAGAGAAAATTACGGCCGCTGGCGGCAAAGTAATCAAGGCATTCCGTACCCTTGAAGAGGCTTCAAAAATCAGGGATATATCATTTGAAGAGGCTCTATTGAAACCAAAGGCACCTTTGGTAAAAAGAGTCAAAAAAACTCCTAAGCCCTGAATCCGTTAAAAGGACGCTATGAAGCTAAATGAAAGTATAAGGAACATAAATAAAATCCCTGAACTCCGCCAGCGGATCCTTTATACGCTTCTTCTGTTATTTGTATACAGACTTGGTTCTCACATTACCATTCCGGGTGTCGATGCGGCTGCAGTGGCAGGCGCATCGCAGTCCCACACCAATGATCTCTTCGGACTTTTTGACCTCTTTGTAGGTGGAGCTTTTGCCAGAGCATCGATATTCTCTCTTGGCATCATGCCCTACATCTCCGCCTCAATCATCATTCAGTTGCTTGGAGCTGTTACTCCCTACTTCCAGAAACTTCAGAAAGAGGGTGAGGATGGTCGACAGAAAATAAGTCAGATGACGCGCTACGGAACTGTAGTGATTGCTGCCCTGCAGGCTTGGGGAGTAAGTGTCAGCCTTGCAAGCCCCGCTTCATTTGGCAAAGTCATTGTACCTGATCCAGGCATTTTCTTTTCTATAACTGTTGTTATCCTTTTGACTGCTGCCACAGTCTTTGTCATGTGGCTTGGTGAGAAGATCACAGATCGAGGTATAGGAAACGGTATATCCCTCATTATTATGATAGGTATACTTGCCCGGTTTCCACAGGCGCTGGTAGCAGAGTTTCGCTCTGTTTCCCTTGGTAGTAAAAACTGGATTATTGAGATCATCATTCTTGGTCTCATGGCTGCAATTGTAGCATTCGTCGTAGTGCTTACAGTTGGAACACGCCGTATCCCTGTGCAGCATGCCAAACGTGTAGTCGGGCGCAAGGTTTATGGTGGAAGCACTCAGTATATCCCGATGAGGATTAATACTGCTGGTGTTATGCCCATTATTTTTGCCCAGTCCATCATGTTTCTTCCAGGTACTTTCCTCTCTTTTTTCCCTGAAAATGAGGTGATGCAGGGGATTGCTTCTGTTCTTTCCTATGATTCCTGGTGGTATGCCCTGATGTTCGGAACCATGATTGTTTTCTTCACTTATTTTTATACAGCGATCGCATTTAACCCAAAAGAGGTTGCCGATACCATGCGCCGTCAGGGAGGTTTCATTCCTGGTGTCCGTCCAGGGAAAAGCACAGCCGACTTTATAGATAATATTTTGACTCGCATTACGCTTCCTGGAGCCATATCTCTAGCGATCATTGCGATTCTTCCTACTTTTCTGACAAAGTTTGTAAATGTTACTCCGGGTTTTGCACAGTTTTTCGGTGGTACAAGTCTTTTGATTATTGTCGGTGTCGGTCTTGATACTTTGCAGCAGGTTGAAAGCCACTTGATGATGCGCCACTATGATGGCTTCATGAAGTCAGGAAAGACACATGGTCGCCAGAGCAGGTAATACACGGAAATGATTACTATAAAAAGCGAGCGGGAAATTGAGTTGATGAGAGTCTCCGGTGCCCTTGTGGCTAAGGCGCTTGATCTTCTTGAACAGGAAATAAAGCCCGGCATGACGACAAAAGAGCTCGACACGATGGCTGAAGAGTTTATAAGGGATCATCATGCTGTTCCCAGTTTTCTGAACTATGTGCCCAAAAGTGATCCTGGTGTTACGCCATATCCTGCAACTCTGTGTATATCGATTAATGAAGAGGTTGTTCATGGAGTACCCAATATAAAGAGAGTTGTCAAAGAGGGCGATATCGTATCAGTTGACTGTGGAGTATACAAGGGTGGATATCATGGCGATGCAGCAAGGACGTTTGTTCTTGGTATCATTGATGAAAAAGTCCAGCAGCTTGTTGATGTAACAAGAGAAAGTCTTGAGAGGGGTATTGCAATGGCTGTTGAAGGGAACCGTCTGCATGATATCTCTTCTGCTATTGAGGATTATGCCCGGTCGTTCCGGTTCAGTGTTATTGAAAATATGGTTGGCCACGGTATCGGCAGTGAATTGCACGAGGATCCTGCTGTACCGAATTATGGCAGGAAGCATACTGGAGTAAAGCTTGTGGAAGGCATGACACTTGCTATAGAGCCTATGATTGCTCTTGGTCGTTCCCGCCGGGCTGTGAGCAGGCGAAACGAATGGGTGGCCGTAACTGAGGATGGAAAGCCCTCAGCGCATTTTGAACATACGATAGTTGTAAGGCAAGGGAAAGCCGAAGTACTGACCCGAACTTTTCTTGAGTGATTAACACTGAGGGAAACGCTTACAAAAATATCGAATAAAGGAGCAAATAATTTGGCTAAGGAAGAATCAATTGAGATTGAAGGCGTGATTCTGGAAGCACTTCCAAATGCGCAGTTCAAGGTAAAACTCGAAAACAGCCTTGAGGTGCTTGCGCATGTTTCCGGTAAAATCAGGATGCACTATATCAGGATCTTACCAGGTGATAAGGTAAAAGTCCAGATATCACCGTACGATATCTCAAAAGGACGGATTACATACAGGTATAAATAAGTGATGAAATAACTCTTCATGGTTTTGATTTATTGATCTAAATTTATTACATTACAAGCCTTTTCAGATTTCGCATTTAGTTGGATTAATTATTGCATG
>CAIVSG010000280.1 GCA_903908555.1 uncultured Chlorobiaceae bacterium | reverse complement strand
CCACTCCCTTTCTGACGTTTTTAATACAAAGATAAGCCGCAATGATCCTCAGATGATCGAGCATAATCTTTACGGGCTCGAGGTTGATACAGTTCACGAGCTTAAAAAGAATATGTCCGGGTTTCAGAAGTTTGTCTCTTCTTCCTATAAAAACAAGGGGATAGACAGCGGCATGGCTACCGAGCTGACAACGCAGCCGGGTCTTGATGAAATTTTTGCCTTAAGCCGCTTGCTTGATGAAGCTCAGTCAGGGAAGTGGGATGCTGTTGTGCTCGATACATCTCCAACCGGCAATACGCTTCGACTTCTCGCCTATCCAGAGATTATTATAGGCGGAAACATGGGCAAGCAGTTTTTCAAGCTATATAAAAGCATGTCCTCCCTTGCCCGCCCATTGAGCGGGAAATCCATCCCTGATGATGATTTTTTTAATGAGGTCAATGTGCTGCTCAAGCAGATGGAAGATATCAACAAGTTTATTCTCAGTCCGGAGGTTACCTTCCGGCTGGTACTGAACCCTGAAAAACTCTCCATTCTCGAGACGAAGCGAGCCTATACCTTTGTCCATCTTTACGGTATTAATGTTGACGCTATTGTGATCAACAAGATTCTGCCGACCTCAAAAACTGTTGGTGAGTATTTTGAGTTCTGGGCCGACTTGCACAGTAAGTATCTCATGGAGATTGACAACTCATTTTATCCTACTCCGGTTTTCCGCTGTCACCTGCAGAGAACAGAGCCGATAGGGCCGGATGCGTTGCATGATATCAGTAAACTAGTCTTTGGTGAGCAGTCGCCTGACAAGACTTTTTATTCCGGAAAGAATTTTTGGATTGAAAGCAAAAAGAATGCTGTAACGGAAGATCACCGGGAAGTACTTTGTATTAAAATACCGTTTCTCAAGGACGCAGAAGAGGTAGTTGTTGATCGGATGGGTACTGATATTGTGGTCACTGTGGACAGGGCACAGAGGATTATCACGCTTCCAAGGGCGTTGTACAGCCTTGAAATGGAAGAGTATATCAGAGAGGACAGCCTTTTGCGGGTGGTGTTCAGAGAGATTCCTGTTGATAAGGAAGAAGCCGAGTTGAGCGTGAATAAAAACATGCTTGACAGGCTCCGCTCTATGCGGCGAGTGAAGATATAGGATGTCCATTGCCAGAAGGTATGGAGAAAATTTCAGTGGAAAGAGTTTAGGTTTTCAAGGGAATCTTGTATCTTAAACGTTTAAAATGTTGAGTTAACGGGGATCTACCCCAGTCTTTGTTAAAGAATCAGCTAATATCATGTCCGAGAAAACGCACTATGGTTTATTGAAGGGGAAAAAGGGAGTTGTTTTCGGCCCGCTTGACGAGAGCAGTATTGGCTGGCAGATTGCGCTTCATGCTTATAGAGAAGGTGCCGAGATCGCCATTTCTAATGTAGCAGCAGCGTTGCGGTTCGGTAATATCGAAGAACTTTCGGCATTATGCGGTAACGCACCATTGATTGTTTGTGACGCTTCTAATAATGAAGATATCGATAACTGTTTTAAGGAGGTTAAGGCTAAAATCGGCCCTGTCGACTTTATTGTGCATTCCATTGGGATGTCGCAGAATATCCGTAAGCAGTTGCCTTATGAAGACCTCAATTACGAGTGGTTTATGAAAACCCTTGATGTGTCAGGTTTGTCGCTGCACCGTATTGTCTCCCTTGCATTGAAGAACGGGGCGATTAATGATGGTGGCAGCATTTTAGCTCTTTCCTATATTGCTTCGCAGAGAAATTATTGGTCATACTCTGATATGGGAGATGCAAAATCATTGCTTGAATCCATTGTTCGCAGTTACGGACCAAGACTTGCTAAGTATAATATCCGTATTAATACGATTTCACAAAGCCCGACCTATACCAAGGCAGGAAGCGGTATCCCTGGATTTGAGAAGATGTTTGAGTACGGTGATCTCATGTCGCCACTCGGGAATGCTTCAGCAGAAGAGTGTGCAGAATATTCCATGACCATCCTTAGTGACCTTTCCAGGAAGGTAACCATGCAGAACCTCTTCCATGACGGTGGCTATAGTTCCATGGGTGCTACTATTCCCATGATAAAGCTTGCTCATGAAGTTTTGAATGACAAGGATCTTGCAGACCGGGTCGGTCTTAATGAGTGAATTCCCTCCAATTGACTGTATCGGGAAACCAGGCTGTAGCGGGTTTCCCGGTTATTTGCATCTATAAGCTTCAATCGCGCTATTGAATGTTGGTGTAGAGCTTGTAACGTAAGCTAGCAACATCCTTGGTCGTTATGATAGGGAGTATTGCGGGGTTGATAGCTGGAGTGATTTCTGCCTGAAGCAGTAATAAATTTGACCTTGTATTGTAACAGGTTGCAGGAACTCATACCGCGAGTTTCTGTTGCCGGTTGTTCACAGTGAGGCTTTTCATCATTATATCTGATGTCGTCTTTATCGGGGTGACTTCCCCCCTAAGGATCGATCGTCTTGAGAGCCTCTTCTTGGAGTATCGTTATCAATTAATTTTTTTAAAATACTTAAAACGACGACCGAGATGGCAAAAACAGCAAAAATCATTTATACCAAAATTGATGAGGCTCCTGCTCTGGCAACTTACTCTCTCCTTCCTATTCTCAATGCGTTTGCCAAGGGGACTGGAATTGACTTTGAACCCAAGGACATCTCTCTTGCTGGACGAATTATTGCAAATTTTCCCGACAATCTGACACCTGCTCAGAAAATTCCTGATTATCTGGCTGAATTAGGAGATCTTGCTTTGACTCCGGAAGCTAATATTATCAAGCTGCCCAATATCAGTGCCTCAATTCCTCAGCTGAGAGCTGCCATCAAGGAGTTGCAGGATCAGGGATATAAGATTCCGGATTATCCTGAGGCCCCTGTCAGTGATGCGGAAAAAGAGCTGCAGACAAGATTTGCAAAGGTTCTCGGGAGTGCTGTAAACCCGGTACTAAGAGAAGGAAATTCCGATAGAAGGGCTCCGCTTTCAGTAAAAAACTTTGCTAAAAAGCACCCACATAAAATGGGAGCATGGAGTAGTGATTCAAAATCACATGTCGCCTCTATGGATGCCGGAGATTTTTATGGCAGCGAACAATCAGTGATGCTTGAGGGTGCTGCAACGGTTAAAATCGAGTTTGTAGGCAGCGATGGAAAGAGTGTTGTTCTGAAAGATAAAACGCCCTTATTGCCGGGTGAGATTATTGACACTTCAGTAATGAACGTCAGCGCCCTTCGGCGTTTTTATGCTGATCAGATTCAAGATGCAAAAGAGAGCGGTTTGCTCTTGTCGCTGCATCTGAAAGCTACCATGATGAAGGTTTCAGATCCGGTCATGTTTGGTCATGCCGTTACTGTCTACTATAAAGATGTTTTTGAAAAACATGCTGCGGTTATTAAAGAGCTTGGGGTTAACGTTAACAATGGTCTAGGCGATCTTTATGCAAAAATCCAGAAACTTCCTGAAGCCCAGAGATCTGTAATTGAAGCGGATATTAATGCGGTGTATAGCAGTCAGCCATCATTGGCGATGGTTGATTCAGACAAGGGCATTACCAACCTTCATGTGCCTAATGATATCATTGTTGATGCCTCGATGCCTGTTGTCGTTCGTGACTCCGGTAAGATGTGGGGAGCTGACGGAAAGCTGCACGATACCAAAGCAATGATTCCTGACCGCTGTTATGCAACAATGTATCAGGCAATCATCGAAGATTGTAAAAAGCATGGAGCATTTGATCCTGCAACCATAGGCAGTGTTCCAAATGTAGGCCTTATGGCTCAGCAGGCTGAAGAGTATGGATCTCATAACAAAACCTTTATTGCTGCTGGAACAGGAACAATCCGTGTTGTTGACGATGCTGGAAAGACCTTGTTGGAGCAGAAGGTTGAAGAGGGCGATATTTTCAGAATGTGCCAGGCAAAGGATGCACCTGTTCGCGACTGGGTGAAGCTTGCCGTAAACAGGGCAAGAATAACTGGAGCGCCAGCTATATTCTGGCTGGATAGCAACCGTGCTCATGACGCGCAGATAATTAAAAAAGTGAACCAGTATTTGGGTGATCACAATACTACCGGTCTGGATATCCGTATCCTTACACCGGTTGAAGCTATGCGTTTCTCTCTCGAAAGGATCAGGGCCGGAAAGGATACAATCTCTGTTACCGGCAACGTATTGCGCGACTACCTTACCGATCTGTTTCCGATTATTGAACTCGGTACAAGCGCGAAGATGCTTTCCGTAGTTCCTCTCATGAATGGAGGAGGTTTGTTTGAAACAGGTGCAGGTGGATCAGCTCCAAAACATGTTCAGCAATTTCAGAAAGAGGGATATCTGAGATGGGATTCTCTGGGTGAATTTTCAGCGATTGCCGCTTCATTGGAGCATATTGCAGAGGCTTTCAGTAATGATAAAGCCAAAGTTTTAGCTGAAACACTTGATCAAGCTATTGGGAAATTCCTTGACAACGATAAGTCGCCGGCACGTAAGGTCGGCCAGATTGATAACAGGGGAAGCCATTTTTACCTCGCGCTCTACTGGGCTCAGGCTTTGGCTCAGCAGACTAGCGATCAGGAGCTGCAGGCACGTTTTGCTTCAGTTGCAGAGCAGCTTGCTGATAATGAGGCAAAAATAAATGAAGAGCTGATTGCTGCACAGGGCAAGCCGATCGATATGGGCGGATACTACCATGTTGATGAAGTTCTTACAATAAATGCCATGCGTCCAAGCGCAACTTTGAACGCGATTATAGACTTGCTCTGAAAAGAGCTGTAGTCTCATAAACGATGAAAGCCCGGATAAACGGGCTTTCATCGTTTATGGCGATTGCATAGATGTTAAGAATGTTCTGCCCATGCGTAAACAAAGGCTCCCTGGTTGAGCTTCTGAGTAACTTCATCAATATCCTGTAGTGAAACAACAAAACATCCATTGCTTCTTCCGATTTTTGGGGTGTTGAATGTCAAAAGATTCATGAGGATATAGTTCAGTGAAACATAATTCGCCGAATGCAGGACAATATCCCGGTTGAAGGCGTTGCTGTTCATTTCAGGATCCAGGCCCATGAGGCGTATGGCTTTGCCATGTATTCCTTTATAGATTTCAAGCGTTTTGTAGAGTCCAAGGCTGCTCATGCTGGACGCCGGTGCATTTGAAAATCGCGTTGCATAGAGATCTCCGGAATGTATTCCGTGTGCGGTAAGGTAAAATGTCTGTTCCCCGTTTTTCAGATCGATTACAGCCATACGTTTCAGGTAAGAGGGCTTAGAGTAATCAACCACAGCAATGAAGCGGGGATGCTCATCGGGATGTTGGGATCGATATGATTCCAAAGCGGCAAAAGCTGACTTGTAAGCCTGTCCTGAAACCTTTTCCTGCAGCAATATAAACCCTGAAAAAAGTGCTAATAAGGCAGTAAAAAAAGCAAATACCCTTAACGCTGTTGTTTTCATAGATAAAACTATTCCTGGGGGTGAATTGTATTCTCTCTATATTTGTATTGTTTCAGAAATGTTCCGTTTTGGTATTGCTCAAATGCATTGGCTAGTTCAGCCTGAGTGTTCATCACGATAGGCCCTCCCCAGGCGATTGGCTCGTTGAGCGGCTTGCCGGAGATGAGCAGAAATCGAACAGGGTTATCTTCAGTAGTTACAGTTATTGTGTCGCCATCACCGAAAAGAATCAAGGTCTCGTCGTTATAGGGTTCATCCTTATTGCCAAACACGCCTTGCCCTCCGATAATGTAAGCGAATGCAGTGTAACCTGAGACAACTTGATGGTTATAAGAAATTCCTGGAGGTACGGTGATATCGAGATATTGAGGATCGATGGCAATATCGTTGACGGGTCCTTTTGTCCCGGCTATATTTCCGCAGATGATGCTGATTTGAACACCATTGTCAAGACGGAGATTTGGTATAAGCTCAGGAGTGATGTCGCGGTAACGTGGAGGATTCATTTTTTGCGAGGCAGGCAGGTTTGCCCAGAGCTGGAATCCTCCCATTTTTCCATGCTGGTCGCCAAAAGGCATTTCCTGGTGAATGATACCACTGCCTGCAGTCATCCATTGAACAGCTCCGGCGCTGATTACCCCGTTGTTTCCCATGCTGTCGCCATGTTTGACGTTTCCATCAAGCATATAGGTAATAGTTTCGATACCGCGGTGCGGGTGCCAGGGGAATCCCTTGAGGTAATCGGTAGAGTTGTTTGACCGAAAATCGTCCAGGAGCAAAAAAGGGTCAAAAAGTGGAGCCTCGGTGAACCCAAAAGCACGTTTCAGGTGCACACCGGCGCCTTCTATTGTTGGGTTACTTTTAAAAACCCTGCGAATATTTCTTGGGGTTGCCATTGTGTTTTTCAATCATTAAAGAGCTTTGGCTGAAAAAAAGATAGAAGAAATCTTTGTTTCCAAGTTACTATGATGCTGAATGAGCTGCTAAAAATATTTCTGTAATTGGAGTTTGTGGGGTAAAGAACATAGAGTATTATGCGTTAAAGCGTAAAAATAAAGAATCTATGCTGTCATATTTAAGTATATATATGGTCTCAGAAAATAATTTCAATTTTTAAAAATTTATTGAAAGAAAGTTCAGAGGTCTTGCGTAGTAGTTTATAAGAAGCAGGGTGGTCCTGGTTCCAAAGTTCTACAAAACTCAAATTTACAGACAAATGAAAAAGAATTTCATCGCTGGCGTTATCGTATCACTTGCAGTTTCCGGAATCTTCGGTGGCGTT
>CAIVSG010000279.1 GCA_903908555.1 uncultured Chlorobiaceae bacterium | reverse complement strand
TTTTTCCTTGATCTGTTCCTGGCATTTCTTCTTTCTGACTGCCGAAGTCTTTTTTCAGCCGATTTGTGTAAAGGCATATAATGTTGCTGTTAGGATAAAATAATTTTTCATTAACAAACGGTTTGCAATATAAAATAATCATCCAACAAATCAAAAGGTTACCTCCCATCAGGCAAACAAAAGAACCCTCACTGAACAGCTTAAGCGAAGAATCGAGTAGCGTTAACATCCCTTCTTTTTCTTATATTGCGCAAAATTTTCATCATAAGAATCACCCGCATTATGAGCCTGATGATCAGCGTTTCCGGGATAAGAGGGATTGTCGGCGACAGCCTGACCCCTAAAAATCTCACCACATTCTCGATGGCCTTCGCTTCATGGATTCTGCGAAATAAAAATGATCATAGCCACTTATCCTCTGAACAAAAGCCGCGAATTGTCATCGGCAGAGACACAAGGCCGACAGGCAAAGCAATCAGCGATCTCATCAGCAATACCCTTGTGCTTTGCGGATGCGATGTTATCGATATTGGAATCGCAACAACTCCAACCGTTGAAATAGCCGTTACTGTAGAACAGGCCAACGGAGGCCTCATTATCACAGCATCACATAACCCCGTTGCATGGAACGCTCTGAAAATGCTCAATCACCTTGGTGAGTTTTTAACCAGCGCGGAAGTTGATGAACTGCTCTACATTGCTGAAAGAGAGCTTTTTGTCTACGCACACTGGGACACCATCGGCACGATTTCCCAAAATGACCGATATGATGACCTGCATATCGAAAAAGTCCTTCAATTACCCTGCATAGACACTGCGGCCATTGCTTCACAGCAGTTCCGGGTTCTCATCGACTGTGTTGAAGGCGCCGGCTACTCCATTGTGCCGAAACTTTGCAAAAAACTCGGCATAAATAATATTGTTCCGTTCGCATGCGGCGGCACCGGACTTTTTCCCCGAAACCCCGAACCAATCGAAGAAAATCTCTCCACCACCATCGCCGCCAGTAAAGAAGCCAAATGCGATTTTGCCATTATCGTCGATCCGGATGTCGACCGGCTCGCCCTTATCTGTGAAGACGGCTCACTGTTTGGAGAAGAGTACACGCTTGTCGCCTGCGCGGATTTTTACCTCCAACACAACCCGGGAGCGGTCGCAAACAACCTTTCAAGCAGCCGCGCACTGCGTGATATCGCAGAAAAGTACGGCGTACAATGCTACAGCGCAAAAGTTGGCGAAGCCAACGTCAGTGAAGTCATGAAACAGATGAAAGCAGTCATAGGAGGAGAAGGAAACGGAGGAGTTATCTTGCCAGAGCTGCATTACGGTCGCGATGCTTTAGTCGGCATAGCGCTGTTCGTCCAGGCCTTCACCCACTGGCGCACCAAAAACAACAACGGGCCACTTACTCAATTCCGTAAGCATTTCCCCGATTACGTCATGTCAAAACAGAAAATCACGCTTGCCTCCAGAGAGCGCAGCTCACTTGAAACAATATTTTCCGATATTGCCCGGCACTACCACACCGCCGGGGCAAACACGCTTGACGGGCTCAAACTCGACTTTGCCGACAGCTGGGTCCATCTACGGCCATCAAACACCGAGCCCATTGTAAGAATATATGCCGAAGCACCGACAAAAGCCCGGGCAGAAGCACTTGCCGGAGAACTGAAGCATGAGATTGAAAAAAGAACGTTAGAGCAATGACCGGACCCTCGACAGGCATCTATATCTCCCGCAAAATCACATGAGTAACGAGACAAAAAACAAAAGTTTCAAGCCACAGCAGGATGAAACACTGAGCAAAAAGAAAAAAGGTTCGGTAGACCGCTACATTGTCACCCGCCTCTTGACCTATTTAAAGCCCTATAAAACTCTTATCAGCGCCGCCATTGCGCTGACAATTGCAGGCTCCTTTCTCGGTCCCTTAAGACCCTATCTGACAAAAATCGCCATTGATGATTATATAGCAAAGGGCGATCTCAAAGGCCTGACGATAATTAGCATCTTTCTTGCCCTGGCCATTCTGCTCGACGGTATAAAACAGTATATCACAACCTGGTGGACGCAAATTATTGGACAGAAAGCAGTGTTCGACATCAGGATGGATATCTTCACGCACCTGCAGAAACTCCCCGCAAGGTTTTATGACCGGAACCCTATCGGACGCCTGATAACCCGATCAACCAATGATGTAGAATCGCTGAACGAAATGCTCTCCAGCGGCATCATCACCATTCTCGGCGACATCCTGCAGCTCTTTTTCATTGTTCTCCTTATGGTATGGATAGACTGGCAGCTGACCCTTATAGTCCTGTCTATTCTTCCTCTGATGCTCTATGCCACAATAAAATTCAAAAACAAAGTCCGAGCCGCATTCCAGGATGTCTTAACCCATCTGGCCCGCCTGAACACATTTTTTCAGGAGCATATTACCGGGGTGACAATTGTTCAATTGTTTAACCGTGAAGATCGGGAAGCAATCAAATATGCATCGATCAATGCTGACCACAGAGACGCAAATATTCGAACTGTTTTTTATTTCTCCATCTACTATCCTCTCATCGAGGTTCTCAGCTCTGCAGCAGCAGGCCTGGTCATCTGGTACAGCGGCATCCGGCTGCTCAAGGCAGACCTTACCATTGGAGTGGTGATATCATTTGTTCAATACATCTGGCTTTTTTTCCGTCCGCTTCAACATCTTTCCGACCGCTTCAACGTTATTCAGACCGCCATTGCCAGCTCAGACCGCATTATAAGGCTCCTTGACGAAGAAGAGGGAATAGAAAACCCATCCGGACTCCACCATCTTGCAACATTCCGGGAAAACATCACATGCAGCAACGTCTGGTTCGCCTACGACCAGGAAAACTGGATACTGAAAGATATTTCACTTGAAATCCGGCATGGAGAAAAAATTGCAATTGTAGGCGCCACAGGAAGCGGAAAAACGACGCTTATTAACATTCTCTCAAAACTCTACCCTTTCCAGAAAGGCTCCATCACCATTGACGGCACTCGGTTGCAGGAAATAGAAGAACACTCTCTGAGAAAACTCGTTGGCGTTGTCATGCAGGATGTGTTTCTGTTTTCAGGAACCATAAAAGAAAACCTTGCATTCGGCAATCCCGAAGCCACTGACGAAACAATCAGGGAAGCAGCAACAATTGTCGGAGCCGACCGCTTTATTGATCAACTCCCCGGAAAGTACGAGTACAAAGTGCTTGAAAACGGAACAGGACTCTCATCCGGACAAAAACAGCTTATAGCCTTTGTCCGAGCGCTCCTCTACAACCCCGAAATTCTTGTCCTTGATGAAGCCACCAGCTCCGTCGATACAGAAACTGAAACCCTGATCGATTCGGCGACAGCCAACCTCATGAAAAACAGGACCTCCATCATAATTGCCCACAGACTCTCAACGGTTCAAAAAGCCGATAGAATCATAGTGCTGCACAAAGGAGTTATCAGAGAAACGGGAAATCATCAGGAACTGCTCGCAAAAAGAGGACTCTACTACAAACTCTACCTGCTGCAGCACCCCGAACAGACCATCCCCGGAGAGAGCTAGAGGCTGCTATCGCGGAGCACACTCACCGGCTCAAGTTTAGCCGCCCTTGCAGAGGGCAGAATCGCAGCAAGAGTGCTTATCATGACCGTTACACCAATCACCAGGAAAAAATATACCGGATTATACGACATACTGAACCCTGTTTTGGTAATCGGGCCCTGTGAGCTTTCAATAGGAAGACTGGCAAACAGATTGATCGACCCGATAGCCAGAACTCCCCCCGCAAGAGCCCCGACCAGGCCAACGAGAAACCCCTCAAGAACAAACATACTTATCAACTGCAGGGCCGAAAATCCCAACGACTTCATAATCGCAATGTCCCTGCTCTTTTCAAACACAGTGGTGACCAGAATATTTGCCACCCCAAACCCTGAAACGACACCGACAAAAGCAACAAGAGAAAAAACGATATACCCGATACGGGCAAAAAGAGAGAGTATACTTGCATTCTCCTCCTGCCAGGTCATGCATCGATACCCGGTAACCTTTTCCAGATCTCTTGCCAGCGAAGCGTTATCAAGGGGAGTATCAACTTTAAGAGCAATGCCCGAAACCTTGTTGGCTGGTAACCCCTCAATGATCTGACCAAGCTTGAGAGATACCAGAACACTGTTATCGACCGCATTAACACCGGTAAAAAAAATTCCAGCCACCTTGCACTGTCTGCTCTTCCCTGAAACTGGAATGATAATAACATCATCATTCAGTTTGAGATTCATATCTCTGGCCACGGTACGTCCCACAAGCAGCGCATTGGCCGTTTTTTCAAACATGGCAACCTCACCGAAAAGCATTTTCTTCCTGATACCGCTGATAGCATCTTCACGATCAATCAGAACCCCTTTAAGGGTCAGAGGCTGATTACGACTTCCCTTAACAGCCATAACCTGAGAAACAACATAAGGCGAAGCAGCAAGAACATGTTTATTGTACTGTGGTAAACTGAACACGCTGAGAATCTGCCGATAATTCTTTACCTCTTCAGGCTCCTGCTTCTGAATATTATTTTCAACAATAGCCATACTGGACCCATTCGCTCCCTCAAGAATATTCACGGGCATAGGGCGCATCTTCTCCCCCTTTACCGTTATATGCGGCGCCACATTCACAATGGTCTCAATAAACGAATCGAGCAACCCTCTGGTAAGAGAATTGGTTGTAATCAGCACCATGGTACTGATCGCAACACCGAAAATAGTAGTCAATGTCTGACGCCGACGTCCAAGCAGATGACCGAGAGCTATAGCAAACAAAGTTTTCAGCATGATAACACCAATGTGAGATACGGTAAAAGGTTATGGTATATTTTTATTAAGTTACAGTTTCAACATAAAGTATTACAAATCCTGCAAGGAACGTATCCTTTCTGTATGATCAACCGAGCAATGAGCGAGAGCATTCACGATAATAATAATATAACAATCGAGCGCAAGCACAGCCATGTGGAAATATGCCTGCACGGCGACATTGTCTTTAACCGGAAAACCACAGGATTTGAGCGGTTCGATTTTCAGCATGACGCTCTCCCTGAACTTCGTTTTTCCGACATCGACCTCTCCACAACATTTTTAGGCAAAAGAATTGCAGCTCCGTTCATGATATCCTCCATGACTGGAGGATACCGCGAAGCCGCAGCCTTAAACCAGCAGCTTGCTGAAGCCGCCGAACACTTTCACATTCCGCTCGGTGTCGGCAGCATGCGCCAGGCGCTTGAAAACACCTCATACCGCGAAAGTTTTGCCATTGTAAGAAAATATGCCCCATCAGTACAGATTTTTGCCAACATCGGAGCTCCTGAAATTGCAAAAGGGCTGACTGACAAAGAAATCAACACCATGCTGGAGATCCTCCAGGCCGATGGACTGATTATACATCTGAATGCTGCCCAGGAGCTCTTTCAGCCCGAAGGGAACACCGATTTCCGGCATGTTCTCCAACAGCTTTCAGCCCTCACGGCAAAAATCCCTGTTCCCGTTATTGTAAAAGAGGTAGGCTGCGGCATCTCGCCGTCCGCGGCCCTTCGTCTTATTGACGCCGGAGTAAAAGTTATAGATGTCGCCGGCGCAGGAGGAATCAGCTGGCAGAAAGTTGAAGAAATCAGGTACACACGGCAGTTCGGTCACGATACCCGTTTCAGCACTCCCGCACTTGAAGAGCTGCTGAACTGGGGAATTCCCACTGCTCAATGCCTCCTTGATCTAGGTGCACTCAAACAAGAACATCCTGAGCACAAGGCCATTGAAATCATTGCATCAGGAGGAATCCAGTCCGGCGTGGATATTGCTAAGTCACTGGCTCTTGGAGCACAAATTGCCGCATCCGCCCGCCATATTCTCAAAGCCCTTCACCAGGGAACTCTGGAAAAAACAATTGAAACCTGGTTTAACGACCTCAGAGCAATCATGTTCCTTTCCGGTTCCGCCAGCATAGAGCAGCTCCGAAACAAAAGCCTTATCATCAAACAATGACCAATTCCATAATGAATATGCCTCTAACTCAAGAACTCGTAGAAAAAAAATACCATCGCTACCACTCAGCAATCAACGAGGCTTTAGCCGCTTGTTTCGATAAAGAGCTCCCTGTCACCCTTTATGAGCCGGCACGGTATATTCTTGAAGGAAACGGCAAAAGAATCCGTCCATTTCTTACACTTCTAGCCTCCGAAGCAATATGCGGCTCATCCGAAACAGCCCTCAATGTTGCTCTGGCCGTTGAAATCCTTCACAACTTCACCCTGATCCACGACGATATCATGGACCAGGCAGAACTCCGCCACGGCAGACACACCGTTCACAAAAAATGGAACGTCAATGCTGCCATTCTGACTGGAGACATGATGATTGCCTACGCCTATGAACTCGTACTGAAGGCAAACACAAACCGCCATGCAGAGCTTATTCACATCCTCAATCACGCCAATATAACCATCTGCGAAGGTCAGGCGCTCGATATGGAACTCGAAGAAAAACAAGACGCCACCATTGCAGACTACCTCGACATGATTGCAAAAAAAACCGGCCGTCTTATTTCCGCCGCACTTGAAGCCGGTGGAGTTGCCGGTAATGCTACGGATGAACAACTTCAGAAGCTTGTGCTGTTCGGCGAAAAAATCGGCAGAGCGTTCCAGATACAGGATGACTATCTCGACATCATGGCAGTAGACGGAAAGTCCGGCAAAATCGCTGGAGGCGACATCATCAACGGCAAAAAAACCTACCTTCTCCTCCGTTCACTCGAACTGACCAGAGGTGCCGATCACGATCTTCTTCACTCAATCATCATCAATAAAGGCACCACTGCAGACAAGGTGACCGAAGTAAAACAAGTTTATGAACGATGCGGAATCCTTGAAGAAACAGCCGCACTCATCAACAGCGACACCGAAGAGGCCCTTACGGCACTTGATCAACTCCCTCATGCCGAAGGAAGAGAATACCTGAAAGGATTTGCCAACATTCTCATAAAAAGAGACTTTTAGCCCTCCATGCATCACCACACTCCCGATTTCAATGGAAAACAACATTCTCCTGCTTTTTCTGACCCTTATCCCGGGAATCGGACCAGCAAGAATCAAGGCAATCATTGAGTATCTGCATGGCCAGCCGAAGAATGTGCTGCTCGCCGATGTCAGAGACCTCATGCAAGTGCCCGGCATAGGAGAACCCCTTGCCCGCCAGATATACAACTTTATACACCACACCCAAACCCGCCAGGCCGCAGAAAAAAGCGCAGAAGAGCAGATTTCGAGACTTCACCACATAAACGCCTCACTCATAACCATTCTTGACCCCGCCTACCCCCCTCTTTTAAAGCAGATATACGATCCGCCACCCTGCCTCTTTGTTCGGGGAACACTTCCCCCCGCAAACTGTCCCGCCCTTGCAGTTGTAGGCACCCGGCATGCCTCGCTCTACGGAATACAATGCACTGCAATGCTCTGCCGTGATCTGGTAAGCTTCGGAGTGAGCATTTACAGCGGCATGGCTTATGGCATCGACATCGCGGCACATACCGCAACTCTTGACAGCGGAGGACTCACCGTTGCAGTTCTTGCAAGCGGTGTTGACACCATCTATACCGACCCGAAAGGAAAACTATGGCCAAAAATCATAGAACAAGGAGCACTCATTTCAGAAGAATGGCTCGGCTCGGCACTCTCTCCGGCAAAATTTCCTAAACGCAATCGAATTATATCCGGAATATCAGCCGGAACAATTGTAGTGGAATCCGACATAAAAGGAGGATCACTCATCACCGCAACTGTTGCCCTTGAGCAGAACCGTGAAGTTTTTGCCGTACCAGGAAGTATTTTCTCCCCCACGTCCAGAGGCACAAACAAGCTTATCCAGCAAGGAGTTGCCAAAGCAATCATGAATGGAGACGATATCATTATCGAGCTTGGCCCGCAATTCATAAAAAGCTGCCCCGCAAAACCGGCACTACAAACTGGCATTCCTCTTATCAGCCTTACCCCCCAGGAAGAGGCCATCCTCTTCACCATGGGCACCGAACCCATGCATATCGACGCACTTGCGACAGCCGCATCAATTGATATACCCTCACTTCTGGTACACCTCTTCGAACTGGAACTGAAAACCGCAATCACGCAGCAACCGGGACAACTGTTCCAGAAAAAAAACATCTAACCTGATTGCCGTCCGGCAGCATTGAAGATTTTTTACACTCCCCCGACGCCCCCTTTCAAATGGCTTTTCAGCTTTTTATAGTTTTTTAACAGGGAATTCTTACCTTTGAATGTATAATTGTGGCCACTTTGGCATTATACCGCTCTCTACCTATTAACATGATAACCTTAACCATTAATTTGATGAAGCATTCAAAAAGATTTATGACGATGTCTCGCCGTATCATTATGGCAGTTGCCCTCAGTTTAGTGCTGGTTGCTCCACGTTCATTTGCTGCACAGGAAAGTGGAAAAGTCGGCGTTGTAGATTCCGGAAAAATCCTTCAGCAGCTCCCGGAAACAAAACAGGCAGAAGCCACCCTGCAATCAACAGCCACACCACTGCAGAAAGAGCTTGACCGTTTAAACCAGGACTACCAGAAATCTGTAGCCGCTTACCGCCAGCAGGCAGCATCGTTGACCAAAGCAGCAAGAGACCAGAAAGAAAAAGAGCTCAACCAGAAAGGTCAGAGCCTTGAAAAATACCAGCAGGAAAAGTTCGGACGTGGTGGCATTGTTGAAAAGAAACAACAGGAGCTCTTAGTGCCGATCCGCCAGAAAGTATTGACCGCTATTGAATCAATAGCAAAAAAAGAAGGGATCACCCTTGTTATGGAAAAAAGCGCAGCCGTCTATGTTACACCAGAGCACGATCTCACGTTCAAGGTGATGAACGAACTGAATATCAAGTAATCATCTCCTGATTTGAAAAGAGTAGCTGTTCTTTTTCTGCATGTTATTGTTATCATGGCATCGGGATGCGGCGATCCACACAAGGAGCGCCGTCCTCCCGAAACCGGCTTTATCGGCATCAATCACCCCGTACAGGAAAGTTGGACTGTCAGGCTGAGCCTTACAGAAGCTGGTGTAAAACGAGGGATCATTGACGCCGGACACCAGTCCGAATACAGAATAAACAACGGAAATGAATATCACCTTGATAAGGGGATCAAAGTTACTTTCTTTGACATCACTGGAAAACCTGAAACAACCATAACTGCCGAAAAAGCGGTTATTCACGATAATCAGGATATTGAGGCCGAGGGAAATGTTGTCATTACGTCAAACGGCCCGACCGTTATAAAGACAGAGTATGTTAAACGGACAAACAACGATAAAATGATCCGTTCAGATCGGTTTGTTACTATTGTCAAGCCGGACGAAACCATCAATGGTCAAGGCTTTGAAAGTGATCAAGCCCTAAAGAAATACCGGATTTTCCAGGGAAGCGGTAAAGCATTTACAAAATAATTTTGAAGGTTCTCTGTTCATGAAATTACATGTTTTAAAATCAAAAATTCACAACGCTATAGTTACCAGCGGAGATCTCGAATATGAAGGAAGCATCACCATTGACAATGAGCTTCTTGAAATGGTAGATATGATTCCAAACGAAAAAGTTCTTGTCGTCAACAACAACAATGGCGAACGCTTTGAAACATACATTATCAAAGGTGATCACGGCTCCCGGGAAATCCAGCTTAACGGAGCGGCTGCCCGATGCGCTCTCGTTGGCGACGAAATCATTATCATGACCTTTGCCACCATGGACCCTGCCGAAGCACGCATCCATAAACCAATGGTACTTATAGTCGACCGCCACAACAACCCGAAGAGTCGGCACCTGGTAGGTGAACAAGGCGAACAGTTATCATAACTCCCCGACACCCCCACTGAACAACGAGAGAAATGGCATTAGCAATCATCATCATGGCTGCCGGTAAAGGCACACGGATGCATTCAGACCTCCCGAAAGTACTCCATTATGCACACAAGCGTCCACTTATCGAGTACGTTCTCGATACATCACAGGCCCTTGATCCCCAAAAGATCGTCTTGATTATCGGACACCAGGCACAACTCGTAAAAGCCGCCACTGCCCGATACAATGTAAGCACAGCACTTCAGGAGCCGCAACTTGGCACCGGTCATGCCATCATGCAGGCCGAAGCCGAGCTCCGCGATTTTCATGGAGAGGTACTCATCCTCTCCGGAGACGCCCCACTGGTCAATCCCCTCACCCTGAAGAGACTGATAAATTTTCACCATACCACAAAAGCTGTAGCAACTGTTCTGACAGCAGATATGATGGACCCCACGGGATATGGAAGAGTGATCCGCGAGCCCGGCAGCGACAGCGTCCTTAAAATTGTAGAACAAAAAGACGCAACTGCAACAGAACTCGCCGTGCAGGAAATAAATTCAGGTATATACGTTTTCGATGCCACCATACTCTTCGAGGCTCTTCAACAGATCACAACAAACAACGCCCAGAAAGAGTACTACCTCACAGATGTATTCAGCATCTGCTTCCAGAGCGGCAAGCATGTATGCGCATTCAAAACAGACAACCCCAACGAAATTATCGGCATCAACACCCCCGAACAACTAAAAGAAGCTGAAAGGCTGATGCTCGAGGAAAAAGAATTGTAAAGACTAGAGGGGAAGGAGAGGAGAACTGGCTATTTTCTTGAACGGCGGGTTTTTCTGGTCACAACCACTTCATCCTCCTTCTGGCGGGTTGGCGGAACGTGAGAATCCGGAGAAGAAAGATCAATATCCGGACTATCCTTCTGAATGCCGGTTTCATGCATGGAATAAAACTCCACAAGATTACCATCAGGATCCATCACAAAAAAAGCCCTTCCCTCCCGCCGATGAGCCGGTCGGGTGACAATGTGAACGCCTTTGTCATCCATATAGCGGTGAGCCTCATCCACTTCAGCGTCTGAGGCAAGCCTGAACCCGAAATGGTCAACCCGTATATCCCTCGCGTGAAGCGAACCGGGGGTTTCAGCCTTCACGAGCACAAGCATATCCGAGTTGACCCGGAGATACGAAATATTTGCACCTACCCTGTGATCAAGCGTAAGACCAAGAATGCCACCGTAAAACTCCTCGGCCATACCCAAATCATTGACACGAAGGGTAATCTGATTAATCCCCGTCAGTTTCATCATCTTCTTCAGTTGGCACAACCTTCTTTTCAACAAGTTTGTCTATGGTATAATCGTATTTATGCTCAAAGTAATCAGCAACAGCCTTATGTGACGACTTCTCACGGCACTCAAACTCAAGGCTGATAGCTATCTGCTCCGGAAATATCTTATCCGACTCAGATTCGCTTGTAGGGTTGCGGATCATCTCCTTGTATGGCAGAAGCTTGTCTTCGAGTTCCGCGCGCTCTTCATCATGCAGTCTTTTTGCTTTTTTCGAAATAGCGACCACCGTCTCATACAAATTCGAGTGCCCACTTCTCAACTTATTCAGGTCAACAGGTTTAACCGACATTGTACCGTATTTTACGTGTTTGAAATAAATTCAGTAATTATAGCTGTAATGGTCTCAACCGCTCTTTCAAGATCATCGTTCACGACCACCTTGTCAAACCGGTCCGCATAAGCCAACTCCAGCCTTGCTCTCTCCAGACGCAGTTGCAGACTCGCCTCGTCTTCACTCTGTCGCCCTTGAAGCCTCTGTTGTAAAACCTCCATACCGGGCGGCTGAATAAACAGCAGCAATGAATTATCAGGAAAAATCTTTTTAAGATTCAAAGCGCCCTTCACATCAAGATCAAGCAGGATATTGACACCTGAATCAATCACCTCACGAGTTTTATCAAGCAGTGTACCATAATGGTTTCCAAAAAAGAACTCATGCTCTATAAAACCACCGGCTTGAATCCTCTCTTCAAACTCCTCCTTACTGAGAAAATAATAGTTTACACCCTCACTCTCTCCTGCTCTTATCTGCCTCGTTGTGGCCGACACCGAAAATCTGAGAGTCGGTATGCGCTGAAGAACCTGCCTTGCTATTGTGGATTTCCCTGTGCCTGACGGAGCTGAAAAGACAATCAGTTTTCCCTGCTGTTTTCGCTCTTCAACCATTGTCATTACTCTATATTCTGCAGCTGTTCCCTTATTTTCTCAAGATCTTCCTTGATCTGAACTATTTTCTGGGAGATTTCAGCATTCTGGGATTTCGAAGCAATCGTATTGGCTTCACGCAACTGCTCCTGAAGAAGAAAATTAAGTTTCCGGCCTGTACCGCTATCGTCGTTTCTCAGCTCTTCAATAAAAAACTTGTTATGGCTGGCAAATCGAGTCAACTCTTCGGTAATATCAAGTTTGTCAGCCGCCAACACCAGCTCCATTTCAAGACGGTCACGGCTATATGCCAGATCCTTACCCGCAACAGCCTCGACCTTAGCTGCAAGTCTTTTCCTTACGGTTTCAAGATTGTCAGCCGCAAGAGCCGTAACAACAGAAAGAGTACGCTCAATTTCAGCAATTCGTGCGGTAAAATCTATGGAGAGCTCTTCCCCCTCCCTGCGACGCATAGCCTTCAACCGATCGATAGCATCCTGCAGAAGGTTTTTGACAAAAGGCCACAGGGTATCAGAACTGTCGAGCGATGTAGCTCCATTATCGAATATTTCAGGAAACCGGAGCAAATGCTCAAGAAGAACAGGAGCATCAATATCGGCTTCTATGCGGAGGGTATCAAGCAGGCCTTTATACGCCTTGACTTTCGCAACATTGATCCCCGTAGAGATAGGCTGCTCCTCGTCAAGCTGAATCTGAATAAATGCAGAAATCTTCCCCCTCTGAAAATGCGCCCGTATCATTTCACGGACTTCAAGTTCATAAGAGAGAAGCTGACGGGGAAGCTTGACACTGATCTCGGCAAAACGGTTATTGACCGAGCGAAGCTCCACAAGAGTCTTCACTCCATTCTCCAGAGACTCCGCACTGCCATATCCGGTCATACTTTCCAGCATAGTATCCCTTACCGCTTCAGTTTATAAAAAAAGATACCGCCCTCGTTACCAATCTTATTTGCGAAGCTCAAGCTCACCGATCACTTTACGGTAACGATTGATATCAATATTTTTCAGATAGTTCAGCATTTTCTTGCGCTTGGCAACAAGCATAAGCAAACCGCGACGGGAGTGCTTGTCCTTGGGATGCAGCTGAAGATGACCGGTAAGATCAGTGATCCGGCGGGTATATAAAGCAACCTGAACCTCGCTTTTTCCAGTATTCTTCTCAGAAGCACCAAACTGCGCAATGACTTCTGCTTTAAATTCTTTTGTCAGACTCATATCTCTTCGTTTGTTATATTAAATCGATTGATCCGCAATATAATATTATTAACAATACAACTCCACCGCTTTTTTATCTTTTTCAAGTTGTTTTTTCAGCTCATCCAGCGACGAAAACTTTCTCTCCTCCCTGATGAAGCTCAGAAACGTAAACCGTAAGCTCTCACCGTAAAGATCACCGCTATATCCCAGAATAAATGCCTCCACGCTTATAATCCCCTCCGAAGAGACCGTTGGACGAACCCCAACATTCATCATCGCCTTAAAAAGAGTGCCATCGATCTCCGTGTGAGCCAGGTAAACACCTGGATGCGGCAAAAGCTTATTCTGGTCGGAAATCCTCAAATTAACGGTAGGAAACCCTATCTCCCGACCGATCTTGTCACCCTCAACTACAACACCGCTTACCATATATGGAGAGCCCAGAAACTCATTAGCCTCCTCAATATTCCCTGCTTCAAGCAACCGCCTTATTCTTGTACTCGACAAATGCTCACTGCCGATAAGCACCTCATCAACAACCTCTACAGCAAACCCAAGCTCAAGCCCAAGATTTTCCAGTGTTGTTCCGCTCCCGCTCCTGTCACGACCAAACACATGATCATACCCGATGATTATTGCCTGAGCACCAAGGAGCTTCACAAGAACATTCCGGATAAAATCATCGGAAGATCGAGATGCAAAATCTGGAGTAAAACGGATAACAAACAGAAGATCAATATTCTCCCGGGCGAGCAGGTCAATTTTTTCTTCAAGCGTGGTCAACAGTCCAAGCGGGCCCGAAACTGCACCCTTAAGCACCCTTCTCGGATGCGGCTCAAACGTCACAACCACCCTTCTGAGACTGCGCGCCCTGGCTACAGCAGCCATCCTCGAAATAATTATCCTGTGCCCTTGATGCACCCCGTCATAAGACCCCACCGTTACGGCAGAACCGACGAGAGGCAGTTCCGCGGGAGAGCGGGTGCCATAGTTGTAGACAATGTCATTGTCATACTCAACAATACGCATACTCATCCTTTATCTCCCTTCACTCCTTCGGAGGCGGTTGTTGCCTGCCGAACAATTGCTTCAATAGTCTCCGTCACACTCTGCGAAGAGCTCAGCTGATATGACCCGATAGAAAGACGCCTGAGAGAGGCAAGATAACCTCCCACCCCAAGAGCAGCACCGAACTCATGGGCAATAACCCTGATATAGGCACCCTTCGAAACATGGAGAACAAAATACACCATAGGAAGCTCAACGCGGGTAACCTCAAAGCGGTGGATAACTATCTCTTTTGTTTTACGCTCCTTGATAACCTCTCCCTTGCGGGCATGAGCGTAAAGGCGCTTGCCATTGTGCCAGGCAGCCGAATGCATTGGCGGCTGCTGCTGGTGAGTCCCCTCAAACTCGGAAGCAAGAGCACGAATCTCTCCCTGTGTCAGATGCTCTACGCTGCAATGGCCATACTCGGAAGTTTCAATATCATGGCTCTCAGTCATGACGCCAAGCTTGAAGGCGCCATCGTAGACCTTATCAAGCACTTCAAGAGATGAAATTTCCTTGGTTTTCCTGCCCGTAGCAAGAATAAGCAGACCTGTAGCCTTAGGATCCAGAGTCCCCGAGTGGCCGACCTTACGCTTCAGCCCGACCCCCTTAAAGGTATTTCTGATCTTTGCCACCACATCAAACGAGGTCCAGTCGAAAGGCTTGTCAATCAGAAGAAAATCACCCTCATCATGAATGATACTTTGAGTTATGCTGTTCATCCATGCAATCTGTTTTCCAAAAAAGCGGGTGTCAATGCTTATCGCCACTGCCTTTTCGCACTTCATTCAAAAGCTGCTCAATCCTGGTCGCACGCTCATAAAGATGATCCTCAAAAAATTCCAGCTCAGGAATACGCCTGAATTGATGCCGGATCTTCGACGAAAGTATCATTCTGATACTTTTTGTTTCATCCCGTAAAAAAGCCATAGCCTTTACCCGCTGTTCCTCCGAACCGATAATAGAAACATAGACCCTTGCAATGCTCAAGTCAACCGTAACCTTCACTTCAACAATAGTAACTATCCAGCCGCCGCGCGGCAGCTCCTTTTGAAGGATGCTCCCCAGCTCCTGCTGGAGAAGTGAAGCAACCCTGTCAGTACGTATCGACATAACTCAACAATAATCGGTTCAAAGTTTCCGTTTTTTCTCAACGATCTTATAGGCCTCAACAATATCTCCAACCTTGATATCATCATAATTTTTCAGACTCATACCGCACTCATAACCGGCATCCACTTCCTTGACATCATCC
>CAIVSG010000278.1 GCA_903908555.1 uncultured Chlorobiaceae bacterium | reverse complement strand
CTGCAGCGCTGCATAGTTCTCGTCAGAGGGATTTTCTTCGACAGCAATAACAATGGTCGTTTCATTGACAAATCGGGCCATATCGTCCACATGGCCGTCAGTATCGTCGCCAACAATGCCATCGCCAAGCCAGAGAACTTTTTCGATACCAAGATAATGCCCGAGTTCACGCTCGATATCCTCCCTTTTCAGTGAAGGATTACGGTTAGGATTGAGAAGGCAGGCCTCGCTCGTGAGGAGAAGTCCTTTTCCATTCACATCAATAGAACCTCCTTCAAGCACCATACCGGGAAAAACAATATCCAGCTGCTGCAACGATGCTATTCTTTCAGGTACAGCCTGATCTTCATTGTAAGGCTTATACTTTTCACCCCATGCATTGTAATCCCAATTGACGATAATTTTCTCATCACGACCAGCTGTGCGACGGAAAACAAAATTCGGGCCATGATCGCGGCACCAGGCATCATTGGTAGGAATCCGGTGAAGAAAAATACGCTTCAATTGAATCTGCTGATGGCGGGAATTGCGAAGCAGTGCCGATACCTCACGCTCCATCGCCTCATCAAGAACATTGATATGCACACCCTCGGATGAACTCAGCCAGGATATCATTTCAACAAACACTGCAGGGATCGGGCCAAACTTTCCCGGCCAGGTTGCAAGCCTGTGAGGCCAGGAAAGCCAGGTTGCCTTATGCAATGCCCACTCAGGAGGCATGAAATAACTACACTCTGTCATAAAAATCCAATCAGTTCAGAGGCCTGGTATTATCACCGGTAGAAATTTCTCTTATGCGCGCAATTCGCTGCAGCACCGGTGGATGGGAATAATTGAGAAAAACATAGAGTGGATGAGGTGTCAAGTTCGACAAGTTATTGCGTGACAACTTTTTGAGCGCATCGGCAAGAGCATCTCCGCGGTAAAACGTTGTTACAGCAAAATAATCAGCCTCGTACTCATGCTTTCGCGAAAGAGCCTGTATAACAATGGAAAGGATCCACTCCACAGGGCTATAGAGCAGCGAAAAAAAAGATCAAACTTCCATAGATGGAGAGATCCTGCATGAAAAACGCATCAAACAACGCACGGTTATTCATGAACAGGGAGAGCAGAAAAAAAAGCACACCAAGATTTCCAAGACTGAGAATCATGTTGACAATAATGTGCTTCTTTTTGAAGTGACCTATTTCATGGGCAAGAACGGCAACAAGTTCATGGACGGGATGAGCTGTAATAAGCGTATCGAAAAGAGCAATCCTTTTGCGTTTTCCAAACCCGGTAAAAAAAGCGTTTGCTCTCGCTGAACGTTTTGATCCATCTAAAACAAAAATACCGGTAAGTGGAAATCGCACCTTATCGGCATAGTGCATAATGGCGCTTTTCAGTTCACCATCTTCAAGCGGGACAAACTTGTTGAACAGCGGCATAATCCAGGTTGGAGCAACATACTGAAGCAGCAGAGAGAAGAGGGTAATTCCACCCCAGGCCCAAACCCAAGCCATCGGCCCGGTCTCCTGAAAAAACCAGAGCACTGCTCCAAGGAGAGGAGTCCCGATAAGAAGAGTAAGCAATAACGTCTTTAGAATATCAGCTACAAAAACTTTGGGCGTGGTTTTATTGAACCCGAATTTCTCTTCGATGACAAAGGTTTTGTAGATGCTGAAAGGAAGATCGATCAAGGATTGCATCAGCAGCAAAACACCGATATAGAGCACCCCTGTTGCGATCGGATGAAATCCGAACCCTCTTAAAAAATGGTCGAGTTGATTAAATCCACCCAGAAACCAGAAAAGAAGAAGCACAGAAAGATCGACAGCAGCTGCAAACAATGAAAAAACGGTTGAAACACGGAGATAGTCCCGTGATTTACTGTAAGCGTCCTCATCATAGACTCCTGTGAACTCACCAGGAAGCGGGGCTTCAGCTGCCTTGAGATTCAACAGTTCCGAAACCAGTTTTACAAGAAAAGTAATGACCAGCGTAAAAAAAACAACGGCGCCAAAAATGTTCATAACAATCAGGAATAATTTATAAAACAAAAACGGCCAACAATCCCGGGCCGCTCATAACTCTTTATTCGTCAAGAAACCTCTTCTGCAAATCCCCATAGGTCTCGATACGCCGATCACGCAAAAAAGGCCAGTGCGACCTGTAGTATTCTATGCGACTTCTGTCACACTCGGCGAGCAGAACCGTTTCATCGTGATGCGAGGCTTCAGTCATGATTTGACCAAACGGATCACAGACAAAACTGTTTCCCCAGAATTCCAGCTCCCCTTCTGTTCCGACACGGTTCGCTGCAGCTACAAAGACACCATTAGCTACAGCATGGCTCATTTGTATAGTTTTCCATGCCTCCTGCTGGGTTCGGCGCACTTCTGAAGATTGCTCTGTGGTTGACCACCCGATGGCTGTCGGATAAAACAGAATTTCTGCTCCTTTAAGCGCAGTCAATCTTGCAGCTTCAGGGTACCACTGATCCCAGCAAATCAAAACGCCAATCGTGGCATAGCGTGTTTTAAAGACCTTATAGCCAAGGTCTCCCGGTGTAAAATAAAATTTTTCGTAAAATCCGGGATCATCGGGAATATGCATT
>CAIVSG010000277.1 GCA_903908555.1 uncultured Chlorobiaceae bacterium | reverse complement strand
TACTGTATACCTTCCCATAACTTCTTGACAGTGGTAAATTTGCGGACTCTGCCGGCTTTTACATCTGCACGTGCGCGTAGAATGGATTCCTGTACCTCAGGCTGGTCAAGATAAGCTTCTAATTCGGTTTTCTTCGCAATTCGCTTAACGCTCTTGGT
This sequence comes from uncultured Chlorobiaceae bacterium, assembly GCA_903908555.1. Classification (GTDB taxonomy): domain Bacteria; phylum Bacteroidota; class Chlorobiia; order Chlorobiales; family Chlorobiaceae; genus Chlorobium. The sequence continues at coordinate 2,782 of CAIVSG010000277.1, read as the reverse complement.
TTCTATGGCAGGAGTAATCGTAAAAGTACCCCGATTCCTGAGGCGTACAAGAACCTGTTCCTTTTTCTCCAAGGCAAGATCAAAGTACTTGGTCATGTTCCTGCGTAATTCTGTGCTGGTAATCTCTATCATGTCTCAATTGTTCAAGTTTGCTGCACTGGTGTCCGGTTGTTGAAAAAATAATTCCTTATAAAAAACAATAATACAGTAGGTTACAGCTAATTCTGAGCGTAATCGATTTGAAAATGCCTGTTATCTTATGCAATCATTCAGAAGTAACAATAAGAAATATGATTTATTATCAATATAATACATCTCTTTGACCCTATTTGCATTTTACTACCGAACACAGCTTCATTTGCGAGCATTGCCAGTATCCTGGATATCCCGTCTTTCTTTATAGCTGCATTTTGACTATTGCCGCTATTGAACAACGAACCTAAGTCTCCATTAAATACAGTTAGTCCTGAATGCCCAGTTATTACAGAAATATGAGTGAAATGTTCCGGCAGTTATGACGCCCATCCGTTTTCCGAAAAGCTGACAACCTTGAAAAGGATATTTGCCAGATACGGGCTGAACGGTGTTGTTACCGTCATGAAAAATGAGAGGGTGTTTTACCGTACCGTATTGCAGGGGAAATTGGGGTATGCACTGTTCAAGAAGAGAGAAAAATTAGGTTTGGAAATTTGCGCTCCTCCCTCTGGAAGATCAATAACCGTCGGTTTCATTTGGTAATTTGCGTCCTTGAATATCATCACCTATCCCCTTCTTCTGCTAACGTAAGTACAGTTAGTCAAGTACGTCCCCTAAATGCTCGACATTGCTATTGAACAACGTTATATATGTGTTTGTGCTCGGATGAACACGAAGGGCGGAGTGCAGCGCTTTGTGCTGAGCTGGTGCAGCTGGATGCGAAGGCTGGCAATGTTAGGCAATACGCAACAGCTCTTTGATCGCAGTACCAAAGTTCAGGTTAGTTATCTTTACTCTTCCCCCACCGCCCGCGCTGAGGTTCTCCTTTACGCCAGCAAATGAATATTAAAATGGCTGACAGGAATTGCGTATAGAGCACAAAGCCCACCAAGTTGACCTTTGTATCGATGATTGGAAAGCCAGAAAAAACGAGAAGTATGTATCCAATGAATACGGTACACCCTTGCCAGGAGGAGGGAAGCCCCCAACCACAACCATTAGACTTGGCTGGGAACCAGTATTTTGGTGAGTCGCTCATGCTGTTAACGCTTTTGATGGAGGAATGCTCACTTCCTTGAGTTTACAACTTTTCGGAAACTAAATAAAAGAGAAATGCCTTGCCAGTGCAGGCTTTTCGCTGAGCTGCTTGTGCCTTCGCCAAACCTTTGCCGACAGAGCCGCCAATGCCCTGACGCCATTGCAAGCGCGGATTGCACACAGTAGCCGGAGTGCTAAACGGCCGGAGTGCAGCAGTTGCGTACCCGCAAGCGCGGAACCGCAGGCTCGGGTGCACGGAGGTGAAGGGCGTAAAACCGGCGCTCTCATTTTTTCAGGACCCGTGAATCAACGCAGAGCAAGGGTTGTGCTGCCGACTGGCGTGCGGCTTGCTTTGGCTTCGTGTTCGCAAGCAGCATGCCACAAAGGCACTGTAACCTTTGCGGACTCAACTGGGGCCACGAAAGTTCAGGCTACCGGGAAAAGGATCATCTCGATAGAAGAACAGGTAAGGTGACACGCCAGCAAGCGAAGCGCGCAGATATAAGATGCGTCGGGTTGTGCTGCACTCTGCGACCGATCCGGAATGGAGTTTTGTCCACCGTCGCGGTCTTTGCCTGCACACGCTCGCCTCTGCTGCCCGCCGCAATGCCCAATCGCCATGCACCATACCCTATCGCAGCAGTGACGAGCGTGTGCAGGTTCTTTAGCGACTGCGGCGGCAAAGCGGAATGCAGATGAGTGCTGGGCTTAGCACGCCAGCGCCGGGAACCTTGAGTGCCCCCCGCTTTTGTTATTCCTGCTACCATGATTGAAATCGGGTGAATGAAAGTGACGAGTGATAAGATGCGAGCTAAATCTGATGGTATGGAAATAAATTTTGGCACCACAGACAGCTTTTGTCCTAGTGTCGGATTTAAGTTATGAGCTACAATGCATGGAAAGCTATTTCATTCTCTCTGTGCTTTTTCCTTTGATGAAATTATTTTGTAACTAAATAGTGTCAATAATGGGAAATTCAGTAAAATCTTTTCTAGCCGAAAATTTCTGTCACCCGATACCTCTCCCCTATGTACTGAGTGGCTGTAAATTTGTGCCTTATCCTGTTTTTTCAGGTGATTTGTTGGCGGTGTAATTCTCTAAATGGCTTGCCATGCGCATCCCTAACGCTACCGGTGTAAATAGTATAGATAATTTGCCTGAAGCATTGCAGCTTAAGGGATGTTTGGCCAAAACCCGAGTTGCAGGTGGGTACAAAAGAGTTGCGGGTCGTAATGTTTTTGATCATTGTCTTATCGTTGGCGCAGTCGCAAAGGAACTTCTTGCAAGAATGCCCGCCTTTTTACGGTCATCGCTTTTCCCTGAAGGTTCAGAACTTGTTGCTGCTATTCATGACATTGGGAAAGTCAGCCCAACTTTTCAGGAAAAGATATATCGCGGAATAGATTGCTATGTACCAAATTCCCTATCTGGGCTTGCGCATATCAATCCTGATATGGAGAGAAACTGGGGCCACCACGCTGGAATCAGCATGGCTACGGCACAGTACCTGAGAACTGGTAAATATATCCCTCAAATTATAGGCCAGCAT
>CAIVSG010000276.1 GCA_903908555.1 uncultured Chlorobiaceae bacterium | reverse complement strand
TGTTTGTGTCAGTAAAAATGGAGCCAAATGTAGCGAAGATGGTTAATCGGGCTGGCAGCGGTTAGTGACATTGCACCGTTTTTTAACCATTACTTGGAAATCCATTCATGAGGCTTTATAGAATTTACCCAATTTTCAATCTGTAAGGCAGGTACCCGGACAGACTCTTTAACTGGTTTTGTTGGGGTTCGGGATGACAAAAGAGACGGGTCCGGATGACAATAATTACAATACCATGCGTTCCATAAGAATGGCTGCTGATACAGAGGCATTCAATGATTCAACACCGGGCTTGCTGCCGGAATGGGGAATCCTGACGAGGCGGTCGGCAAGCGTTTTAACCGGTTCACTGACACCATTAGCCTCGTTACCAATCACCAGCACCTGCTTTTCAGGCCAGGAGGTGAACTCTCGGAAATCTTTTCCATCAAGCGATGCAGACACGATGGAATAACCAAGTTTCTGAAGTCTCTGAAGTTCAAGGTCAAGGCGTTCGACACCGAAATGACGGATACCATAAATGCTTCCGGCACATGAGCGAACTGCTTTAGAGTTGTACCTGTCGGCTGAGCCGGAACTGCAGATCATTGCTTCAGCTCCAAACCATACGGCAGTTCTGAGTATAGTACCCACATTACCCGGATCCTGAACGTCATCGAGCGCGACAATGAATGATTTTGCCAGCTTGCCGCCACCTGCTGGAACGAGCGTTTCCGTCTGGCTCAGCTGGCGGAAAACTCCAAAAATCCCCTGCGGTGTAGAGGTTCCCGAAAGCTGAGAACACTCCCTCTCATGTATGGAAAAAACTTTTCCCTTATGAGTTCCGCAAAACCTTTTACCATCCGGCTCTCCTTCCCTGATCAGTATCGCTACAAGCATCTCCTCATCGGGGATGTTCAGAGAGAGCTCCCTGACCGTTCGAAGACCTTCGGCAAGAAAAAGCCCTTCAGCGTCCCTGAATTTTTTCTGATGAAGTTTTACGTACTGTTTGAGCTTTGCCTTGCTTAACGCGGGTATTTCCAGCTGCGTCATGAACGCGTTCCCGGTTTATTGAGCTTTGAAAACACCGCTTTCGGATCATGAGAAAAATCCGTGGGCATGGCACCGGTTCCTTTGGAAAGCGCAACGCTGTCAAGCTCTACCGAAAACCCACTGTCCGCACTCTCCGACTCTTCATCTGCGACATTCATACAGCGCCGGATATACTCATCGAAACTCTCCTTATCCATAGAATGCCCCTCAAGAATACACTTCTCTACCCTGTCGCATTCGGCTGCATTTACTTCACCAGTGGCCATGATCGTGATTTTAAGAATCACCTCTTCGCGTGAAACCTCACCAAACCCGACTTTTTTTACAAGCCGGTCAAAAGAGGCGTCATCAATTTTTTCCATCATCTTGAGCAGTTCCCCAAGACCACCATACATTTCGGCATGAACCCTGATAGCATCTTCAATCGATTCCCTGACTGGCAAAACCGGTTCTTCACTTCCGACACGATGCTTAGCTTTCCCGCCAAGAAACTCCTCATCAACACTATACTCCTTGAGGCGATCCTGCATAATACCGGAACTCTTCTCTTTTGCGCGCCGCATCGAAACCGAGTCAATATCATTGCGCTCTGCAAGAAGAAGCCGTAGAACAAAAAGAATGCCTGTCAAAGCTGAGGCAACAATAAAACAGAGCAGAATCAGCTCAAGCTTGAGACCAAACAAAGATACAACCAGCACTTCCGCAGCAATAAGCCCACAAAAAAGAACCAGCAGAATTTTCAGAAAAAAACGTTCATTCA
>CAIVSG010000275.1 GCA_903908555.1 uncultured Chlorobiaceae bacterium | reverse complement strand
GACAAAACAGCCTTTTTCGTTCAGTAACGAACAATTCCCGAAACATTGATTGTTGACTGGGTGATTGGATATGCTTATTATTTTTTCGAACACATTGTTCGTTAAAATACGGGAGAGAGGAAAAATGAAACGGAAAGGACTTTACAAACCGACGGTTGAGGATGCCATCGAGATCGGCGGGATTGAAACATTGCATCCGGGCGGTTTTGCCCTTACGAAAAGAACAGCGGAGCTTGCAGCGTTAAGGGAGGGGTTGAAAGTGCTTGATGTGTCGAGTGGCCGGGGAACTCAATCGATATTTTATGCAAAAAAGTTCGGCGTCGATGTAACGGGGGTTGACATTTCGGAGGAGATGGTGAAAACAGTTGCTGACAATGCCGAGAAAGCGGGATTGTCTCATCAGGTGCAATTCATGCTTGGGGATTCGCAATGCCTGCCATTCGAGGACAATACTTTTGATGTCGCGATCAACGAGTGCGCCGTTGGCATACCTGACGACTCACAGAAAGTGCTAAATGAGATGGTCCGGGTGGTAAAGCCGGGTGGCCGGATTCTGATTCATGAATCGACCTGGCGTGTCAGGCTTTCAAAAGAGGAAAAAGATGAGTTTGCCGAACGGTATGGCACTACGCCCCTTGAGTTTGACGAGTGGCAGTCCATGCTCGAAAAAGCCGGTGTAAAAAATATCGTCTACGAATTCGAGCAGTGGTCAAAGCCCGAAATGTTCTGGAAAATAAGGAAGGATCGCGATGTCAAGCACTGGTTTTTCACGATGACAATTCCAGAAAAGCTGACAACGTTGAAAAGGATATTTGCCAGATACGGGCTGAACGGCGTTATTATCGTCATGAAAAATGAGCGGGTGTTTTACCGTACCGTATTGCAGGGGAAGTTGGGTTATGCACTGTTCAAGGGAGAAAAATGAAGTTTGGGATTTTAGTTGCCTCCCTCTGGCAGATCAATAACCATGAATTTCAGTTGGCAATTTGCGCCCTTGAATATCAACACCTATCCCCTTCTTCCGCTAACGTAACTGAGGAAAGTAACTATTACAAGTACAGTTAGTCATGAACGTTAGTCTTCTACAGGATTAGGCCTCTTCATAGAACGCCACCAAGAATGGATTTGATGGAAGCCCTATGACTAGGGGGGTGACGTTTACACTCAAAGCGTCAATCGAGTTGACAAGACCAACACCAGCGAAGTTGCCACGACCTCCGGAGGGTCGAAAATGAACAAATGCTGTGACCGTAGTTATCCATCTCGGATCAACGATGAGTGTCACACGGTGTTGCCCTATCTTAGCGTAAATCTGAGGATCGGTCTTGATATTACCACGCAATGCATGACGGTAGCCGTCAAGCGAGTCCGGCATGTTTATATTCTTGGTTCGGAATTGCTGATTGAAAGACACAAATACTCCTCGCGCACCGTCTCCAAGTTTCAATGCCTGCTCAAGAGGAATTGCCTTAACTTCAATTTTCTGAAGAAGCTCTTTGAACCCATGCATCAGAGCATTCAGTTCCCATCCAAGCTCGTGAATTGCAACAATCTCCCCGTATTTTGACATATCCATTCTCATACCAGCAAATGCAGCTTGGACTAAGAGTCTCGGGATATTCAAATAGTAGAAATTGAATATCTTTGTAACCCAAGGCTTTTCAAACCTAAGACGTTCAGCTAACCATGTAGCATGCTGATTCATTAGTTCGTGAAGATAGGCCACCGTGTATCTCTCAACGTTGGTATCGATTTCAGCATGGTGGTCTAAACAGAGCAGCATTAAATTGTTTTCATGATTCCTCTGCTTTGTGGGCATAGGAGATTCGCCTCTTGGGCCATCTGGTTGCAATGCCACTATATGGGCGACTTCACCACGAAACTCAGCAAGCTGATCTTCATTGCCTTCTATAAATACTCTTTCTCGACAGATTGTGCAGCAACCGCCGTCTCTCACCCAAACAATGCGTTTAACTTTTCCTGTGACAGTCATGTGCTTCTGCTTTTCAGGATTCCTTGAAGTTACTGCGGTGACCCATACAAATCACTATTAAAATTATACCTAGCCTATCTTTGGATCAAATTAGTGCCGTTTGATTCGCTGTTAAAGTTTTTGTTGGACAGTTCCATCGGGATGAAAACTGGATATTAGCGATGGCTTATCAGGATCATTCGTCGCTGTGAATTATTAGACATCTTCAACTTCATCATCACTAACAACATCTGTAAGAAAATTACTCAACTCTTGCTCATACGCCAAGTAGGAATCAATTGCTGCTGTAGGATCAATGTTGATCAAATCAGTTAGCCAAACAACCAGATCACGGAAAGCAAGATCTAACTTTTGGCGATTCGGTTCAGCGTGCAGTCCTGCGTTAAATAAGTCCACCAATCGATCCGCCTCTTTACCCAGCAAATTTAAGGCTGACAGATCAGGATCATGCGAGGCCCTCAAAGTTTTATCAATGTATGCCCACAAGCGATTCTTATACTGTGCTTTACCAACCTTACGCCCTTTCCAATCACCTGACTGAGGCGGAAAGAGATAATCTGCTGTCTTTTCAAGAAAACGTCTACCTGAAAGAGCCGCCTGTGCCAGATCTTCCTCAGTCTCTGCTCGGCTTAATGTTCGTACTGCTGCCGCAAGCACATCAAATAGTCTCGGGTGCAACTCTTCCAAGCTATGTGCTATGTTAGATGTATAATCAGCGTCAAGCCCTTGCAGTTTGGAGAAATATGATTTAAACGCCTCAACCCGAACAAAATGATCAATGGTATCATATTTATCAAAAATTGTACATCTCGCCCCCTGATCCTCATATGAGACATCAAATCCATTTTTCTCAAAACACTCTGTTATAACTATATCAGGGTCGTCATTTCCCCCCATTTGATAAAAAATTTTACTGCCAAGTCCCCTCAGCCTGTACACTTCCATTAATTGATTGCGAAAGAACGAAAGATGTAGTGGTTTCGAAAAATCAACATCCATAGCACCAAGGTAGGCGGGGCATCCAGTAAGCTGTCCATGTAGCGACTCGGCAGTAGATTGTGTCATATTCTGAAAAAGCCAACAATATACTGTTGCTGTTGTAAAAGTCCCCCTTACCCGAGCTCTATCCAATCGATCAAATAATACTGGCTGATATACTAATTCACATAGTTTCTGTAGATAGTCATAAGTCGGAGTTTCACTCGTCGATGCAGCCATAAAGGTTAGTATGTCGCCAACAGATATTCGCATCTGGCGATCAGTATTCTGTAGAACACCAGTTTCGAGAATGTGTTCCATAACGAGAGGTCCATAGTACCCAACTAGAGATGGGTGATCTGAGTTGAATAGAAACGCTACATTCATTTAATGACCCCCATTCTTGATGACCAAAAATCCTACACATCCTCTATCTACTTTAAATATAGAGGATGTACTCTGCAATCAAGCCACTTCTCGATACATTAAGGAGGGAATAGGACTTATACGACGTATAGGGCCTATAGGACTTATGAGATTGGGTTGGTGAAGATGGATCCCTCACGGGAGTTCGGGATGACTGGGAGCGGAGTTAGGGGGCGAATTTGAGCGACTATGGGGATTATTCTCCTTTGAGTGAAGAATATTCTCCATAATTTACACACCTTGAATAGCTTAGCTCAACAAAACCAGCCTGAACGGTGAATGGCACGCTTTGTGTTGTATAGATGTAGATCGACAACTTATCGTCACGAAATCCTATGAAAACGCGCCTGGTATTTACCTTACTTATCCATTTATCTCTTATACCTGCACTCGCAAAGTCGGCAGAGGTGAACGGCCCGGCTGAAGACATTGCGGCTCTTGTTACCACCGCACTCTCCAACAACCCCGAATTGAAGGCATCAGAAGCACGCTGGCAGATGTTTGCCAGTAAGGCCAAGCAGGCAAAGGCGCTGGATGACCCCATGGTGATGTTTAAACTACAGAACATGCTGACCCGCCAACCGGGAGTTTTTAACTTGGACCCTACCTCCGCGAAGGTAGTTGGCATATCGCAGCAACTCCCCTTCTGGGGAAAACGTGCTCTCAGAGAGAAAGTAGCTGTGAGTGAAGCGGAGTCATACAAGTGGGCAATGGAAGAGCGGAAGCTTGAGTTGACAAAAATGGTGAAGGAGAACTACTACCAGCTTTGGGCCGTGAACAAGATGCTTGGGGTCATTGATAAAAACTTGAAAATCCTCTCAAATTTTCTGACCATTAACGAGTTAAAGTACTCTGTCGGTCAGGGTGTACAGCAGGATATTTACAAGGCGGGACTTGAAAAGTCAAAGATGCTCGACATGCAGATTTCGCTCCAGCAGCAACGTAAAAGCCTGGAAGCCAACCTCAACTACCTTACCTATCGTTCGGGCAATACACCGATTGGCACATTTCCGGATTTCACGCTCCCCCGCGTCTTAATGAGCCGGGAACAACTTAACGAGGCAGCTCTCAATAATCGCCCTCAGGTGAAAAGTCTGGCGAGTCTCGTCAACAAGGCTCAAGCGGCCCGCAGGCTTGCAAAAAAGGAGTCGTATCCTGATTTCAACCTCTCTGCAGAGTATATGTTCCGCGAACCGATAGCAACCGGAATGACCACAGACCCAGGCTACAACATGTTCAGTGTCGGCATATCCTTCAACCTGCCCATTCAGCAGCAGAAACGCCGCGCAATGGTGGCCGAATCAACCTTTGAAACAAGCATGGCCACGGAAGAGCTCAATGCCTTGAAGAACAGCATCAGCTACACCATCAATGAAACCCTTGCCCAACTTGACCGTCGACATCAACAGGTGGAGCTCTACAGCGGTGGTATCATCCCTCAGTCGGGACAATCACTGGAATCGGCACTCATCAGCTACAGGGTTAACAAGGTGGATTTTCTAACGCTGCTCGACAGCAGGATGAACCTCTTCAACTACGAACGGGAACTTTTCGAATCGAAGGCCGAATATATGATGAAGATTGCACAGCTTGAAGCTGTGGTGGGCAGTGAAGTGACAACCGTACCTACAGTACCTTCAGCTCCTGCATCTGAAAACCACGAACATCCTGACAAATAACAATACCAACGTAAGACGCCATGGCACTGAACAAGAAATACGTAATTCCTCTGGTGATTATTCTGCTTGCTATTGCTGCCGGCGGAGGTTGGTTTGTGTGGCAGCATACACCGGGCCAAAAAGGAGCTGAGGTCAAGCAGCTCTACACCTGCTCCATGCACTCTTTTATCATAAAGGATAAGCCCGGCCTCTGCCCGATATGCGGCATGGAACTGATCAAGAAAATTGATACTACTGTAAAAGCTGTCGCCAAGCCGTCGGATACAAAGCCGCAGGCTGACATGCACGAGCATGTTACGCTGTCGGATAAACAGAGGATAATGGCTAATGTCGCTACCGTAGAGGCAAAAAATGAAACCCTGAACAAGGAGATCAACGCTGTCGGCATTGTGCAATACAATCAGTCACGACAAGCCAAGGTCACCGCATGGATTGCAGGTCGGCTGGAAAAACTGAATGTCAACAGCATTGGCGCCTTCGTCAGCAAAGATAAGCCTGTAGCTGAGATATACTCCCCTGACCTTGTTGCCACACAGCAGGAGTACCTGCTGGCCCTTAAAAGCCGTGCACAACTGAAAAACTCACCGATCGCTTCTATTTCCCAGAATGGTGAAGGCCTGGTTGCGTCCGCAAAACAACGCCTGCTGCTCTTTGGGGTCAAGGAGAGTCAGATTTCGGAACTTGAAAGGAGTGGCAAGCCAAATATCAGAATCCCTATCTTTAGCCCTTTTTCAGGAGTTGTGATTGAAAAAATGGTTCAACAGGGACAGTATGTCGCCATGGGTGAGGCTCTCTTCAATATCGCTGACCTCTCGAGCGTCTGGGTTGAAGTGGAGGTATATGAGAATGAATTTTCGAATATTCACATTGGTCAGCAGGTTGAAATTCGCTCACAGTCTTTTCCTGACAAGCCTTCAACCGGACGGATAGCATTTGTCTATCCCTTTCTCGATCCCAAGACCAGAACGGTCAAGGCTCGGGTTGAACTGGCTAATCCCGGCATGAGGCTGAAGCCTGAGATGTTTGTTAATGCGATCATCAGGGTGCCGCTCGCTCCGTCGATTGTTGTTCCTTCAACGGCAGTCATGAATACAGGCAAGCGGCAGGTTGTGTGGGTGGAAAGCTCACCCGGCATGTTTGAATCACGGACGGTTCAGCTCGGGCAGCAGTCGGGCGAAAAAGTTCAAATTTTATCAGGCCTCCAGCTTGGCGACAAGGTGGCAGTATCGGGCGGATACCTTATTGACTCTGAATCCCAACTGAAATGATAGAAAAGATCATAGAGTATTCCGCCCGAAACCGGGTTATTGTGCTGATGTTTTTTGCCCTCGTCATCGCCTGGGGCGGATGGTCGGTCTATAACACACCGGTAGATGCCATTCCTGATTTGTCCGACAACCAGGTGATCGTTTTTACCGACTACCCCGGCCGGTCGCCTCAGGTGGTGGAAGATCAGGTTACCTACCCCCTGGCAGTCAACCTGCAGGGGCTTCCTCAGGTCCGTGCCGTTCGGGCATCGAGCGCCTTCGGCTTCTCCATGATTTATGTCATTTTTGAGGACAAGGCTGATATTTACTGGGCGAGAACCAGAGTGCTTGAGCGGCTGAACTACGCTGCGTCGCTTCTGCCTACAGGGGTGGTACCAACGCTTGGGCCTGACGGTACCGGTGTGGGGCATGTGTTCTGGTACACCATTGAGGGGAAGGGGTACGACTTGGAGCAGCTTAGAACCCTGCAGGACTGGTTTGTGCGCTATCAGCTCAACACGGTGCAGGGAGTTGCCGAGGTAGCTTCAATCGGTGGATTTGTACGGGAGTATCAGATTGATCTCGACCCTAACAAGCTCTTTGCCTACGGAATCAAGGTGGGCAAGGTGATGGAGGCGGTCAAGGCTTCAAACAAGGATGTGGGAGGACGACTGATCGAACAGGCTGATGCCGAGTACCTGATACGGGGAAGCGGATACGTGAAATCGAAAGCTGACCTGGAGAACATCGTTGTCGGAGCTGATATGCGCGGGACACCGGTCTATCTGAAAAATCTTGGGACCGTCCAGATTGGCGGAGCAATACGACGCGGTCTCTTGGAGATGAACGGTGAGGGTGAGAAAGTGGGCGGCATTGTGGTGATGCGGTACGGTGAAAATGCCAAAGAGGTCATTGACCGGGTAAAAACAAAAATAACGGAACTGGAGAAGGGGTTGCCTCCTGGTGTCAGGATAAAGGTCGCCTATGACCGTTCCGACCTGATATCGAGGGCTGTGGATACCCTGAAGTCGAACCTGCTGGAGGAATCAATCGTTGTCTCCCTGGTCATTCTGGTTTTCCTGCTCCACTTTCCAAGTGCGCTGGTGATTATACTCACCCTGCCGATTTCGGTGCTGATTGCGTTTATCACCATGAAGCTTATGGGGGTCACATCGAACATCATGTCGCTTGGCGGTATTGCCATCGCAATCGGCGTGCTGGTTGACGCCGGGGTTATTATGGTGGAGAACTGCTATCGACACCTCTCGGAGATGCCGCCGGAGGAGAGAGCCACAAAACGGCTTGAGGTGATCATTACTTCAGCCAAGCAGGTCGGTAGGGCGATATTTTTCTCGCTGGCGATTATCGTGCTCTCGTTTGTGCCTGTCTTCATGCTGGAGGGACAGGAGGGAAAACTCTTCCATCCGCTGGCTTTTACCAAGACATTCTCAATGATGGGGTCGGCCATTATAGCCATTACTCTGGTACCGGTGCTGATGTACTTTTTCATGCGCGGCAAGATGCCTCCGGAAAGCTCAAATCCGGTCTCAACCTTTTTTATCAAACTCTATTCGCCGGTTATCCGCTGGGTGCTGAAATGGAAGAAAACGACCATTGCCCTTAACCTGCTTGCTCTTGCCATTGCGGTACCCTTGTTCATGAATCTCGGTTCGGAGTTTATGCCGCCTCTTGATGAAGGATCGCTGCTCTATATGCCGGTGACCCTGCCGAACGTCTCTATCACGGAGGCAAAACGGATTATCCAGGTGCAGGACACCATCATTAAAAGCGTTCCGGAGGTTGAGCATGTGCTCGGTAAAGTGGGGCGGGCTGAAACCTCCACTGATCCGGCTCCGGTATCGATGTTTGAAAGCATTATCATCCTGAAGCCGAAAGCAGAGTGGCGTAAAGGATTGACGAAGGCTGATATTGTTGCGGAACTGGACTCAAAGCTGCAGCAGACAGGTGTACGCAACGGATGGACCCAGCCGATCATCAACCGCATCAACATGCTCTCGACCGGTGTGCGCACTGACCTTGGGGTGAAGATATTCGGCAATGACCTGAATGTGCTGAAGGATCTTGCCATTCAGGCTGAAACAATTCTCAAACCAATCAACGGCGCGGCCGACGTGGTGGCTGAACGGGTTACCGGCGGCAATTACCTGGACATTGATATTGATCGTCAGGCAGCAGCCCGGTACGGGGTGAGTGTGGGAGATATACAGGATGTCATTGAGACGGCTCTCGGCGGGGAGATGCTTTCGACCACGGTTGAAGGACGCAACCGCTTTCCGATCCGCATCCGCTACCTGCGCGATTACCGTGATAACATTGACTCCATCCGGCGTATTCTGGTGGGCGGTATGGAGGGCAGCCAGATTCCCCTGTCGCTGGTGACAAAATTGAAAATATCAACCGGCGCGCCTGAGATCAACAGCGAGGGTGGTCTCTTGCGGTCGCTGGTTTATCTTAACGTCCGCAGTCGCGATATGGGCGGCTTTGTAACCGAGGCCAAACAGGTACTGGAACAAAAGCTCAAACTGCCGGCCGGTTATTATGTGGCATGGTCGGGACAGTGGGAGAACCAGATCAGGGCCAAGGCACGCCTGCAGGTACTTATTCCCTTGGGCATGGTGATTATCTTCATCCTGCTCTTTTTTACCTTCCATTCAGCCATAGAAGCCTCCATGGTGATGCTCTCTGTGCCTTTCGCTCTGGTGGGCGGGGTCTATCTGGTATCGGCTCTGGGGTATAACCTCTCTGTTGCAGTCTGGGTCGGGTTTATCGCCCTTTATGGAATCGCTGTGGAGACAGGGGTTGTGATGGTGATTTACCTGCACGAGGCGCTGGACAAGAAACTTGTCAATGGGCCCTGCACTGAACAGGATATCTACGATGCGGCATTTGAAGGGGCGGTGCTCAGGCTGCGGCCGAAGCTGATGACGGTTGCTGTTGCCCTTTTGGGGTTGATACCAATCATGTGGTCAAGTGGAACTGGAGCCGATGTGATGAAACCTATTGCGGCACCAATGATAGGCGGGATGATTTCTTCTGCAGTGCATGTGCTTATTATGACCCCGGTGATCTTTGTGCTGATGAAGACACGGGATCTGAAAAAGGGGCGACTGCACCATTCGGGCATGAAACACTGACGAAAAAAAAGCCCGGCAGTTACCGGGCTTTCACAAGACTCACTGAAAAGGGAGTTACTTCCCCGTCGGCATATGCTCATGGTCATGACCAGATTCCGGAGAGTAGAGACACGGCATATAAGCCGGCATCTTCTCTATCTGATCAATCTTTTTATCGATCTCTTTCAGCACTGCTTTTTTCTCTGACGGGCTCACACCCTTAATAATCTTCTGCTGCATTTTTATAATATCAACCATGGGGTGGATCACTTCGTACATGGGGTTTTTCATGGGCATTGGCTTATCACCTATCATCGGACACGTGGGAGGCATTTGACCCTGCATCATACCGTCTTTCGGCTCTGCACTCACAGAAACACTGAACAGCGTCAAACCCGCCAGAACAGTTAATAACTTTTTCATTTTTTTCTCCGTTAAACAATTTGCAATGAGCTTATGGGGACTCATAGAAACAAAAATTGAACAACCACTTTTGTAACCGTCGTGCATAATAACAAATAGTCGCATTATTAGTAGTTTACTAAACTCTCTTTTGAGGAATATGCTTCAGAAGTGTTGAATATTCTCCATATCGCCGGAAGCAAAAAGCATGCAAAGGAACGCCGGGAGAAGCTGTCGTGTTCTGGCATGGAAAGTGATATTGATTATGGACGGTTACAGCAAGATTAATCAATAAACGAAGCAGTACCATGAAAACAAGCATAGTGATAGCAATAGCACTTTTTACCTCTACAGCGTCGACAGCATCATTTGCTGCTGACCAGAAGTCAACAGCAAATGCCACAAAAAACGTAGCGTCTCAAACGAGCGGTGTGAAAACGTTTACCGTACTCTATTCAAATGCCAAAAATATGGCACCAAATACGTTTACTGTAAACACGGGTGAGAGAGTACGCATTGAGGTCAATCCCCTGGATACGGCCACGGGATGCATGAATACCATTATGGTGCCGGGATTGTGGGACAAACCGGAACCGATTATAAAGGGGAAAAAGATTGTTATGGAATTTACGCCTAAACGGCCAGGTTCTTATAAGATAACCTGTGCCATGGGGGTGAACCGCGGGGTGATTGTGGTGAAATGAAAGAGAGTGCTGAGGAAAGAAAGTGCTGAGTGCTGAGTGCTGAGTGCTGAGGAAAGATGGAGCAGTTGGCAGTTAGGAGGAAGAAAGTGCCTATGGGACTTATAAAATACTGAGATATGACGACGAGGACTTACAGCGTTAAGGGGATGCATTGTGCCAGTTGTGCGGCGATTATTACCAAGAAGCTTTTGAAGGTTGAGGGGATTGCGGAGGTTAGTGTCAATCTTGCTACTGAGAGGGCTAAGGTTGAGTTTGACAGTAGTGCACTTTCGGCGGAGGCGGTTAATGATGTCATCGGCAAATATGGCTATACCTTCAGTGCTGAGCAAAATGATGAGAGGGGTAATGCTCTCCTTTTAAAGGAGGTAAAGGAGAAAGAGCTTCAGGCGCAACTGGCGAAGGTGCGGTTTGCTCTTCCGGTGGCTCTATGGGTGTTTATCCTTATGATGTGGGATACCGGTTCAATGTTTTTCTCTTTTATCCCGCACCTGCCGATTTCCATGGAGTTGTTCAATCTTGTCTCCATGGTTGTTGCCACCTATATGGTGTTCTGGATTGGGGCTCCATTTCTGCATGGAATATCGATGTACGTTAAAAGCGGAGCGGCGAG
Organism: uncultured Chlorobiaceae bacterium; assembly: GCA_903908555.1. GTDB lineage: Bacteria > Bacteroidota > Chlorobiia > Chlorobiales > Chlorobiaceae > Chlorobium. The sequence goes on along the minus strand of CAIVSG010000275.1, from coordinate 17,065 downwards.
CATGGATACGCTTATCGGCATCGGGACACTGACAGCCTATCTCTACAGTGCTGTTGTGACACTGATTCCCGCTGTAAGGGAGCTGCTCCATATACCCAACTATACCTATTTCGATGTTACCATTGTGGTGATTGGCTTTGTGCTGCTGGGGAAATATCTTGAGGCGCGTTCGAAGATGAAAACCGGTGAGGCTATCGAGAAGCTGATTGGCCTGCAGGCTAAATCGGCCCTTGTGATACGGGAGGGAGAGGAGATTGAGATTGCGGTGGATGAGGTGAGAAGAGGCGATGCTGTTATTGTCAAACCCGGGGGGAAAATTCCTGTTGACGGCATCATTACCCAGGGGTATTCGTCTCTTGATGAATCAATGGTAACCGGGGAGTCTCTGCCGGTTGATAAAGCGGTTGGTGACCAGGTCATCGGAGGCACTATCAACAAACAGGGATCGTTTACCTTCAGGGCTTCGAAGGTTGGTTCTGAGACGCTGCTTGCGCGCATTATAAGAATGGTTGAAGATGCCCAGGGGTCGAAAGCACCCATACAGAACATGGCCGATAAAATTGCCGGGATTTTTGTTCCTGTTGTGCTGCTTCTTGCATTGGCAACGTTTATCATCTGGCTGAGTGTCGGTACGTATTTTCTCGGATTTTCTGTTGCACTCCCCTTTGCCATCTCCGGCCTTATCGGCATTCTGGTGATTGCCTGTCCCTGCGCGCTTGGTCTGGCGACACCGACGGCAATCATTGTGGGGATCGGGAAGGGGGCTGAGTACGGCATCCTTATCAGGAATGCTGAAAGCCTTGAAAAGCTCAGTTCGGTTGATACCGTGGTGTTTGATAAAACAGGGACGCTGACTACGGGCAATCCGAAGGTTTCCGATATCATCCCGCTTGACAGTGAAAGCAGCCCTGCGTCCCTTTTGCAACTGGCAGCCAGTGTTGAAAACCGCTCGGAGCACCCTCTCGGTCAGGCAATTGTGACGGAAGCTAAAGAACAGCAGATCACTCTGAGCGATACCAGTGCATTTGAAGCTTTTGAGGGCGTCGGCATTTCGGCTGTGATCGATAGCATTGCCGTGAGAGTGCGCAAGCCGGTTGAGGCTGAAAAAAACTTCACTGAAGTCCACAGAGTGCAGAAGGAAGGGAAAAGTGTCGTCATCGTTGAGATAAACGGGATATGCGCCGGATTGATTGCCTTGAGCGATACCGTCAAAGAGGATGCAAAGAGGGCTGTTGACGCACTGCACAAGAGAGGGGTCAGGGTTATCATGCTGACGGGCGACAACCGGTTAGCAGCAAACTTTATGGCAGGGCAAGTTGGCATTGACGAGGTGATTGCCGAGATACTGCCGCAGGAAAAGGCAATAAAAGTTAAAGAACTGCAGGAGAAAGGAAGAAAGGTGGCCATGGTTGGAGACGGCATCAACGATGCGCCGGCTCTGGCTCAGGCTGATGTAGGAATTGCCATGGCTACCGGAACTGATGTTGCCATTGAGTCTGCCGGGATTACCCTGCTCAAGGGGGATATCAGGAAGGTCGCCCAGGCAATCACTCTTTCGCGCGCCACCATGAGAGTGATACGCCAGAACCTTTTCTGGGCGTTTATCTATAACATCATTGGAATTCCGCTTGCAGCTGGAGCTCTCTACCCGTTGTGGGGCATTGTTCTTAGTCCGGTTTTTTCGGGGCTTGCCATGGCGGGCAGCAGCGTTTCGGTGGTGAGCAATTCGCTGCGGTTGAAGAGGAAGAAGCTGGAAGAATAGGGCCTATAGCATTTACGGTACTATAGAGAATCAGTGTTTGTCTGGGTGACTGAATTTCAATGATATTTTTACCTGGTCTTTTGAATCCTCTTCAACTTTTGCCAGCTGTTCAGGCACTATAATCTCAGTGTTCACACCTAAGTTATAGGTAGCAATCTCCTTGCCTATGATCATTTTTTGAACTTTAATCACTTTGTTTACAGCAAGATCATTCTCGCCTTTGGGAGTGACATACAAAAATATAAGATCGGAGGCTTCATTGATATTTAAGCGAACCTCTCTGGCTATAGTATTTTTTGAAGCATTTTGTTTATTTAATGAGTCGCTGTTGAAGAGACGTATGATCGTTCCCCATCCTTGACTCGAAGGTATAAACGATGCTTTTACTTCATCATATTTCAGGTGATTACGAATCTGCACAAAAAGTTCAGCTTGACATGCATTGGTATCCAGAAAAATAATTGACACCAACAAAACTGATGCTATGAAAATATTTTTCATCCTTACTCCTTTGATAATCGGCGCCGACAATTAGTAAGACTGGGAGAATATGAGGTACTTCGTATCCATGACACGATACAAAAAATATTTCAAAAAGGATTAAAAGATAATTAAATTTCTTTTAATGCAATCTAATAACATTACCGACCATTTATTTCTGAAGTGCAGGCTGGACAGCGGGTTGCCTTGATTGGAACAGTACTGAGGCAGTATGGACACTCTTTTGTCGCTGGAGACGGAGGAAGCGGCTTTTCATCTCGGCGAAACGTGTTAATTGCCTTGACGAGCAGAAAAACGGCAAATGCCATAATCAAAAAGCTGATTACCGAATTCAGAAAAAGTCCGTAATTGATTGTGACAGCACCTGCGGCCTTGGCATCTGCAAGCGCAGCGTAAGGAGCGGCAACCTTAGCTCCTTCTTTTAAAACAATATAGAGGTTTGAAAAATCAACTCCCCCTACGAGCAAACCAAGTGGAGGCATCAGAACCTGGGAAACCATGGTACTGACAATTGTGCCGAAAGCTCCACCGATAATGATACCAACGGCCATATCAACTACATTACCTTTAACGGCAAATTCTTTGAACTCTTTCAACATAAATAGTGCTCCAGATAATGTTCTATGAAACCAATCGCAATCAATTTAACAAGTTAAATTCTGAACACACGTCACCAATCGATTACTTTGACTAAGCATCTCTGTCCTTATAGACATACAACGACATACAACAAAAATAGTTTTTTTTGCCTGATACCGTTCTCCTTTGATTTAAGTAAACGATTTGAAAATCCCAATTATCAATGATAAAAAGAGTTTGCCCCATAATTCTGGCCTTGCTATGGTCAGTTCCTGCTTTTGCTACGCACCCATTGATGACTGATGATACTGGAACTCAGGGAAGGGGCGGTTTTCAGTTTGAGTATAATGGCGAATATTCAACAGATCATGAACATGCTGCGGGTATTGTTGAAAAAGAATCTGGCGGGACAATTGCTGCTGCTCTGACCTATGGCCTTTCCGATAATATCGATATTTGTGTTGGTCTTCCCTGGCAATGGAGTTCTCTATGGGTGAATGGAAACCTTGTTTCTAATGATAATGGTATCGGTGATACATCGGTTGAAGTTAAATGGAGATTTTTGGAATGTAAAACTCATGCATTCAGTCTTGCTTTGAAACCAAAACTCTTGATTCCATCGGGTGATGCACAAAAAGGGTTAGGTAACGGTAATATATCTGGAGGTGTACAAATGATTGCGACAAAGGAGTGGGAAAAACGGGCACTGCACTGTAATGTTGGGTACCTGCATAATTCCTATTCAATGGCACAGGATGCTGCCATCTTAAAACAAGACGTCTGGAATGCTTCACTTGCGGCTGAAGTTCATTTAACGGATAAACTTCGCTCTTTTGCAGATATCCGTATTGATAGCAATGTTGAGAAGACTCCGGATCCCAATCGAGTATTTCTGCTAGGAGGAATAATATATCGTATGAAGGATACCTTAGACCTTGACCTTGGTGTAAAAGCAGGATTAAACCATGCAGAGTCCGACAAGACTATTCTTGCTGGTCTTACGGCGAGATTTTGAATAACTTCAACAAATAATTCCGGCTTATAAGTACAATGTGTGGTATAAGAACTTTTAACTGATAATACCCTCTGGATCAAACAGACTCCAGAAGGTATTATACTTTTAACTTCTATTATTGCAAGTGGTTATAAGGAGAGCTCACTTGAGCGACAAAGCTCTGGCTTTCAGCCATGCCTTGGCATCGGGATCGTTGAGCTTGGCTGATTTTTTATAATCCTCTATGGCTCCTTCTTTATCACCGTGCAGACCTTTTGCAGTTGCCCGATTATTGATGGCTAACGTAGATTTCGGGTTTAGCTCAAGAGCCTTCGTGTAGTCTTCTATTGCACCCTTAAAATTCCAAGCCTTCGTTTTTGCATTTCCTCGATTAATGTAGGCTATAGCATATTTAGGGTTCAGCTCAATAGCCTTCGTGTAATCTTCCTGTGCGCTCTTAATAGCCCCGTTTTGTTCTTTTTGAATCCCTCGATTAGAATATCCCTGAGGATTTTTCGGATCAATCTCAATAGCTTTCGTAAAGTCAGTCATGGCTCCAAGAGTGTCGCCGATAGTACCCTTTATAATCCCACGTCGAATATATGCATAGGTATCCATGGGGTCCCGTTCAATTGCCTTTGTGTAATCGGCTATAGCTCCCTGAGTGTCGTTCGATTTAAGTTTTGCTGCTGCACTTGAGTAAAGAGGTTTTGCGTTTGCAGCGGCATAAACAGCAGGAGATGCAAGTATTATAGCGATACCCGCTACAACGAAACTCCGTACAAGATTTTTCATGTGTAAATCCATATGGATAAAATGTAGGTTGTTCCTATCAAATTCAAGCTTATAAAATACATAACTACAACTAATAAGCCAAGCAAGAAAATGGGAAAGAAAAAAGGCATCAATATTCACATAACATGCTCATTAAAAACAAGTTAACGACTGATTATTTTAATTATGAAGTCCAGCTGAATGCCTGGTAAAAACGCTGATCCCTCTCTCATTGAGACACTGCGATTATCCTTGACTGACTCACGCAATAAAAAGAGCCGCACTCATGCGGCTCTTTTTAGAAATAATTGCCAGACAGCGGTTAGTGTTCGTCGACCTTGATTCTCATGGAGAAGAAGGAGCGATGAACAAAAACCAGTGAGAGGGCAAAGAAAATGCCTGCCAGAGAGAGTGCGAGCTGTGGCGGAAGTTCGATAGCCAGCTCGATGGCAAGGAGACCAAATAACGTGGTGAACTTGATGATCGGGTTCAGGGCAACCGAAGAGGTATCCTTGAAAGGATCGCCGACCGTATCACCGACAATGGAGGCATCATGAAGCGGAGTGCCTTTGGCATTGAGCTCAGTTTCAACAATCTTCTTGGCGTTATCCCAGGCACCACCGGCATTGGCCATAAAGATGGCCTGGTAGAGACCGAAAAGCGCAATGGAGATAAGGTAGCCAATAAAGAAGAATGAATCGAGACAGGCGAAAGCCAGTGTTGTGAAGAATACGGTAAGAAAGAGGTTGACCATACCTTTCTGGGCAAACTTGGTACAGATTTCAACGACCTTTTTGCTATCCTCAATCGAGGCTTTTTCAACGGAACTATCAAGGTTGATGTTGTTCTTGATGAATTCCACTGCGTAGTAAGCTCCAGTTGTGACAGCGTTCATGGAGGCACCGGTGAACCAGTAAATGATTGCACCGCCCATCATGAGGCCAAGGAGGAACGGAGGTGAAAGGATTGAGAGCTTTGCAATAGCTGCCGTATCAGCAAGGCCGTTGGTGAGGATCATAATGATCGAGAAGATCATCGTGGTTGAACCGACCACAGCGGTACCGATAAGCACCGGTTTTGCTGTTGCCTTGAAGGTGTTGCCTGCGCCGTCGTTGGCTTCGAGGTACCTTTTGGCATTTTTGAAGTCAGGCTGGAAACCAAACTCTCTCTGAATCTCACTCTTGATATTCGGAATTGTTTCGATGAGCGAGAGCTCGTAAACAGACTGTGCGTTGTCGGTAACCGGTCCATAGGAGTCAACAGCAATGGTAACCGGACCCATGCTGAGGAATCCGAAAGCAACCAGACCGAAAGCAAAGACCGATGGTGCAAGCATGATAACCTTGGTAAGGCCGACAGTAAGGATCCCTTGCGAAGCAATAAGCTCAGGAGTAAGCCCGAGAGTGGCCAGACCAAGAGTACTGAGACCATAGGCGGCTCCCATCAAACTGACAATGGCAAGACCCATCCAGTAGGCACTGAAATTACCGGCAACAAGACCTGCAAGAATGTTCAGGGCTGCGCCTCCCTCTTTGGAGCACTGTACAACGTTACGAACATGGGCGCACTCTGTGGAGGTGAAGCGGTTCACCAGTTCGGGAATAAGTGCACCGGCAATCGTTCCGCAGGTGATGATTGAAGCAAGCTTCCACCACATGGTGCCATCGCCGAGTGTGCTTATAAGGTAGTAGGACGCAATGTAGGTAAGGATGATTGAGACAATAGAAGTAAGCCAGACAAGAGTGATCAGAGGCTTCTCGAAGTTCATCTCATCGGCATTGCTGTACTTCATCTTGGCATAAGCGGCATTGACCCAGTAGGAACCAGCACTGGCGAAAATCATGACAAGTCGCATGGCAAAGATCCAGACAAGCAGCATGATCTGCACTTCAGGAGCCTTGATGGCTAGAAGGATAAATGAGATCAGGGCTACACCGGTAACGCCGTAGGTTTCAAAGCCGTCGGCAGTAGGACCAACTGAGTCACCGGCATTGTCGCCGGCACAGTCGGCAATAACGCCAGGGTTACGGGCGTCGTCTTCCTTGATTTTGAAAACGATCTTCATAAGATCGGAACCGATGTCGGCTATCTTTGTAAAGATACCGCCGGCAATACGGAGTACTGATGCACCGAGGGATTCACCGATTGCAAAGCCGATAAAGCATGGGCCGGCAAAGTCGCGAGGTACGAAGAGAAGGATGCAGAGCATAACGAAAAGCTCGATGCTGATGAGCAGCATTCCGATACTCATACCGGCTCTGAGAGGAATCTCGTAGGTCGGGAATGGTTTTCCGCCGAGACTTGCGAATGCTGTCCTTGAGTTGGCGAAGGTGTTGATCCTCATGCCGAACCAGGCAACGATATAACTTCCGAGAATACCGATAAGGCTGGCAACAAGAATAAAAATAACCTTGATCGCCGGCAAGTGTCGAAGCCAACCGAAATAGGCTACAATAATGGCTCCGATAAGAACCCAGAGTATAAGAATGAATTTTCCCTGAGTGATCAGGTAGGTTTTGCAGGTTGCATAGATCAGTTCGCTGATCTCGCGCATGGCGCTGTGAACAGGAAGCTTGCGAATTCCGACATACTGTATGATACCGAAGACCATACCGAAAAGGCAGACTGCAAGACCCCACATGAGGAGAGTGCTTCCGGGTATTCCACCAAGGAATGACACCGAATGTAAATCGGGCAACAATAAATCGGCCTCGCTTGCAAATGCATTTTGCGCCTGCAACACAATACCGATACCTCCCAGAATTGATACAATTCTGGTTAACCATGTTACTTTTAACGATTTTTTCATTGCTTTTTTTTTCACTGTTTTTCTTGACTCAAGAAAAAAATGTTGTCAGCTAAATCATAACAAGGAACAATCCTGTTGAATGCAGGAAGATGTAATTTGCAACTTTTTTAAGGAATCTCAATACCTTTTTGTAGAAGTTGTTATGGGGTTCACCCTCCTGGAGGGGTCAAACATCAGGAGTTATATTTTAAGGAGCTCCATGAATGTTTTTTTACAGATTTTGCTGTGCTCCTGCTATATTCTTGGCGGTTACTGTACTCTTTTGTGAATAAAAACCGGTAGAGTTCCCCGGATCTTGTACTTGTGTTATGAAACTTATTGTAGGTCTTGGAAATCCTGAATCCCAGTATAACGGGACACGGCACAATATCGGCTTTGATGTTGTTGACACCATAGCTGCCTCTTTCGGGGCGGGATTCAGCCGAGGGAAAGGAAAATACCTCGGCGCGAAACTTCTCCATCGAAGGCAGTCAGTCATCCTGGTAAAACCTATGACCTATATGAATCTTTCAGGTCATGCTGTTGTGGCTGCAATGAATTTTTATAAAATCGAGCGCAATGATATCCTTGTCATTTGTGATGATCTGAACCTCCCTTCGGGCTCAATACGCATACGTTCAAAAGGATCGGCGGGTGGACAAAATGGCCTGAAACATATTATTGAGTGCCTTGGATGCGAAGAGTTTGCGAGGATGAGGATAGGCATAAGGCTTGATGAGCAGCCTTTGAGCTCTTTTTCGTCGTTTGTGCTTGGAAAGTTCAGCGATGAGGAAAAAGCGGTAATGAGTAAGGTACTACCTGTTTGCCAGGATGCTGCGCTTGATTTTGCAGTCAACGGCATCGGGCACGCCATGAATAACTACAACAAGCCGGTACTTTAGCAGGCCGCCAGTTTGATCGTTTTTTCAGATGAATCGCCTGCGGACATTTTTTTCAAAAAGGAAATAGCGCGGGCATTGAACTCACTTGGTTGGTCGACATTGCAGACATGGCCGGAATTGACGATGACCTCAAGCCAGGAGTTGGTGTGGCGGGTAATGATATAGCGGACTGCGGGGAGAAACATGTGGTCTTCTTCACCCATAAGGTAGAGCGTGGGAATGGCTGTATCTTTTTCTTCAAAGTATTTCAACAGCGGGGTTATCTCGTAGGTGAGACGGAACCAGCGCATGAACTCTTTCTGTGCGACTTTTTTCGCTTCGTTGACAAAGAGGAGTCGTGACTTTTTATGTCGTTCACTTGGCATGATAATCCAGGCAAAAAAGCTGTAGAGCCACATGTAGGGAATAAACCTCTTGAACATGTTGCCAAGGGTTACAAGAACCTTTGCGCGGATGTTAAGCCTGATAATTGCTCCACCCATCACCATTGAACTGACCCTTTCCGGAGCAATTTCGCTCAGGTTGCGGATAAGAATAGTTCCTAGTGAAATGCCGATGAAATGGGCTTTCTTGATATTGAGGGAGTCCAGCACTTCGATGATATCACGGGTGATATCCTCAAATTCATACTGGTGGTCCTCCTTGAGGGCCGCTAAGCCTTTTGACTTTCCATGACCTCGCAAATCAACAAGCAGGACATTGAAATGCCTGATGAACTCCTTGATCTGCAAAAACCAGATTGATGAACTGCCGCCGGCGCCGTGAACAAAAACGACCCAAGGGGCAGTGGAGTCATCCAACTCGTATGTCTTGTAATGAAGCATGGAAAACCGCAGTTATAAACATTTAAGCTCTTAAGTAAACAAAACCTCAGTAATAAACAAAAAGTTACACCCCTTTCCGAAAAACTCTGACCATCTCAAACAGGGCAATTCCTGCTGCAACTGCAACATTAAGCGAATGTTTGGTACCGAACTGTGGAATTTCGAGCACCTCATCACAGAGTGCGAGCACTTCGTTTTCGAGACCGTCTACTTCGTTGCCTACAACCAGACAGAGCGGAAAAACACTGGGATCGAGCGACGTATAAGGGCGGCTGCATTCAGTAATCTCAAGTCCAAAGATGCGGAGCCCCGATTTTTTCATGTCTGAAAGTGCCTCGAGCGGATCGGCGTGATACTCCCACTGAACGGTTTCCTGAGCTCCGAGTGCAGTTTTATCAATTTCTTTTCTCGGCGGAGTGGCTGTATAGCCTGAAAGAATAATTTTTTCAATTCCTGCAGCATCAGCGGTGCGAAACATTGATCCGACATTCCACATGCTTCGGATATTATGCAGCAAAAGAACCACAGGGTGCTTCGGGACTTCGGCATATTGCTCCACAGTCAGCCGGCTCATTTCTCTTCCATGCAGCTTTCTGAAATCGTGCATTATTATATCGTCCGAAGTTTTTCAATGAGACGGCGGTTTTCTTCAACGAGGCCGACATTGAACCGCAGGCAGTTGTCCATAAGTTTGTAGCCGGAGACGTTTCTCACTAGAATTCCGTCACTCTGAAGGCTTTGGAAAACCGAAGCTGCATTTTTTATCCTGATGATCAGGAAATTAGTATCACTCTCGAAGGGTTCGATACCTTCAATTGCAAGCAGTTCACGATAAAGTAAATCCCGCTCATGGAGAATAAATGAGACTGCATCGGTCACAAGGGAGTAATTAGCAAGCACTCTGGTCAGGGTTATTTCGGCAAGCCTGCTGGAAGCAAAAGGAATTTTCGGTTTGGCAAGTTCTGCCATGAGTATTGGATTGGCAATAGCAAAACCAATACGGATACCGGCCAGAGCAAGAGCTTTGGACATGGTGCGAAGCACAACAAGATTCGGGAGCCCATCGATAAGTTCAAGGACAGAGCGCTGGCGGGAAAACTCGATGTAGGCTTCGTCGACAAGCACGAGAGCATTGCTGGACTCGGCAATCAGACGGACTTCATCAAAAGAGAGCGATTTACTGGTAGGATTGTTTGGTGTTGAGAGAACGATAAAATCGACAGACTCGTCTCGAGCGGTTCTGAGAATGGCATCAGTGTCGAAATCGAGACCGGGAAGCATGGGAACACTGACAATACGAGACTGTAAGAGAATGGCTATTTTTTCGTAGAGCGAAAAGGAGGGATCGGGGATCAGAATTTTGCGGCCAGGACCAAGGCATGCAAGAAATATGGTATAGAGCATCTCATTTGATCCGTTGCTCATCATGACAGAATCAGGGGAAATTCCAAGAAAGTCGGCGTAGGCCTTCATACCTCGGTATGGCAGAATATCAGGATAACGGTTCCATGACTCTTTTATAAACTCACTGGTAATTTCTTCCTTGAGCCACATCGGCACATCAAACGGGCTTTCGTTCTGATTCAGTTTTATCTCGGCCTGCTGTCCACCTTCGACCTTGTAAGTCGCAATATTCTGCAGCGCAGGGTTAAGGAAACTCTTGATATCTCTTTGCATGATAGAGCTCTGTTTGTTCTGTAATTCATTTATCCCGGAGAGGAGAAGCCGACAATAGCACTGAACATGTTTAAAAAAACATCTTTTTCATACAAACCATTAAAAAAATCTGGACAATCTGCTTTTTTTTTATAAATTAAATCAAGACAAAATTTATCCCATATAAAGGAGAGATTATGACACAGATTAAGAAAACCCCCGTTGATCTTCTGGATGATATATACAGCCTTGCATACTGGATGACCGGCAATGAGAGTCTATCAAGCGAGCTGGTCAACAAGACCTATCTCTATGCCAACACTACGACGAGGGAGGGTGATTTGCTGAAAACCTTCAGGAAGTGCTATGTGGACCAGTTTGGCCAGCACACTGACTTCTGTATAAGCGGTAAGCCTTGTAAGAATCACTTTCAGCTGATTGATTCATTGAGGCAGTGGGCTGCTGATATAAAACTATCAGTTCTTTTGAGTGAAATATCCGGGCTTAAACATCGCCAGATATCTGCAATTGTAGGCAAACCGGTTGATACTGTGAGGTTGTGGCTCTATTGGGGAAGGAAGCTTCTGGCCAATGATGGCCTGCTTCAAGCCTCTGCCTGACGCGCTTTATTTTAAAGGCCGCTTTAATCTTAAGGCGGCCTTTTGTTTTTATACCTGCCTCTGTATATTCGATTATACCTGCATTAAACTATACCTTTTCCCATACATGATCATTATCACCGGCGGCGCGGGATTTATCGGCAGTGCCATGCTTCTGGAACTTAACCGCAAGGGTGAAGAGAATATCATTGTTGTTGATGATCTCGGCTCGACAACCACCGCAAAATGGCGGAATCTTTCCGGACTTGCATTTACTGATTTTATCCCGAAGGATCTTTTTCCTGATCTGCTCGACAGGAACGCACTGAAGGGTATTTCTGCAATTATCCACATGGGTGCAAACAGTTCGACAACAGAAACCGATGCTGATCATCTGCTGACCAATAATTTCGGCTACTCAAAAAAAATAGCCGCTTTCTGTGCAGCTCATGATATCAGGCTTCTTTATGCATCGAGCGCTGCAACGTATGGTGACGGACAAAACGGTTACAAGGATGACATTGATGGCCTGAAGGTGCTCCGTCCCCTGAATATGTATGGTTACTCAAAGCAGCTTTTTGACCGCTGGGCACTGAAGAATCATATTCTGGAACATGCGGCCGGGCTGAAATTCTTTAATGTCTACGGGCCAAACGAGTATCACAAGGGGGATATGAGCAGTGTGGTCTATAAGGCTTTCCATCAGATACGCGAACATGGATCGTTGAGTCTCTTTAAGTCGCACAGAGCGGACTACCGTGACGGCGAACAGTTGAGGGATTTTATCTACGTCAAGGACTGTACAAGGATAATGGCCTGGATGCTTGAAAATCCTTCTGTAGCGGGAATTTTCAATGTAGGAACAGGCACAGCAAGGAGCTTTAAAGACCTTGCTACTGCAACCTTCTCGGCGTTAAACCGTGAGCCCGCTATCAACTACATCCCCATGCCTGAAACCTTGCGTGACAAATATCAGTATTACACCTGTGCTGAAATGACAAAGCTTCGTTCGGCAGGATTCAGCGAAGCTTTTACCTCAATTGAAGCTGGCGTAAAAGAGTATGTGCAGCACTACCTCTCTGACCTCAATCCTTATCTTGATATTGTTCGAGCTCCCTATAATGCTTAACAACTTCTATTTTGACCACAGAAAAAATAATCGACATTCAGGGCATTGAGCCTGTGATTCTTTTTGGCCCTTACGACTCTCTCCTTAAAAAAATAAAAAATGAGTTTTCCGAGATGCAGATAACTGCTCGAGGAACTCAGATTACCCTGAGGGGAGGTCGGGATGGTGTGGCACTCCTTGAACAGATATTCAGTGAGATGATCCTGCTGGTCAACAAGCACGGTGAAGTGCTTGACACTGACCTGAATGCGCTTATCAATCTTGCCCTCTCCCCTTCTCTCAGGACGGCAGCGCCTCCTATGGGTGATGAGGATATAATAGTCACCTCACCAGAGTATACTGTAAGAGCAAAAACAAACGGTCAGCGACGAATGGTGGCTGAAGCCAAAACAAACGACATTGTGTTTGCCATCGGTCCGGCCGGGACGGGTAAGACCTATACGGCCGTTGCCATAGCGGTTGCGGCCTGGAAGGCAAAAAGAGTCAAGCGGATCGTTCTTGCAAGACCGGCCGTGGAGGCTGGTGAAAACCTTGGGTTTCTGCCTGGCGATCTGGCTCAGAAAATAGACCCTTATCTTCGTCCATTGTATGACGCATTGCAGGACATGCTGACTTCTGAAAAGCTGAAACTCCTTACGGAGCAGCGCGTTATCGAGATTGTGCCTCTCGCCTATATGCGGGGAAGAACAATGAGCAATGCGTTTATTATTCTTGATGAAGCCCAGAACGCTTCGAACAAGCAGATGAAGATGTGTCTGACAAGATTGGGTGTCAATTCGAAAGCGATCATTACCGGCGATGTCACCCAGATTGACCTTCCCAAGGATCTCGATTCAGGACTTACTAATTCTCCTAAGATCCTGAAAGATATCAAGGGGATCAGCTTTGTCTATCTCGATAAAACCGATGTTGTGCGCCATAAGCTTGTCCGTGATATCATCAACGCATACGAAATCCATGAACAGGAATAAAAATTCCGGGACATTTCTGTAAATTTGCTCTTGTGGTCAGATAATTTGAATATTGTGAGCTGAAAGAGAAGTATAAGGATCATCCATCATTTTCTTACTCTTAATCAAGGAGGACAAAATGGCACATCGAATTACGGATACCTGTACGTATTGCGGAGCGTGCGAACCTGAATGTCCGGTAAGTGCAATTACGGCCGGTGAAGATTGTTATGTTATCGACGAAACCACCTGTATTGACTGTATAGGGTTTCATGATGAAGCGGCATGCGTTGCGGTATGCCCTGTTGACTGCATCATCAAAGTCTGATAATTCTCCGGATTAGTTTTACGCCAAAGGCCCGGGAGTCCTCTGGCAGGCTGATATTTTACCCGGACTCAGTATCAACAATGCTATTTTGGCTTAAAATATAGCCTCAGAGCATACGAGGTTTTTTTTTGAGCTAAAAAAAATCTTATATTTGTCGAAATTCACCCGAATCGTTCTTTCCTTTTTTTTTACAACTATTAAGCAAGGAAGTTAATATGGCACTCTACATTACTGAAGAATGTACTTACTGCGGAGCCTGTGAACCAGATTGTCCAGTCAATGCGATTTCTGCCGGCGATGATGTTTATATCATCGATGCTGCAACCTGCACCGAGTGCGTAGGATACTCTGACTCGCCAGCCTGCTCTGCAGTCTGCCCTGCAGAGTGCATCGTTCAGGGATAAACCTGAACAAGAATAACGCGACAATAAAAAAGCGGGTGGCCAAAACCATCCGCTTTTTTATTTCTGTTATTTTCGGCACCACATTGGATTAAAACCTATCCAGCTCACACCTCGTAATCAACAAGCCTGCGCTCCCTGGTCGCTTCACCGATAAACGGCAGTAATGCCTGGTGTTCCGGATGTGCCTGATAGGAACTCAGAGCCTCCCTGTCTACGAATTCGCTATACAACATGAGATTTGCGGAGCTCTCTGTATTGCTGAAATCAATGCCCACCTCGATAGCTATCAGTCCTGGAATTCTGCCCCGTAGGCCTTCAAGCTTTTGCTTGATAAGATCGGCATTGGTTACAGGGTCGTTTCCATGTGCATTGTCTTTAAGACGCCATAGTACAATATGCTTGACCATTACCCTCTCATTAGATTGAATAAAAGTGAGAACAGGGAAGAAAAAGAAAGTCAACTACGCTGCGATATCGAGCTGGTTTGCAGTATGTATAATTACTGGCTTATAGGAAATATTGACTCTTTTTTTATTTTTTTTGACTTGTCTCGAAGCAAGAAGGTCATGCTTTTTTGTCTTCCTGCCTGATTTCGTCATGGCAATTGCACCTCTCTTTGCATTATGAGTATGCTTTGCAAGTGCAAGTGCATTGTGCTTTGGCTTCCTGACAGACTTCGACAACGCAATGGAATTTTTCTGAGACCTCAGAGCAGCCTTCGACAAATGATACCCTTTTTTGCCCGCCTTTACCCGTTGTTTGACAACAGAAACCTGTGCCCGGCCTGAATCGCCCCTGGAAGACGGAAATATTGATGCCTGATCAGGATTAACACCTGAAAAAGCCATGTCAAACATGCTGGCTGCAACATGCCATCGGTCTGTTCGGGCGTTAAGCATCACCAGAAGAACATCCTTGTTGTTTTTGATGGCCCTTGCGATAAGACATCCTCCTGCTTTAGTGGTAAAACCGGTTTTAATGCCGACAGCATAAGGGTATTTATCCAGAAGCTTGTTGTGAGTTTTAAGCGAGTAGACTTTCTGGGTTGTCTGCTCTGTAAAAACAGCTTTTTCAAGACGGGCAATATCGTTGAAAACAGGGTTTTTTACCGCGTATTCAGTTAGACGCAACAGGTCGCCGGCTGTGGAGATATTACCAGAATAGATACCTTTATCATACCCCGCAGGATTGGTAAACCTGGAGTTTTTCATCCCTATAATTTTTGCCTTGGAGTTCATGGCTGCAACAAAGGCATCAACGTTGCCGGAGAGATAGATTGCTATTGCAAATGCGGCATCATTGCTTGAATTAACCATAGCGGCCTTCACCAGATCAATAAGCTTGATTTTCTCACCCGGTTTAAATCCGGCTATTGAGGGCTCCACAATCGTTGCCTCTTTAGTAATCAAAACATCATGATCAAGCCTGCCACTTTCAATCGCCATGGTGCAGGTCAGTATCTTTGTCAGGCTTGCCGGAGAAACCGGCCTGTCAATATCCTTTTCCATCAGGACTCTAGAAGAGCCTATCTCCTTGAGGATATATGAGTTGATTGGAACCTGGGAGTGTAATGAATCTTCTGCTGTCTGGGCATGCAACGATATCGGCAGCAGTATAGCCGATGCAAAGAGAAACGTTGCCAGAAATTTAAAGATTGACAGAGCTTCGGGAATGAGTTGCCTGTTGTTCTGGATCGCCTTGTTCCGCGAACGGGACATCGCAAATGTCAGGATATGTGTTGGCATTGGACTGGGCTGCTGTTCTTTATGTTCAATTGACTGAAAAACTAAACTTTTCTAATGCAGTGGCAAAGTAAACTGAAGGTAAAAAAGAGATCAATTCATCTTTTTTTAATACAAAATATTGTCGTTCACTTTTTGAATACAGAGGCCGGGAAACTTGTAACCTGGCCGGGAGCTACCCCTGAAAACAGCTCAATATCAGAAACCATCGATTGATAGTGACTTACATCAAGCAATACTACCGTACTTTTGCCATGCTGCGTGAGCACGAGAGGTCGTCCGGTTTTTTTGACGTGCCTGACCAAAGAGGCCGTGTTGGCTCGAAATTCCGACAACGGCCTTATATCTTCCTCGAGATTGATACTGCCCATATAATAACAAAATATTGTACTGTTTTATGTACACTTTATTGTACTTAATTCTGTCATTAAAAACAAACTTGAAAGCACGCTGCCAACATCCTTTAACACTCCCTATTCCGAAAGACTTCCAGCCTCAGATATTTTAGGCTTCGGGGCTTGAAGTTGTGAAGCATCCATTTGCTTTATTTGCCGGACCAGTTTGACCGTATTGGTGACCAGATCAACGACTGAACGCTTAACATAGCGGTTCTTAAAAAAACGAGTGTAATTGTTTTCCATATCTTCAGCTATCCAGCCTCTGCTCCAGCCGAGATAGTTGAAGGGTGGAAACGTAAAACCAAGATCAGCAAAAAATGAGTTGAGCTGTCCTGCAACACCCTGAACATTGTCCTGACCACCGGTTATAATCAACGATACCGCTTTGTTTTTTATTAGCACCTTATCGTTAATAGTGATCTGATTCTGGACGGTATTGAGCCGTTCTGCCATTTTGTAATAAAGCGATGATGCATTTCCCCATCTGATCGGGGTTGCAAGGATGACGGCGTCTGCCCACAACACCATGGAACGGTATATTTCATTCATACCGTCAGTTGCATCCATTTCTGAAATGGAACACGGCCATGTGCAAGCTTTCTCATGACGACTGTAGTAACCTTCACAATGACGAAAGTTCAACTCACGGAGTTTGATCATTTTTGTTTGAGCACCAAATTTTGAGGCCGCTATATCAAGAGCGCTTTGCAATGCTGTCTCTGAGGTTGAAGGCCT
>CAIVSG010000274.1 GCA_903908555.1 uncultured Chlorobiaceae bacterium | reverse complement strand
CTCCAACGCACGCTGTGATAACATCGGGAAGTCTGCCGGCCTGATCTATAATCTGTGAACGGGTTTCTTTTCCTATAATGGCCTGGAAATCGCGTACGATCATCGGGTAGGGATGCATGCCCACAACTGAGCCGATGATGTAAAAGGTCTCTTCAGGGTTATTCATCCAGTCGCGTATAGCCTCGCTTGTCGCATCTTTCAGGGTTTTAGAACCGCTGCCTACGGCACGGACTTCCGCTCCGAGAAGTTTCATTCTCGCCACGTTCGGTGCCTGCCGCCGGATATCCTCCTCCCCCATATAGACGATGCATTCAAGATCAAAAAGAGCGCATACCGTTGCGGTAGCTACTCCGTGCTGTCCCGCTCCGGTTTCGGCAATCACCCTTTTTTTGCCCATTCGGCGGGCAAGCAGTACCTGACCGAGGGCATTATTGATTTTATGGGCCCCGGTATGGCAGAGATCTTCACGCTTCAGATAGATCTGTGCTCCCTTGAGCGTCCTGCTCAGTCGTTCGGCATGATAGAGGGGCGTAGGCCTGCCTACATAATCACGAAGGAGGTGGTCCAGTGTCGACCGAAAGGTTGGATCGTTTTTAGCCTTGAGATACTCCAATTCAAGATCGGCAGCATTTTTTACAAGGGTTTCAGGGATAAACTTGCCACCGAAAGAGCCGAAATGACCAGCGGAATCGGGTGCGGAATAGACTGTCGGCACCATGGAACGACTAAAAGTTAAAGATTTATCAACAGAATGGTCACTGCCTTTCCGGCTTTACCAAAAACCCACTCTTCCCGGAAATATAAGGTTTTCCGGCAATAGAGTTTCATCGATCCGCGAGTTTAGTGGCGGGCAACTTGTCTTGATACCGGTAATGTTTCTATGGTCGTAGGAGATATATGGGGGTATTAGGGGAAGTATTCACCCTCTTGTCTCTTGTTCGATGGTCATTTAGCATGAAGCCTCTTCAAGTTCATCGGCAGTAAACCGATATCCCTCTCTTTCGATATAGGCCATTTTTGTCTCTACGTCTTCAATCCTGTTCACCGCTTCATTAAACGCTTCATCACTCTTCATTCTTTCAAGGAAGTCAAGAGCTTTTTGACGTGACATGTTTTTTTCCTTTGGTTAAGTTTTTGGGTTAAAAGGGTTAGAAAGTTTTTGTAATATCACGCAAATTTAATAAAAAAATAGCAGCTTCAAGCTATCTGCCTACACCATGGTGGTACTAGTAGATGGCATTTGAGTTGATCAAAATCATTGACAACAGCTCCCATCCGCCCCCACTCCCATTTTTAACTCAGCACCCAGTACTCAGCACTTTCTTTCCCAGCACTAAAAAAAGCCAACTGCCCACTGCCAACTGCCCACTGCCCACTGCCCACTGCCGACTGCCAACTGCCCACTATTCAATTGCTTCGGGAATAAAGGACAGTGCTTTTTGCTGTTGGTTTTATACTTTAAGTATTATTCTGCTTAACGGATAAAATGTTGTTACGTATCTCTTTTCCTATTCGTTCTATATTCTCAATATCTTTCTTATCACTTACCATCACAATACTTTAGCTGAGCGATACTGCCCTGATGCTTAACAACCGACGAACTTCTATAGTGACAATGTTCTGCCTCGTTGTTCTGGCACTACCTCTTTTTTGGGGTGGGGTTGGGCTCGGTGCTGAAAAGCCGGCAAAGCAGAAAGCCGCTGTTTCCGGGAAACAGGCCGTACAGCTCGATTCGATTTCCGGTACAGGAACTCTCACAAGCACTATTCTTTTCACTGCAAAGGATTCGGTTATCTACAATCTCGACAGCCGCAACATGGAGTTGTGGGGGAACGCCCGTATCGACAATGAAGATACCAATGTAAAAGCCCCGAAAATTGTTATTGACCTCGATACATCACTGTTTCATGCATACGGTAAAGCCGACACCTCAAAAAAGGTTACCGACCCGGCTGTCTATAGTGATCGCCAGGGGAGTTTCAATGCTGAAACAATGACCTATAACTTTAAAACGAAAAGAGGAGAGACAACGAATGTATTGTCATCATCCAATAAGGTCATTTTTCAGGGAGAGCATGTAACAAGGCAGGAAAATGGTGAAATGAACATCCAGAATGGCACATTCACGACGTGCGATGAGCTTTCGCCTCATTACTGGTTTTCCTCCTCTCAGATGACCATCATTCCTGATCAGCGGATTATTGCAAAGCCACTCATCATGTATATCAGGCCTGAGATTTTTTCCCGGCATCTTCCGGCCATTCCCATTCTTGCCCTCCCGTATATGGTTTTTCCGTTAAAGGACGCTCGATCGTCAGGTTTTTTGATGCCTCGTATCGGCAATAACAGCGATGCAGGTTACTATTTGTCGAATCTCGGGTATTTCTGGGCCATAAATGATTTTCTGGACCTCAGGGCTGATGGAGACATATCGTTAAATGGAAGCTGGCGCCTTGGTGAACGGTTTCGCTACAAAAAGAGTACTGTTTTTTCAGGGGAGATTGCAGGAGAGTATAAAAGTTATCCGCGTTACACTGACTGGAATGCGAAATATATCCATAACCAGGTTTTTGAGTCCGCCACCCGCCTTGATGTCAATATTCAGCTCCAGGGTGCCCCGCAGGGCTACGATCTGAATTCACTGAATTCCATTACCACGTTGACACAGCAATCGAATGCCCGTGCGGCGCTGGCAAAAACCTTCAACGATGAGAACAGTATTGCGGCCATCACCTGGAATCGTTCCGAAAACCTGAGCACTCTTGATGCCACCCAGACCATCGACGCTTCATTCTACCAGAACCGCTTGTATCCCTTTCGTTACGGTTCTTCTCAGGGTGACTGGAGATCCGATATTTCACTATTGACCGCAGCTTCCTTCAGTGGGTCGTCTACCTCAGCGAGCACTTCAACGTCGTCCGGCTACGCTGCAAATGCCAATATTGAGTTGGGGTATTATCATGAATTTACTGAAGGCAACAAGGCCCTTTTTACACAAGGGGCAAGTCTCCAGGCCTCTAAACCTGTATCCGGACTTTATAATTATGCCTACAGTGGCACAAGCGTTGTGTTTCCGCTGCGCATGCAATCCACCCTGTTTCATTATTTTAATGTCAATCCCAGCCTGACTTTTATTCATTCGCTCTCTCCAGACGTTCCGAACCAGGAGGTATCAACCACCGTGTTTGCTGTCGATGCCGGCACAAGGCTTTATGGTACCCTTCAGACCGGGCTCCTCGATAATCTTTTTGGGCTCAAGGCATTGCGCCATACCTTTATACCTACCATCAGCTACCTGTGGAATCCGCCTTTTTCAGGCAGTGCATACAACTACTATGGTAATGTTTATGACTGGACCGATCCTCAGCTTTTTGTCCGTCTTAATAATACAAGCTATGCCGGTCTCCCCGAAGGTCAAAGTACGGTCGGTATAACCCTCAAAAATCTGATTCAGGGCAAAGTAAGGGGTACAGGTTCCTCCGTCGAAACCGGCACCCTTGCCGCTGACCCGACACTGCAGCTTCTCTCTGTAAATGCCTCCACGTCGTATAATTTCAATGCCGATGCCATACATTTTGCGCCATTGACCCTTACTGTATCAAGCAATGTGCTCTCGCCGGGTCTTCTGTTCACTGCAGGTTCGATGTATGATATGTACAGCTATAATTCATTGACGGGAGAGAGAAGTAATCGTCTCAACAGTGAGGATGGCAATGGATTATTTCGCTTTATCAAGGGGTTTCTCAATATGAGCCTGAGTATTCAGGGCAGCAGTGATGCTTCTTCTTCAGCGTTTCCCATACTCACCTCCACGGCACCATTGTATGTGCCGAATAATGCACAATCCATATTTCTCGAGCGCTTCAATACGGAATATTTCAGAACCATAAATTACAGTCAGCCCTGGCAGCTTCAGTTTTCACTCTTTCTGCAATCCGACAAAAGCAATCCTCTTGTGCCGGTGACATCCACTCTTCTAAACGCGTCGTTTAAGGAGTCCTTATCAAAAGAGTGGCAGATAGTGTTGAATACAGGGTATGATCTACAAAACAACAACTTTGTTTTTCCAATGCTTCAGGTCAATCGCGATCTGCATTGCTGGCAGATAAGTTTTCAGTGGATTCCATTCGGGCTGTTCAAGAGCTATGCTGTGCAGATAGGTCTGAAAGCCCCATGGAGTGATTTCAACATCCGAAGTGTAAAGGGTACAGCGTATTAGTCATCAGGCAGTTTTCTCAATCAGGTCGAGTATTTTTTTCAGCCGCTTGTTAAACTCTTCGTGTGCATCGTGGTGTATACAGTGCGCTGCTTTCGGAATGATATAGGCACCAGCCTGTGGCAGAAGCTGCTGAAATTCAGGTATGATTTTGTGTGGAGGGAGTGCTGTGTCTTCTGCTCCCCAGACAAGATATGCCGGTCCGGTGTAGTTGCATGGTTTCGGGAGATTATCAAGCCTGAAATCAAGGGGTCTTTTCGATGGAGAGAGGTAAGAGAATTGGGCTCCTTTGTCCTGAAGGGGAAGGGCGAATTGATTGATCAGCTTGCTATCCACTTTATTCTGATTAAAGTAGGTCGGCATGAGACTCTGACTGACTCCCATGGGATTTGCAAATGCAGAAAAAAGCACCTCACCGATTAAAGGAGAACCTACAAGGCCGAAAAATACGCTGGTCATTCCATCCATCGTGTCGCCAAAAAGACCGGAAGGGTTTGCCAGGATGAGTGCCTTTACTTTCCCGGGTTTATGGTGGGCAAAGTAGATGCCGCTTGCCGCACCCATAGAGTGGCCGATAATAATGACCTTATCCAGTTTTTTCAGATAGAGAAATGCTTCAATCTGTGACGCAAACAGTTCAAGACTGTAACGGACATTTGGTTTCTGTGATTTTCCGAAACCAACAAGATCGAGGGCATAAATTTTATGCTCATGGGCAAAAGCGGGAATATTCAGGTTCCAGTGTTCAAGCATGCCACCGTAACCGTGAATAAAAAGAAGCGGAGTCTTTTCAGTGTGATCGGTACCGAACTCCTGATATCTTATTTTTGCTTCATCTTCGGGTGAGAATTGCCACAAAAAGTACTGATCTTTGACCGCATGGCTCATGAAAAAGTCCGTAAAATGTTTCTGGTGCTAAAACGTATAAAACAATATATCTGTTAGGTCTCAATATAAAAGATATTGTTTAACACCCGTAATAGGGTTAAACTTATCTTATTTACCATAACAATATTCTTATGCTTCAGGTTTCCAGAAAATTTGAATACGGACTTCATGCTGTAACTTACCTGGCAACCAAGGGGCAGGACAGGATTGTGACCGTCAAGGAAATGGCAGAGGATATCGGCTTTTCCCAGGAGTTTCTTTCAAAGGCCATGCAAAGCCTCAAAAGAGCAGGTATTGCAACCTCTGTTCAGGGGGTAAAAGGCGGTTACAGACTTAGTCTGCCGGTAGCTGAAATTACAATAGCGGATATCGCTGTTGCCATCGAAGGAAAACCTCATATTGTCCATTGTGGAGTGGATGCCGCAAGCTGTGAAATATTTTCCTCATGCAACCATCGCAGCTATATGAACAAACTGCAGATGAAAATTCAGAATCTTTTAGAGGAGACTACGATTCAAGGTCTGCTGGAGCAGATAGTCAAATGAACAAAGAGAGAAGAGAAAAGGTTTTTTCCTTCAGTTTGTTCTGCGTTTATTACCCCCCCGACAAATCATTAATGCACAACATTATTTTTCAATCATGACCACTCATAGACTCAACCATTCAGCAGTCGCTGAAACGAGTCTGCCTGATATTGTTCTCAAAGGCATCAATACTCATAATCTCGCCAATATCTCGGTTTGTATTCCCCGCAATCGTTTTGTTGTACTGACTGGTGTCAGTGGCTCAGGTAAATCAAGTCTTGCATTCGATACTCTCTATGCCGAAGGCCACCGCCGCTATGTGGAGTCTCTTTCAGCCTATGTGCGGCAGTTCCTTGAGCGAATGCCGCGGCCCGATATTGAAAGTGTCGAAGGAATAGCTCCAGCAATTGCTATTGAACAGAAACCCATTCCTAAAAATCCGCGTTCCACTGTTGGTACGGTGTCGGAAATTTATGACTATCTCCGTCTGCTCTATGCCAGGATTGGGAAAATATACTCTCGTGATACCAACGAACTAGTTCTGAAGCATACTCCGGATGATGTGAGTCTGCAGGCCGGTTTTTTTGATGAGGGAACAAAGTTTTATGTGGGATTTCTTTTCCCCGCTCATCAGGATGCCGGGCACCATAGCTGTTCCGTTCAGGATGAAATAGCAAATCTTCTGAAAAAAGGTTTTTTCAGAGTCGTTGACGGTGATGAGGTGCTTGATCTTAATACTGAGTCTGCCTGCAACCGGGTGCTGGAGATGCCGAAATCCGAGCGCGCCTCGCTGCTGGTTCTTGTTGATCGTTTTGTGGCGAAGCACGATGAAAAGGTTTTCAGCCGTATCTCTCAGGCAGCTGAAAGCTGTTTTAATGAATCCGGTGGGTATGCTGCTCTGAAGGTGGTTGGAGGAAAGAGCTACCTTTTTAGTGACCGATTAGAATTGAATGGCATTGAATATCAGGAGCTTTCTCCCCAGCTGTTCGCATTCAACTCGCCGATAGGCGCATGCACAACCTGTCAGGGGTTTGGTCGAATTGCCGGCATTGATGAGGATGCCGTGGTGCCTGACAAGTCACTCACGCTTGAAGAGGGTGCGATTGCATGCTGGAACTCCGAAAAATACCGATGGAATCTCCGTCAGCTTCTTGCTGTTGCGCCAACTCTCGGCATTCCCCTTGATGTTCCCTATGAAAAGATTTCCTATGCCCACAAGGAGATTATCTGGAAAGGATTGCCTGATGAACGATACAAGGGTATCTGGCCTTTTTTTGCAGAAATAGAAAAAGATGCCGGTTATAAGATGCACTACAGGGTCTTTTTAAGCCGTTATCGCGGGTATGCAATCTGTCCGGATTGTGAGGGGAACCGTCTTAATCCCGATGCACGGCTTGTGCGTGTTTCCGGTTGCCAGATCGGTGAGGTGTCGCGCATGAATATCGCCGAAGCATCAGAGTTTTTCCGCAATCTTGATATTTCGCCTTTCGACCGCAAAGTGGCTGAAGTTATTTTGCAGGAAATTATAAAACGTCTTGGCTATCTGCTCGATGTCGGGTTGAATTACCTTACCCTTGACCGATTGACTCATTCGCTGAGCGGGGGTGAATTTCAACGTATTAATCTTTCCACCTCTCTTGGTTCTCCGCTTGTCGGAGCAATCTATATCCTTGATGAACCGAGTATCGGTCTGCACCAGAGTGATTCTGCCCGCCTTATCTCACTGCTCAGGCGGTTGCGCGATCTTGGCAATACTGTTGTTGTAGTCGAGCATGACCGTGAAATTATAGAAGCCGCCGATGAAGTGATCGACCTTGGCCCTTATGCCGGGCGGATGGGCGGTGAAGTGGTTTTTCATGGTTCGGTATCGGCTATGAAGGAACACGGCACATCGTTAACAGCCCAGTATCTCAAAGGCACAAAACGGATTGCTGTACCTGCGGTTCGCAGAACGCCCGATTTCACATCCTGCATCGAGATTACCGGTGCCATGCAGAACAATCTCAAGAATATTGATGTGCGTTTTCCTCTCGGCGTCATGACCTGCGTTACCGGGGTGAGTGGTTCAGGCAAGTCAACTCTGGTCAACGATATTCTCAACAAGGGGATTCTGAAGGAAAAAGTCGGGTTGAAGGAGAAGGTTGGAACTCATCGTTCTATTTCAGGAACATGGCTTGTCGATAAAGTTGAGCATGTTGATCAATCACCCATTGGAAAATCGAGTCGCAGCAATCCTGTAACCTACCTCAAGATATTCGATGACATCCGTACTCTTTTTTCGCAGACAAAGGATGCAAAACAAAGAGGCTTGAAGGCCGGCTATTTTTCTTTCAACATTCCCGGCGGCCGTTGTGAAAGCTGTGCCGGAGAGGGCAGTATTCACATTGAGATGCAGTTTCTTGCAGATATCGAAGCGGTGTGCGAAGATTGCAATGGGTTGCGTTACAAGCCGGATACCCTTGAAGTGAAGTGCCAGGGGCTTTCCATTGCCGAGGTGCTCGATATGACCGTTGAGGAGGCTATTGTATTTTTCCGCAACGAGAAGGGGATTGCCAAAAAACTGATGGTACTCGACGAGGTAGGCCTTGGTTATATCCGGTTAGGTCAGTCCTCAAGTACTCTTTCGGGAGGGGAGGCTCAGCGGCTCAAGCTTGCAAGTTTCATTGCAAGAGCCGATCTGGAGCATACGCTCTTTATTTTTGATGAGCCTACCACGGGCCTTCATTTCGAGGATATCAACAAGTTGATCCTCTGTTTTGAAAAACTTCTCGAGCAGAAAAACACGCTGGTCATTATTGAACACAACCCGGATATTATCACGCAGGCAGACTGGGTTATCGATCTTGGGCCGGGTGCAGGTGATAAGGGCGGCAGTATTGTTGCAGAAGGTACCCCCGAAGAGATTGCAGCAATGGATCACTCTCTTACAGGCCGCTATCTCAAGCCATCCCTTGAACGTTGAGCAGGCTTTTCTATCCTCAACCTTTCATTGGATCATCTTCAAGCGCACCTCCGTGCAATCGAATATGCGGAAAGTGCGACTGAGCCGTGCGTTCCACCCAAACCGGAATTCCTTTACTGAATTCGGTTTCATTTGCCGCTACCGACATGCGGTTTTTGGCAAGTGCGGCGATCTCCTGCAACAGAGCGGCGAACTGCAGGTCTTCAGCTGTAGCCGTGTCATCCTGCATCTTTGAAAGGCTGCTTGTCAGCTTTTCCATTGTGACCTTACCGATTGTGTAATAGAGTGCGTCATCTATTGTTTTATTTGCTTCCACGGTCATAGGCATATCGTTTCTAAGAGTGAAAAATGTGCATCCAGAAATAAAGAAACTTTTGGAAGGAACAATATTTTTTTTATTATAAGATGTTCCTTTAGCACTCGAAGTGCTTGAGTGCTAAAGCAGAATAAATCAATTTACAAGTCAATAGTATTTTACTATTAATCTAAAACCCAAACAAGAGAAGACAATGAACTTGAAACCCTTAGCTGATCGAGTTATTGTTAAACCTGCACCGGCAGAGGAAAAAACCAAAGGCGGCCTTTATATTCCCGACACCGGGAAAGAAAAACCGCAGTATGGTGAAATCGTTGCAGTAGGAGCAGGCAAGATTGCCGACAATGGCCAACTGCTTGAAGTCGAGGTCAAAGTAGGCCAGAAAGTGCTGTATGGCAAATATTCCGGCACCGAGGTCAGTGTGGAAGGTGAGGATTACCTCATCATGCGCGAGTCTGATATTTTTGCTATTCTCGGCTAATCCGTTCCTAAAATTTTCACAAAAACTAACAGGAGGAATCTGTTACAATGACTGCTAAAGATATTCTTTTTGAT
>CAIVSG010000273.1 GCA_903908555.1 uncultured Chlorobiaceae bacterium | reverse complement strand
TCAGGCGGGCCGTGTATTTAAGGAGAAGAAAGACAACGTATGATCTCTTATGTATTTGCTATTTTTCTTTGTAACTTATTCGGGATTTTTCTGCTGTCAATATTTTATTATCCAACGATCCGGAAACCAGTATGACCCAGAAGAGCGGTGTCAAGGAACAGGCGAAAGATATCCTTGAAGAGACCCTTGACAAGGAGGCGGTTATTGTGTTGGCGAGGATTTCTGAAGAGATGCAGTTGCTGTTTACGGCTCATCCGGAACCATCAAGGGATGCGGTTGAACGGATTGTGACCGGTTTTTTTCTTGAAAACGGAAAATCGGAACAGTTCATTGATGACTGGATCAAGACTTCCGAAGAGTACAGTCGCACCAGAGGGCTTAGTGTGCAGGATCAGCCGAAAGCGATGCTTTCTGATCTTGGGGTGTTCAGGTTTATGAGCTTTTTGAAAGATAAGGGACTTACAGATGATCAAATTACCATTGTGCTTACCGGGGCTGTTGAACAGGCGGCTTCCGATCATGAAGGGTAGCTTGAAGAGAGAAATTTAAGGTGCTATAAGCGCTATCCTGTCGCGAGAGCAAATCACAAATAAAATCGGTTTACATGAAAAAGACGACACAACTTTACGAAGGGAAAGCTAAAAAGGTTTTTTTAACGGATGAGAGCAACCTGGTTATACAGGAGTTCAAGGATGATGCGACTGCTTTCAATAACAAGAAAAAAGGCACTATTGCAGACAAGGGTGTTGTGAACAACGCTATTTCCTGCAAGCTCTTTACTCTCCTTGAGAGTGAAGGCATACATACCCATCTGGTCGAGAAGCTTTCTGATCGCGATATGCTTTGCCGCCACCTTGATATTATTAAGGTTGAGGTTGTGGTGCGCAACATTGCAGCTGGTTCACTGGTGAAGCGGTATGGCTTTGCAGAGGGAACTGTGCTTGCAAAACCCATAGTTGAGCTCTATTTGAAAGATGATGATCTGGATGATCCCTTGATGAATGAGTCTCATGCAGTTGCGCTCGGTATTGCAACTCTGGAAGAACTTGAAGTCCTGAAAAACCGTGCTGAAGCTATTAATGCGGTGCTGAAAAAGTTTTTTGCTGACAGAAAACTGAAGCTTGTTGATTTCAAGCTTGAGTTCGGCCGGCACAATGGCGAAATCCTTCTTGGTGATGAGATCAGCCCTGATACCTGCCGGTTGTGGGATCTTGAAACAAATGAAAAACTTGATAAGGATCGTTTCAGGTTTGATCTTGGCGGTGTAGAGGATGCTTACAGTGAAGTTCAGAGAAGGGTTCTGGAACTCGATTGAGACTGAAATTACAGAAGAGAGGGGGGTTGAATGCTTGAGTCTGCGATTGCTTATCTGCAGCATGCCGATCCATTTTCGATCTATCTGTTTCTTTTTGTGATCGCTTTTATTGAAAATGTAGTGCCGCCGATTCCTGGAGATGTGCCTGTTGCTTTTATAGGTTATTTGATCTATACAAGCGGGATATCTTTTGCTGGAGCTTTATTCTGGTCTTCTGCGGGTTCGACGGCCGGCTTCATGCTTGTGTACATGCTCAGTAAAAATTTGGGCATGAAATTGTATGCCGAGGGAGGTACACAGGTTAAGCCCTGGTTGTCAAAGAGTGCGCATAAGTTTTTTCCTCCTTCCGATATGGATCTTCTCCGCCGGAAATTTGCTGCTCATGGTTATGCAGCTGTGCTGGTAAACCGCTTTCTGTTTGGCTCCAGGGCAGTTATTTCCGTTATGTCAGGGTTGATGCATCTTAGAACCCCTTTAGTCTTTCTCGCTGCCGCTATAAGCGCTACCGCATGGAATGTATTGCTTCTGTACGGTGGTTATTTACTGGGAAGCAATTGGCAGCAGATTGGTGGTTATGCAGCTCTGTATAGTATTCCTGTATCGATTTTATTTGTTCTGCTTCTTTCTTTTTCCGTATGGAAGTTTTTCAGGGAAAGAAAGCGTGAACATGAATAATTTTTTTTGTTATTATCACCCGACCTTCAAACTGCACCTTTTTTATTAATTCGCGAGAATTTTGTTGACCTGCCATGGCAAAAGACTTAAAAGTATATCCTGCGGAAAAAAAAGGCGAGCTTCTTCAGCTTGCCACCATTGATGAACTCAATGAGATGGCCCGTCAGGTTCGACGGGATATTATCAGAATGCTTGCCAGGGCAAATTCCGGTCATACGGGAGGTTCGCTTGGTATGGCTGATATTTTCACAGCGCTCTATTTCAGGGTGCTTCAGAAGGATCCGCACAAGTTCTGGCAGAGTGATGATCAGGACCTTGTTTTTCTTTCCAACGGTCACATTGCTCCTGTATGGTACAGTGTGCTTGCCCGTTCAGGCTATTTTCCTCTCAGCGAGCTGAATTCCCTGCGCGAGATCGGCTCATACCTGCAGGGGCATCCGACATCCGAAGCCAGACTTCCCGGTATCAGAATCGCTTCAGGCTCTCTGGGTCAGGGTCTTTCTGCTGCAGTTGGAGCAGCACTTGGCCTGCGTATTGACGGCAATGAACGTGATGTGTTCTGTCTGATGGGAGATGGCGAGTGCCAGGAAGGCCAGATATGGGAAGCTGCCATGAGTGCCTCTCATTACGGGCTTGGAAAAATTATCGGTATTGTTGATTGCAATAATGAGCAGATTGACGGTGAGGTCAACGATATTATGCGTGTAGAACCATTTGCGGATAAATGGCGCGCATTTGGCTGGGATGTCTATCATTGCGACGGAAACGATATTGAGGACTTTGCAAGTACTGTTGAAGCTATAAGGGCTGATGATCGTCGCACCAAGCCGTCGGTTGTGCTTGCAGTAACTATTATGGGTAAAGGTGTTCCG
Organism: uncultured Chlorobiaceae bacterium; assembly: GCA_903908555.1. Classification (GTDB taxonomy): domain Bacteria; phylum Bacteroidota; class Chlorobiia; order Chlorobiales; family Chlorobiaceae; genus Chlorobium. The sequence continues at coordinate 11,295 of CAIVSG010000273.1, read as the reverse complement.
TTTTTTGAAGGGACTATGCCGGATAAGTCCAACTGGCACGGAAAGCCACCGTCAAAGGATGATGCTGAGAAAGCGCTTGCCATCCTCACGGAGACCGTATTCGGTGACTTTTAGGCTGGAAGGGGTTTAGTGCAGATTCTGGCGGGTACATATAAAGGGCGCAAAATCAGGAGCTCATCGTCTCAGGCAATACGTCCTTGCAGCAGTCGGGTTAAAAAGTCTCTTTTTGATATTCTTGAAGGGAGAATAGACTTTGACGAGGCTTCTGTTCTCGATGTGTTTGCCGGGTTCGGTTCTCTTGGTTTTGAGGCGTTGAGCCGCGGAGCAGGTTCAGTGTGTTTTGTTGATCAGCATGTGGATGCACTCAAAGCTTTAAAGTCGACAACCCTTCAGTTAGGGGTTCAGGATCGAGCAAAGATTGTGAATTCGGATGTTTCTGCATTTCTTGGTCGAGAGACAGGAGTGTTCGATCTTGTCTTTTGCGATCCACCGTATTCCTGGCATGATTACAATCTGCTGATTGAAAAAATTGCCGGAGGGAAACTGCTTGCAGAAGAGGGTTTTCTACTTATAGAGCATAGTACTCATATTGATTTCCAGCAGTCACCGTATTACTCTTTTCACAGGGATTATGGTATGACAAGAGTTACTTTTTTTCAGCACTGAACAATTTTTGCTGCCGATGAAACAGAAAGCCATCTATCCAGGGACGTTCGATCCCTTCACCAATGGCCACCTCGATGTCCTTGAACGTGCGCTTAATATTTTTGAAGAAGTCATTGTCGTTATTGCTGCGAACAGTCATAAACAGGCACTGTTCAGCGCTGAAGAGAGGCTTTGCATGATTCGAGAGGTTATTGCCGATTATTCCAGCGTGAGTGTCGAGATGCTGCATGACGGTCTTCTTGCTGATTATGCCCGACAGGTAGGCGCAAGGGCCATTGTCAGGGGAGTACGGCAGGTCAAGGATTTTGAGTATGAGTTCCAGATGTCGCTTTTGAACCGCCAGCTCTATCCAGAGGTTACAACGGTATTTTTGATGCCGAATGTCAAATATACCTATGTCGCTTCGTCGATTATCAAGGAGGTGGCTTTGCTGGGCGGGGATGTAAGAAAATTTGTGCATCCATGTGTTCTGGAAATGCTGCATGAAAAACGAGATGAACAACAATAAATAAATCACAAATAACCATTCGAAATGTCTACAACGCATATTTTGGAAGAAAAATATCTGACACGCCGGGTTCTCAGCATGCAGGAGTCGCAGACCATGCGAATCAGCAATCTTGCAGCTACAATGAAGGCCGAAGGGAAGGATATTGTGAGCCTTTCAGCCGGTGAACCGGATTTTCCAACTCCTGACAACGTTAATCAGGCTGCTATTGCAGCCATAAATGCCGGGTTTACCCGATATACTACTAATTCCGGTATTCCTGAGCTTAAACAAGCCATTCTTGCAAAGTTCAGGCGTGATAATGATCTGGAGTTTCAAACAAACCAGATAATCGTCAGCAACGGAGGCAAGCAGACTCTTGCCAATACCTTTCTTGCGCTTTGCCAGGAGGGTGATGAGGTGATTGTTCCTGCACCATACTGGGTAAGTTTTCCCGAAATGGTCCGTCTTGCCAGCGCTACTCCGGTTATTGTGCATGCCACGCTGGAAAATGAGTATAAAATGACTCCGGCGCAGCTTGAGGCTGCCATTACCCCGAAAACCAAGGTTCTTGTGCTTAATTCTCCATCGAATCCTACCGGATCGGTGTATAGTGAAGATGAAGTTCGTGCACTTGTCAAGGTCATTGAGGGACGTGGGATTTTTGTTGTGTCTGATGAAATGTATGATATGATCGTGTATGGGGATGTCCGTCCGTTCTCTCCCGCAAGGATTCCGGCTATCAAGGATTGGGTTATCGTCAGTAACGGCGTATCGAAAACCTATGCCATGACCGGCTGGAGAATCGGTTACCTTGCCGGACCGAAATGGTTGATTGATGCCTGTGACAAGATACAGTCGCAGACAACATCGAACCCTAATGCTATTGCCCAGAAAGCTGCTGTTGCGGCTCTGACGGGGGATCAGGGGATTGTGGAAGAGCGCCGCGCCGAATTTGAAAAGCGTCGTGATTATATGTACCAGGCTCTTAACAGCATTCCTGGTTTCAAAACAGCCCTTCCGCAGGGAGCGTTTTATATTTTCCCTGATGTCAGCGGAGTGTTTGGCCAGACCTTTAACGGTGTTGTTATGAAGGATTCTGCAGATGTTGCCGAATATCTTCTGAAAGTGCATCATGTTGCCACAGTTCCTGGAGATGCCTTCGGAGCTCCTGAAAACCTTCGTCTTTCCTATGCGGCCTCAATCTCCTCGCTGGAGGAGGCGATAAACCGTATCAGGAGAGCGTTCAAATAAGCGCGGATGCTTAAAGTCCGACGCAGCAGGCTCTATACCCTATGGTTCAGCTGGTATTCCCGCCGGCAGTTCAAGCGGTATTTTAATTCGGTACGCGTTTTTATGCAGACCGGAGTGCGGGAGATGAATCCTCGTATTCCGGTTATTTTTTATGCCAATCATGCCTATTGGTGGGACGGATTCTGGTCGCCGCTTTGCACTGAAGAATTTTTTCGTCAGAACCTGCATATCATTATCGAGTATCAGCAGTTAAAGAAACATCGTTTTTTAACCCGTATTGGTGCTTTTTCCCTCGATCGGTCCCGCCCGAGAAGTGTGCTCGATACGCTTCGATATGCTGCTGAGCTGCTCACGGCTGAAGGTGAGAGACAGAATGCCTTGTGGATTTTTCCGCAGGGGAAGATTGAGCCTGTCGACCAGCGACCACTTCTTTTTTTAAAAGGGACAGCATCTATTGTTTCGCGTGTTCTTGAGAAAACTCCTTCGATTTACCTTGTTTCAGTTGTCAGTCGGATTGAATATCTTGGTGAACAAAAACCTGAGCTGTCTCTCTCTTTTTTGGAGCCCCGGTTGCTTACCAGGGACGAATATTCAAATGCTGATGAACTGACTGCTTACATGAAGGGGATGACGGAGCGGCACCTTGACGAGCTTGGTGGTAAGATCAGGACCCGGATGATGGATGAAGCCCTGACTCTGGTCAAAGGAAAGGATTCAATAAACAGGCGTGTGGAAGCGTTTGTGCGTTTTTTTGGTCTTGAAAAACGGTAAGAAATTGTACCCCCGAAGACGGAAGTATTTCATGTTTTCGAATTAAATAAATAAGCATTTATGAGTAATGTTATATGCAGTTGTCTTTTAGGTGATAATACCAAGGTAAGGCTGCGGCTTTCACAGTTGCTGCATAGTGAGATGGAGGCGATATACGGGGCAGTTACTGAAGAGGTTGTGGATGATATCTGTGAGGTTGAGCTGCAGGGTTGTCGCCGTGAATTTTTTCTCAACAATACCGGTATCCCTTTCTCTATAGGAATGCAGGTTATTATTGAGTCTGACGGAGGGTATGATTTTGGCGTTGTTTATTCCATAGGGCAGATTGCCCGCAAAAAACTTCAGCTGAAAGGGCTGGATAAAAATGGCCCGGAGCGTACTGCAGTGGTGCGCATTGCCGATGAGAATGACAATCTGGCTATTATTGAACTGAAAAAACGGCAGTCTGAGATTCGGGATGTCTGCCAGAGCAAGATTAAAAAGCATGAACTTGATCTTAAGCTGGTTGATGTGGAGTTGCGGATGGACCAGCAGAAACTCTCTGTTTACTATACCTCCTCACATCGTGTTGATTTCAGGACTCTTGTTCGTGATTTGGCTGGAGAGTTCAAGGCAAGAATTCAGATGGTGCAGATCACAACACGTGAAGAGGCCAGAAGGGCAAATGCGTTTGGACCGTGCGGGTGTCTTTTGTGTTGCTCGAGCTGGCTGCCGAAGATTCACGCGAATCCGTTTTCTGAAAAATCTCAGTATTCCGAAACCAACGGCAATGATAACCATGCCTTTAATGTCACCGGAATATGTAACCGTCCGAAATGCTGTCTTGGTTATTCGAAACATGAGAAGGGGTGCCATGCACAGCCATCTCCCCAGACACCTCTTCCTCCGGTAGGAAGCAGGGTGAATACTCCGGAGGGAACTGCAGTTGTTGAAAATGTTGATGCCCAGAAAAAACTTGTCTACCTTCGCTACCAGAAGAGCGATCAGACTCTCAGGATCCCTCTTGAAAAGTTCAATGCCATGTTTGTAAAAAAATAGGTCTATTCATAGTATGCTTCAGTTTAAAAGAACTCTGGTCACAACAGCTCTTCCATACGCCAATGGCCCGGTTCATCTCGGTCATCTGGCAGGTGTTTACCTTCCTGCAGATATTTATGTTCGCTATAAAAGACTCAAGGGTGAGGATGTCATTCATATTGGCGGTTCTGATGAACACGGTGTTCCTATTACCATTACGGCTGAGAAAGAGGGGATTTCCCCCAAGGATGTTGTTGATCGCTACCATGCCATGAACGTTGATGCGTTCCGGAAGTGTGGTATTTCGTTTGATTATTATGGCAGAACAACTTCTGAGCTTCATCATAAAACGGCACAGGAATTTTTTCTTGAAATTGAGAAGAAAGGGATTTTTACAAAAAAAACTGACAAGCTTTTCTTTGATCGTAAAGCTGACCGCTTTCTTTCGGATCGCTATGTTACCGGTACCTGCCCGATATGCAATAATGCGGAGGCTAACGGTGATCAGTGTGAACAGTGCGGTACCCATCTGAGCCCACTTGAACTTATCAATCCGAAAAGCAAGCTTTCCGATGCCACACCGGAACTGCGCGACACCATGCACTGGTATTTTCCTCTCGGACGATTTCAGCAACAGCTTGAGGAGTATGTCAACAGCCATGAGGAGGACTGGCGGCAGAATGTGGTGAATTATAGCCGCACATGGCTCAAACAGGGCTTGAATGACCGGGCGATAACCCGAGATTTGAGCTGGGGTATCAAGGTGCCTCTCGACACGGCGGAAGCTGTGGGCAAGGTGCTCTACGTATGGTTCGATGCCGTGCTTGGTTATATTTCGTTTACAAAAGAGTGGGCTGAACAACGTGGCGAGAGTGATCGCTGGAAAGAGTATTGGCAGGATCCCGAAAGCCGGCTTGTTCACTTTATCGGCAAGGATAATGTTGTGTTTCATACGCTGATGTTTCCTGCAATTCTGATGGCATGGAACGAAGGGAGAGAGAGCGGGTGCTATAATCTGGCCGATAATGTGCCGGCATCGGAGTTCATGAATTTCGAAGGAAGAAAGTTTTCAAAGTCGAGGAACTATGCGGTTTATCTTGGTGAATTCCTTGAAAAGTTTCCGGCTGATACCCTGCGATACACCATTGCAATGAATTATCCTGAAAACAAGGATAGTGATTTCAGCTGGCAGGATTTTCAGAACAGGACTAATGGCGAGTTGGCCGATACGCTTGGGAATTTTATCAAGCGATCGGTTGATTTTACCAATGCTCGTTTTGAGGGAGTTGTGCCCTATGAGTCTACTTTGGAAGATTGGGACTCTCTTGGTATTGACTGGCCGGATACTCTTCGGCAGCTTGATCTGGCGTTTGAACAGTTTCATTTCAGGGAAGCAACCTCTCTTGGAATGGAGATAGCCAGAGCAGCCAACCGGTTTCTTACAGAGTCGGAGCCTTGGAAAGTAATCAAGGTTGACCGCGAAGCAGCGGCCCGAGCCATGGCTCTTTCGCTGAACCTTTGTCATGCTCTCGCAGTTGCACTCTATCCGGTCATACCTGAAACCAGTAACCGGATTTATGCGATGCTTGGATTTCAGGATTCAATCGAAGATCGCTTTACCAGGGGAAGCTCTCTGGCGCAGTCTCTGCTCAGCCCGGCTCTTTCGAAAGGGCATAAGCTAAGGGCAGAATCGGAGATACTGTTTACAAAAATTGAGGATGCCGATATCGCTCCGGAGCTTAAGAAAATTGAGGCATTGCTTGCTGAAGCCGAGAAACGTGAAGCCGGAGCTGAACAGGATCGTATGGAGTTCAAGCCTGTGATCAGCTTTGATGATTTTTTAAAGGTTGACTTGAGGGTTGCTAAAGTTATAGCTGCTGAAACAGTTAAAAAAGCAGGAAAACTTCTCAAGCTGCAACTGCAGGTAGGTTCTGTAACAAAACAGGTCCTTGCCGGGATTGCGCGCTTCTACACTCCTGAAGAGATGGTTGGTAAACATGTTGTGCTGGTTGCCAATCTTGCCCAGCGCACCATCCGCGACGAAGTTTCAGAAGGGATGATTCTTGCCGTTGAAGGGTCTGATGGGAAACTTTTTGTTATAGAACCTGATGGACAGGATATAAATGGTAAACAAATACAATAAAATGCTTGCATAAGTGATTTTATTCCGTACATTGTAGCACAAACATCGTGGGGTGGAGCAATTGGTAGCTCGTCGGGCTCATAACCCGAAGGTTGCAGGTTCAAGTCCTGTCCCCACCACAAGTAAAGCCGCCCTTCAACAGGCGGCTTTTTTTTGTCCAATTCGTTTTTTGTCTCCGTAACTGTGTATTTTGACCATTCATCCTCCCTATTTCTTAAGAGGTTCCGGGAGTCTCTTTTTGGCTTGACAATGTTCGGTTAGAGTTGCTGTCACACATGGATATTGAGAGCTGTTTTTTTTCTGCACTTTTTCATTCAGGCGCAACGCGCTTATACTCTCGTTTTCTTTCTCTGCTCCTTTTTCTCTTCTCTCTTTTTTCTGCATCTCCTGTTTCAGCTGAACCCTTACTCTGCGGTATAGACCGTCTTGAGGCGTCGGGATTCCATGAGTTATCCGGCATGAAAGTCGGGCTCATTACCAATGTTGCCGGCGTGACCCGCAAGGCGGAACCGGATTATGCCGTCATGCTTCAAGGTGGAGTGCGGCTGAAGTTTATCATGGCACCTGAGCACGGATTTTCGGCTGATATTGAAGCTGGTAAAAGTGTCGGGGGTTCAGTTGTGCATGACACCCTTCCTGTTTTTTCGCTTTATGGGAATTCAAAAAAACCGGATATCAAGCATTTGAAAAGTATTGATATTCTACTTTTTGATCTTCAGGACATTGGTTCCCGATGCTATACCTATATCTCGACCATGAACAATGCCATGCAGGCCTGTGAGGAGGCTGGCATCCCCTTTATGGTTCTTGATCGTCCTAATCCGATTATTCCATTTCTGCGGTACGGGTTTATGCTGGCGCCGGGATATGAGTCGTTTGTAGGGGCTGTCGATATTCCCTTTATTCATTCCATGACAGTCGGGGAGATTGCCACCAGACTGAAAGAACAGAAGTATAAACGACTCGATCTGAGAGTGATAACGATGTCGGGGTACAATCGGCGCCTGTTTGCCGATGAGTACCCCGGCTTCAGGTTTATCTCTCCCTCACCGAATATCAGAAGTGTTGATAGTGCAATAGTCTATCCTGCGACAGTGTTTCTTGAAGCGACCACCGTAAGCGAAGGGCGAGGGACAGACGCTCCCTTCATGCAGCTTGGTGCACCGTTCATCAATGGGCGGGAACTTGCAGGTAGTCTCAAGCAGTATAAACTGCCCGGCGTTTTGTTTGATGCTGTTGTTTTTAAGCCGGCGTCTGGCAAGTTCAAGGGTGAACGTTGTGAGGGAGTGAAGCTTTCAATAACCGACAGAAAAACATTTATCCCCTTCAAAACCGGAGCAGCGATTCTTCTTGCCCTGCAGCATCTCTATCCAGAAAAAACAGCTCTTCAGAAAGGCAATATTTTCTTCGACAGGCTTGCAGGCACTCCACTGTTCAGGGAGATGATCTGCAAACAAGTGCCGCTTGACGATATTATGGAGGAGAGCCGGAGGCAGATAGAGCAGTTCAGCCGGATAACGCCAGTCAAACTGCTCTACCAGTGAGCTACAGGTCAGCTTTTTTTCGGGCGCCCTCTTTTTTTTGAGCCAGGCTCTTTTTCTGCAGGTGTTTCGGAGAGCTCCGGTTGCTGGGTTATGTCGTCAGTCTCCAGCATGTCATCGTCAAGATGTTCTTCAAGATTAGCTTCATTGAGTTCCGGTATGGCGATAAGATCAAGGTCATCGCTCAGTTCATCACTGGCTTCATAGGCGGGTGCCTGAGATTTTCCTTTTGAACCCCGCTTGCCTTTTATTGCCGGTTCAATGAGTGTTATCACCTCATTGATAGATGAAAAAATGTAGAGCTGTTTGTCAAGATTTGTCAGCTTAAGCAGATCCTTGATCTGTTTGCCAAGGGAGACAAATATCGCCAGACCGCTTGACTGATTGGATAGCTGATGAGCGAGCAGCATTGAACTGATGCCGCACGAATCAATGGCTTTTACTTGAGAGAAATCTATGATCAGGTTTTTGCTTTGGTCTTTATTGACTATTTCGTCAATAGCCACCTTGAACGATTCGCCATGACGAAAATCAAGCACCTCTTCCTCGATTTTCATGATGGTTAACTCTTTGCGGCTGGATACTGAGTAATTCATAACCGATACTTTAATAACCGTAAAAAATTGCTATACAAGTATTTAAAGGCATTTCTTGTTGGCAGGGGGCAGGTCGATCAATAAGAAATTTTATCAACTTCATCTCATGCTTAAGCCTTTACTCACTAAGGTAAAAAAAAAGCCCATAGTTAATATTTATTTTCCGCATCAAACTATTCTGTTTTCTCCTTCCCCCAAAAAAACTACTCATCATATTTGATATCCGTAAATATCCAAAATCCTTACCTTAGATTGTAATTGCGTATATTTTACTGTATTTTTCGGTAGCAGCCCGTCCTTTGGGTATGATAGCTTTAAATGCTCTTGCTGCTGAATGTGAGGGAAAAAAGAGGAAAGCGGTTGGGGATAAAACAAAGCGCTAATGGAGTTGCTATTATTTGCGGCAATAATACGCTTTCCTAGCGCAAATGTAACGAATGCTTTTCGTATTGTAAGAAGTTTCATCAACCAAAGAGAGTGGCTGTTATGACGATAGTTGAGGGAACTATCCCGATGTGGAACTCCATCGGAGTAATGCCTCCCGTAAGCCCGCTACAAAAGGGCCATTCGCCTGATCGTTCTCCTTATCTCTCTAATCTGTTGACAGTTGTTGACCGATTTGCTATTTCTGAAGAACGTATAATGATACTTCGGGGGTTACTTCATTTTCGCGGTGAGATGCATCAGGCAGGAATAACTTCAGGTTTTCAATGGATAGATGGAAGTTTTCTGGAAAATGTAGAACTTGCGGAAGGACGTCCTCCTCGCGATATGGATGTCGTAACTTTTTTTTACCTTCCAGAAGGAGAATCACAAGCCAGTTTAGCTGGCAGATTTGCGGCCTTGTTCGATCAAGAGACTCTTATGGACAAGTATTTTGTAGACTCCTATAACGTTGTGCTTGGGGATCCAATGGATTCTTTGAAGGTTAAAATTATTTCATATTGGTATAGCATGTGGTCTCATCGCCGAGACGGTTTGTGGAAAGGATTTGTTCAAGTTGATCTTGATCCTTCGCAGGATATTGATGCGAGCGCAATTCTGGATAGTGACGGAGGACTGACTTATGAATAATGAATACCAAACTATATCCTCTGAGATTAAGGATTTTGAAGCGCTTATTTCTTCCGTTCCTCAAGGGACTGTTATTGATAAGATGAGTCTTGAGTCTCGGCTCCGGAAAGCGAATAATTTTTTATCTCATTTGCCACCACAGTACACTGCACCGAGAGCGCAATTGACTTTTCGGGGAAGACCTGTGTCCGGTATACATGGTATTTCCGCTGATTTTGCTTCCAGAGCTGCATCCGCTTTTTCGGATGCCTTTAGCGCGGTTGCAGCGGGGTTGTGCGACATGTTAAGGCATAGTGGCCCAATTCCTGATAAAGACAAGAATCAGTTGTTGATTATCGGAATTGCTATGGGTTCTTTTGGTTTTGAATTCGAGCTTCCTGAAAAGGGGCAGAATAAATTTCCGGAATTTGAAGAAACAAGGGCGGCGATAAATAAGATTAGCACTTTGTTTCGGATGGCGGCTGAAGGGAGTGATGACGATCTAGCAGAGCTTGTCGAAGAAGTTCAGCCCAGAGCGGTAAAGAAAATTCATGAGTTTCTGGATGTTCTCGTCAGGTATCACGCATGGTTTGGTTTGTCGTATGAAAAGACTTCCTTTTGTTATACGGATTATGAACAACTCAAGTTTTCCGCTACTCGCTTGAAAGATGAAAATATTCGGGAGACGCAAGGTACTTACCGTGGAGAATTTCAAGGAGTGCTCCTGACAGGACGGACGTTTGAATTCAAGCTGCTTGATCAAGATGGTTTGATTAGTGGTAAGGTGGATGCATCAATTGAAGACCCAGACGTTTTAAACCGGGATTGGCTGCATAAACCTGTGACAGCAACACTAAACATAATGCAGATCGGTGAAGGGCGCCCGAGATATACGTTGATGTCAATGAGCGATTTGATCCGATAGGGCTCCAAAGTGGCGCAAAGAGGATTTTGAGGAAGCTGGTGTATCAGAAAAAAAAGAGAGGCCGCTGATTTGCTTCGCTGGTTCAGCAGGCCGAGACCTCGATAGATTCAAAGCCGATAGGCCATGAATTCACTTACAGTATAAGGGATATTTTATCGATGCCAAGGGGAAAAATATTTCTCATTATAGTGGACCCCGAATATTAGACAGCAGTTTGAGTTGTAAACTGTCCAAAAAAAGGAGCAGGTAATGACTCATAACCCTTGATAGGAAACGTTCTATTGCTTACACTATGAGTAATAATACCTGCCACGCTTCCCACTTGAACAGCGCACCCGGGCAGGTTTTCGCTTTTTACAGGGTTTGGTCTTTTAATATCAGAAGCTGAAGCCTTTACTTCCTAAGGTGAAATAAAGCCAAAGTTAATATTTATTTTAGGCAGTGAATATTCTGTTTTCGCCCTCCCGCCCCCCTATCCATCATACCTGACCCCCGAAAATATCAAAAAACCTTTATACTTGCCTATAGTTACGTACATTTTACATTATTCCGAATGATAGCCGGTTTAGTTTGACTTTTTGAAGAGATATACTTACCTTTAACGTTAGTAACTTAGATCGAGAGTATGATTGTTTCGTTTGGTTCCAAAGAGACTGAAAACATTTGGCATGGAGAACGAGTAAGGGGTTTGCCAAATGAAATCCAAGAGACCGCGAGGAGGAAGTTGAGAATGATTAACAACTCATTACATATCATTGATTTAAGAGTTCCTCCGGCAAATCGACTGGAAAAGCTTTCGGGCAAAAACAAAGATTTTTTCAGTATCCGGATTAACGATCAAT
>CAIVSG010000272.1 GCA_903908555.1 uncultured Chlorobiaceae bacterium | reverse complement strand
CTTGGCAAACCTCCCCGAAGCAAGGCTAAATAGGAAAACTTTCTCCTCTCGGGGGGATAAGAGTGGCCCGCTCAAATCCGAAAGGAGAGTTTTCGGGTAAGCCGCATTAGATAAATGGCTGCAGTTTTATCCGGTTTTGGCCGGTTAATCCACAGAATTCGGCTTATAGCTTCGGTTTCAGCTTTTTTTTATGGCCCCGCAACATTGGCTTCTCTTCCTGATCGTTTTCCCCTAGTACCCCAACTCCCTCTTGTTTCGAGAAAAATTCATCGCAAGGCCTATCATAATCATATTGCCAATCAACGAAGAGCCTCCATAAGAAACAAATGGAAGAGGAACTCCTATTACAGGAATTAGACCGATTGTCATACCGGTATTGATAACTATATGTATGAATAACAACGAGACATATCCGGTAAGAGTCAGTTCAACAAACCTGTTTTTAATTGAAAATATTGCCCAGATCAACCTGAGAATCAGCGCAAGATAAAGGGATAGCAAGAGTGCTGCTCCTATAAAGCCAAACTCTTCGCCAATAACACAAAAAATAAAATCGGTCCACTGTGCAGGAATAAATCGCAGTTGAGTCTGTGTTCCATGAAGAAAACCTTTCCCTAACAATCCTCCTGAACTTAATGCTATTTTTGACTGGATAACATTATATCCTGCTCCCTGAGGATCGTTCATGGGATCCAGAAATGTCTGAATTCGATCGATCTGATTGGGCCTGAGAATGCTGGTTGCAAACTTGTTAGTAAAAAGACTGGTAGCAAGACCTAAGCAAATGACAATTAATTGATGAAGCTGAAATTTCTTGCGATAAACAACCAAGGTTCCAAACAAAATGACTGCAGCGGCAATAATAAAATAAATGTTGAAAAATCCGCTGATCATAAGAATCAGAGGAAAAGCAAGCAACATGAGAGTATAGAGATCAAATCCTGACACAATCAGCATTGGGGCAATAAATGACAGAAATGTAATCGTTGTCCCCATATCAAGCTGTAGAATGATCAGCATGGCCGGGACAAAAGCAAGTCCGAGAGCAGTTAAAAAATGTGGCAGTGAGCTTATATCTGTTTCATCATCAGAAAGAAATCTTGCAAGAGCAAGAATAGTCGACATCTTTGCTATTTCAGACGGTTGAAAACTGAAAAAACCAATTTTTATCCAGCTTGTATTCCCCCCAACTTTTTTACCGACTACCAAGACAGCTATTAAAAGCAAAATCCCTATACCATATAAGATGTAAGCATTATCCCGGATAACACGGACATCGTGGGAGTAGACAAAAGACATGACTACAAGGCCGATCACCCCCCAGGTAAACTGACGGTAAAACAAGGTTGCACTACCTGAACCATGGGTTGCGCTATAGACCGCCATCAATCCGATAACTATAATCCCCAGCATCGGAACCAGAAACCATAAATCGAGTTTGCTTTGTTTTTCCATCGTGCTATTGAGATTGGCGGCTAATTAACTCTCAGGAGGTTTCATCAAAAGGAGGCTGGAAGATCCCGGGTCTTCTGCAGCAGGCCTTTTCTTGGAATACAAGCTTCTATCGTCTGACAATGAATCTATCAGGGGAAAGATAGTTGAGCCTCCAAATTATAATAACGTTTTATACGATAATACACTGGAAAACATACGCGGGGCAAGAACAAAATTCAAACAATGATGAACAGTTGTTATGGACTGTGGTGGGATAGTTTTTCGAAATGACTAAAAAAGGGTACATTTTTCGAAGCAAATCCGTATTTAAAGATGACCCTGTGCTACGTTGCATAGAACGAACATTGATTCATTACTGTTCTTTTTCAAAATAGGAATTATTAATTCGCTAAGTTCACCCAGGAGCCTTCCTTTCATATTCAAGACTGTTACTATCGCTATGACATATACCCGGCACGCCGTTTCCGGCATTATTATTATCCTTTGTGCTCTTTTTATTACTCCCCTGAACCTTAGGGCTGCTGAGAATGGTGAGTATATAGCTATACGCAAGGAAGGGTCGGGTAAAATTGCCCTGGTACTCGGCAAACCCGATGCAGAGGGAAAAAGGGAGAGTGATTGGGCTCAGAATCTCGATACTGTTATACGTGACGGTCTGGATTATACAAAGCTTTTCACGTTGCTCTCTCCCCCACTCAACTTAAAGGAGTCGAGCGACAAAAAGAACGTAACTATTAATTTTAGCGCTCTTAATTCTGTAGGCGGAGAAGTTTATGCAGGGGGTAGTGTTTCAAAAAAATCAGGCAACATCAATTTTGAAGTTGAAGTTTACGAAACAGCAAGCGCAAAGCCTCTGTTGAAAAAAACCTATCGTGGTAAAGAGGAGCAGCTTCGTTCCATCGGCCATGCATTCTGTGAAGATCTTGTTGAACTTCTTACCGGTAAAAAGTCGGTTTTTGGCAGCAAGATTGTTTTTGTTTCTAATAAAACCGGCTTTAAGGAGATCTATCAATGTGACTTTGATGGTCAGGGTTTAGAACAACTGACAAATTCCCGCTCTATCACCCTTACACCGACACTCTCTCCTGATGGCCGGTATCTCGCCTACACTGATTTTACTTCAGGCCGACCAACTCTGTATATAAAGAACCTTGCAGAGAAGAAAACGGCTTTTACGAGCAAAAGTGGCGTAAGCATTGCCCCCTGTTGGAGAAACAACAACGAAGTAGCGACAACCCTATCTTTTGAAGGTAATCAGAGCATTTATCTTATAAAGCCTGACGGCTCTGTTGCCCGAAGGGTTACTAACAGCCGGGGGATAGATGTTTCACCAGCGTTTTCTCCAGATGGAAGTAAAATGGCATTTGTCTCTTCGCGAAATGGCCCTCCTCAGATTTTTATCCAGGATCTCCAGTCTGGAGAGGCTAAGAGGCTTACCTTCAATGGAAAGTACAATACGCAGCCATCATGGTCGCCTGCCGGTGATAAAATTGCATACTCAACAATGCAAAGTAAAGGTGAAATCGATTTATTTGTTATCAATGTTGATGGAACGGGGTTGCAGCAGTTGACAAGAAAATCAGGAGAAAACGAACACCCATCCTGGTCGTCTGATGGAGGAATGATTGTTTTTTCCTCCAGCCGTCAGGGAAAGAAAAAATTGTTTGTTATGAATTCGACAGGAGAGAATCAGAGACGTTTATTGCAGGGTGATGGCGAAGAGATGCAGCCTTCTTGGTCGTTGTTCAGGAAATAAAAAATAACGGTACCTTTCTCAGGTGTAGCGCATCATAGGATATTGCTTAACCATTGAACCGCAACAGTCACTGCAGACTTTCGGGGTAAAAAAAATGGTTTTTCGTTTGTTTCAGATACCAATCTTCAGACCAAGCAGCACGCTGTTGCTTGATAATCTGTTGTTTTCAAAGAGGGTATCGACGATAACGTTTGTTGCAAAGTAGCGGTATCGGGCATCCAGCTTTATATGGCTGCTAATCGGGATTGTAACGCCTACGCCGACCTGGTATGCAAATGCGCTTTCATTGATGGATTGCAAGTTTGCAAATCGATTGGGCAGGGTCAAGCTTTTGGCATTGACATTAGCTACGCCGAGGCCAGCAGTTAGATATGGCTGGGCGATACTGAAAGCAGGAATATCATAGTAGCCGTTGGCCAGAAAAGCGAGTACGGAGATATCCCTGTTGATATTCACCCCGTAATGATGATTATTGTTGTTGTTTGTCTGATAACCAACTTCCCCCTCAAGCCGGCAGTTGTTATTAAAACCATAGCCGACTGCGCCAAGCAGAGTAACACCTGAGTTATAGTTATAGTAGTTACCGAAATCACCATTTCTCATTTCTACTCCACCAATATCAGCACTGACGTACGCGCCTGAGGGCGATGAAACCGGTACGATCCACCTGCCAGGACGAGTATAGACACCTGAGGGTGAGGGTGACCACCTGCCGTTACCAATTTCTACAGCTGAATCCGGTATTGCATGCCGGGGATACCCTCCATCTTCGGCGAAAGCTGGTAATACCCCGATACAAAGGCCAGCTACCAATAATGTCATCACTCTATTTTTCATTGTTTTCAGTGTTTATTGGTTAACATCAGTGGGGTCAGATAACCCTTAACTCCAATACCGTTGACTACAACTCATTGAATTATTTTGTGTTATCGCTGTCAGTTGACGGAGTGTCACGAGGTTTATCTTGAACACCATTACCTGGTGAGTCATTATCACGGGCTTTGCGGATATCATCAATGCTATGTTTTTTTATAACATCCGGAAGATCGTTTTCATGGATAACAACCCATGGACCGCGGTAAGCTGGCGATGAATACCAGGAATTATTATTATAGGTGTAGTAGAGATTATCGTAATAGATCATCTCAACAGGAGTTCCAACGGAAACGGAAAACCCGTAACTCGGCAGCACCATAAAACTTGGTCGTGTATCAATAACCAGATACCCTCCATTCCAACCCCAATATGGTCCGCCCCACCCCCAATACGGGCCTCTCCAGCCCCCACCCCAATGAGAGCCTCCTCCCCATCCATGATAACGAAGTCTGCCTTCCGCGTGAGCGCCAGATGGAGTAGTACCAAAAAGTATTCCTGCAATTCCTGCTACTAAACAGATATTTTTTTTCATCGATTTTCTCCTCTTAACCTGTTGGTCCAATTGGTTCAATACGCTTGAGAGGTGCCTTTTGCAGTACAATAACACGATATGGCAATATACCAGTTCCTCCCTATTTTGCATTGATAACGGATAAGATCGTCGTCGTTTCAGGTTTACAGATTTTGACGATTTTTTCTTTTTTTTCCAGTGCTCGATTGTCATTTTTTAAACTCATTTTAAATGAAAACATGGTGTGGAGAAAGAAAGTGCTGAGTGTTGAGTGAGGAGTGCTGAGTGCTGGGTGCTGGGTGCTGAGTGCTGGGTGCTGGGTGCTGAGTGCTGAGTGCTGAGTGCTGAGATTGAATAGAGCTTGCAGTTGGCAGTTGGCAGTTGGCAGTTGGCAGTTGGCAGTTGGCAGTTGGCAGTTGGCAGTTGGCAGTTGGCAGTTGGCAGTTGGCAGTTGGCAGTTGCATGGAAGGAGTTGGGCATGACAATGCAACTCAGCTCCGGATCAAATCTTAAGAAATAACTAATAAAGAGTGCAGGTAAAAGAAATCTTTTTGCATATTGGAATATTTTATTTTGAGAGCTTAACTTTCCATGGGTTTATGCCGTAAGGTATTGGCCGGCCGGAATCAAATGAACAATACTCCATTGGAGAAAAAACGATGAACAGAGATATAATCAAAAAATCATGTTATGCCTTGCTGTTGATGAGCATGCTTGGCTTGTCGGGGTGTGCACTGGGAACTGCTGTTCAACCCTGGGAGAAAGAGACGCTTGCGAGACCTGAAATGACCTTTGAGGGTGACAAGCTTGATAATGCTTTTACTGAACATATCTACAGCAGCAAAGAGGGGGCTTCCGGCGGAGCCGGTGTTGGCGGCGGTGGTTGCGGTTGTAATTGAAATAAACTTTAAAACCGGGTTACCTATGGGATCGATTTCAACAACGACATCAAGAGTTCTTGGCGCTGCTTTTGCTACAGCAGCTCTGGCGTTACCATCACTTCAATTTGCCAATGCCGAAGCTCCACCGGAAAGAGGAGTTGTCAGTTTTAAATATCTTCATTATCAAGACAGTCAGGAGATAGCCGGCCAGACAGTAAGCAATACCAATGTCATTAATACGGTATCAGGAGCTTCTTCTGTGGCCGCCTCGGGAACATCAGGCTCCGGTGGTTCCCAGGACAGGATTGGTGTTGATGCATACTCAGTGAGTGCCCTCTTTCCTGTTGCAGGGAAATGGTCTATAGGAACGACCTACACCTCTGATTCAGTTTCAGGTGCATCTCCAACCTATCACTCCTCTGGTTTGACCACGATGAAAGATTTACGGAGAGCCGTCGATGTTCAGCTGACACGTTATTTTTCGAGAGGAAGTGTCAGTTTTGGAACAAGCTACTCAAAAGAGACAGATTATATCTCAAGCGGATTTTCTGTTCAAGGGAGTCTCTTGACCGAAAATAAAAACACTACGCTTACTCTTGGCGGCAGCTTTAATAATGATTCAATCAATCCAGTTAACCAGCCAGCTGTTGATGAGTCAAAAAAGGTTACAAGCGGCCTGATCGGAGTTACAAGAGTGTTAACACCACAGGACATTGTTCAGCTCAATTTCGGGTATTCCAAGGGAAGCGGTTATTACTCGGATCCTTATAAACTCAATGACAACAGACCAAGGGAACGTAACGCTGTAACCGCATTAGCACGATGGAATCACCATTTTGATGATAATGGTACAGACGGCACTGTCCATCTGTCGTATCGCTATTACTCTGATACCTTTGGAATCAGGGCAAATACGCTGGAAGCTGAGTATGTTCAGCCATTATATAAAGGCTGGTCGGTAACGCCACTGCTCAGGCTCTATACGCAAAGTGAGGCTGATTATTATGTGTCTGTTGGCAGTGCTGAAAAAGCAAACCCAACTAAACCCACCCCTCCCCCGGTTAATGCCGTTTATTATTCCGAAGACCAGCGTTTGTCTGCTTATGGATCTGTAACCGTTGGGTTGAAGGTCAGCAAACAAATAAATAAAGATTGGCTGGCAGATGTTAAATATGAGCAATATGAGCAACGTGCCAAGTGGAGTTGGTATGGCAATGGGGATAAAGGACTAACCCCATTTAAGGCGAGCAGTATTCAGGTTGGCCTGTCCAGACAGTTTTAACCGCTCTAAAAGGGTGAATGGATAACTTTATTTGAGCAAAGATGAGATTGATTTCAACCTGCAGGTCAACCTTTTTTAGTAGTGCTCTTGCCGCGGCAGCAATAGCCTTGCCTTCGCTCCAGTATGCCAGTGCTGAAGCTCCTCCGGAAAGAGGAGTTGTCAGTTTTAAATATCTTAATTACCAAGACAGTCAGTCGGGCGATAGCTCAGCTACAGCTGGCATGTCCAAGGAGAGGATCGGAGTTAACGCACTTTCGATAATGACTGTGCTCCCGCTTGCAGGACAATGGTCTATTGGGATGTCGTTAATTGAGGACTCCATAACCGGCGCATCGCCAGCGTACCATTCCTCGGGGTTTCCCGTCAAGCAGACTAATGCTGTTTCCGGGGCATCGGGGGAGTTACGGCATGCTGTTGATCTCCAGCTGACCCGGTACTTTTCAACGGGGAGCTTGACAGCAGGTACCAGTTATTCCAAGGAGTCTGATTACCTTTCACGCGGCTATTCACTTCAGGGAAGCCTGTCAACGGAAGATAAAAACAGTACTTTTACCATCGGTGGTAGTTTTAACGATGACACCATTAATCTTAACAAGCCAAATGTTGCGCTCTCACACTACCAGATCGCCGATGAGAAAAAGCAGGTGTTTGCGGGATTGATTGGTGTTACACAGGTTTTAACGAAGCTTGATATTGTTCAATTTAACCTTGGGTACTCTGATGGAAACGGTTATTATACCGATCCCTATAAGGATCCTGACAACAGACCGAGAGATCGCAAGAGTAAAACAATATTAACCCGGTGGAACCATCATTTTGAAGTAACTGATGGGACAGCAAGGCTTTCATACCGCTATTATTCGGATACTTTCGGTATCAGGGCACATACACTGGAGGGTGAATATGTTCAGCCGCTGAGGCATGGATGGACGGTGACCCCACTCCTTCGGCTTTACAGTCAAAGCGAAGCGGATATTTATGTCGCTGTTGGTGCTGCTGAAAAAGCTGATCCGACCATACCTACTCCTCCACCAGCACATGCGATCTATTATTCCGAAGATCAGCGCTTATCTGCTTTTGATGCAATCACCCTTGGACTGAAGGTCAGCAAGCAGTTGAATCAGGATTGGCTTGTTGATGTAAAATATGAGGCGTATGAACAGCGTGCCGAGTGGAGTGTGAATGGTAATGGTGATAATGGGCTGGCACCGTTTGGCGCAAGAAGCATTCAGGTTGGTGTATCGAGAAAATTGTAACTGCTGACCATAGACTTGTGCAGGTTTTTCAGCAAACCACTTTAGACAAGAGGGCTTGACAATAGCGTTGCTCAAGGAACTTCTCTCGCCGGGGTGACTGCAGAATTTTAGATGGATTTGATTCGTCAGGTCAGACTAATCGGCTAAAATCTCAACCGATGAAACGCCATTGTCAGAGATCGTTATTGCGATGGTAACGGGCTTGTCACAAACCGGACACTCTTCGTTGATCTCCTGATTTCCTTCCTCACAATCAACCTGCAGTTCCATTACTTCACCGCACGATGGACATTGCACTGAGATGGTTTCAAGAATATTCATAGCTTTGTCTGCTTTTTGTTCAACAACAACTCAACAGTTGTAAAATCCTGCCTAAAATGAGGGGCCTCCCTGATGA
Source organism: uncultured Chlorobiaceae bacterium (assembly GCA_903908555.1). Taxonomy (GTDB): domain Bacteria; phylum Bacteroidota; class Chlorobiia; order Chlorobiales; family Chlorobiaceae; genus Chlorobium. The sequence goes on along the minus strand of CAIVSG010000272.1, from coordinate 3,041 downwards.
AACATTCCTTGAAACCCCCACATCGCTCCAAACAGCATCGTTATAACTGCCATGATAAGGCTTATAATCGTTGAAAAAATAACCAGTGCGGGAATGCTGGCAAAGACCAGCTTTACCATAAACCTGACCATTGACCAGAAGGGCATGCGGATATCGGAAACCACAACTTTCTCTGCATCCTGAAAGTTTTTTTCGTCCATTCAGCACCTTGTTTAGTATTGCAAAAGCTCCCTTGAAACAGGAGCATCTGCAAAATTTTATTTCTTCTGAATTTTTATTTCTTCTGATTTTTCATTTCTTCCTGCATTTTTTTCACCATTGCCTCGAGCTCCTTCTTTTTATCGCCTGATGAGCCAAGGTGCATAGCAGGAATTTCATTTTTAGTATAACCTGCAGGAACCTTGAATAATGAGGCTTCAAGTCCGTGCTTTTCCACCTTGGTCAGTTCAGTGCTAATATTGGCCTGTTTGTGCCATATTTTAACGGGAAAACCATCAAGACCGGCAGCCTTCATTCTCTTGGCTAATTCAGGCATGTTCTTGTCATTTGTACTCTGCATGCGAGCATAGGTAAAATAATCAAGTATCTCTTTTGAAACCCACATCTCCATCACTGATTCACCATGAGTGATTCGGACATGCGTGCAATTGTATCCGTTAACCTGTTCCTTGCCGAGATTTTCAATTTTCGCATTGTTATAGCCATCAGACTTTTCAGCTCCGGCTACCTCTTTTTTCATAACGTCGGTATCGATAACAGAATAGGATTTTTGTGCTGTGTTGATGAGATAGACAAGATTCGGAGTGCCGGAAGGAGAAATTATAACCATCTGTATGTCCGAAGGCATATTTTTCATGTGTGAAGAACTTTCGGTACGAACCCCCTCTTTAGCAATAAAAAGCTTGGTTTCAGTGGTTCCTGCCTCAGGTATAGTGGTCTGCATGGTAAGAACTCCTTCAAAAGGCTGGAGAACCGGCAGGATTGAGCCGATAGTACTACCAGAAGTTGGAGATGAACCGGTTTCAGTCTTTTTGCTGCTACAAGCACTGAGTGCGAGCAAACCCATGAGAAGGAGCAGAAGCGGAGAAACGACTTTTCGCATAATGGTACCTGTTTTATGGTTAACTGGAAGCGTTCTTTAACTGATAAAATTATTTCAAGGAAGCATAAGTTCCTGATAAGTGTATATAAATGCAATGGTTCCTATCTTCTCATTCAGGCCCATTACAGGAACAAGAAACATATTTTTGCGCTGTGGTATCGGATAGAAAACAAGTTCCGATGAACCAAGGTTTAATCCGGGATAAGAGCGGGAAAAGGGACTCCCCTGCAACTTTCGATCAGTAGAGACTTTGATGGTTCCGATAGGGTCAACCAGCATGATAACGCCGAACCCTTTCTTTTTGATCAGTTCGTTAAAATACTCGTCGATCTGGTCATAATTGAAGCGCATTAATTCTTTGCGCACAGACCAGGAAAGAGGTAGAGAAAAAAGCTTCAGATCCTGACGCTGCATATCAATATAACGAATCTCAGTACGCTCCAAAAGCAATTGTTGTTTCTGCTCTCCCTGGTAGCGGGTCCAGAAAATCCCCCCGGCAAGCGATGCAATTACAAGGAGATTAATGGCCAGTAGTAAACGCTTCCAGAATGACAAATTACGGGGTGGAACTTCCTGAACATCATTGCTGCTTTTCATAGCTTCAAAAGAATTATGCTGTTTCGGGAGAGAAAAGATTGAGATAGAAGGCTTCTTTTTCCTGCATCAGCTTTCGATCGTCAGGAGAGTGATCGTCATAACCGATGAGATGAAGTGCGGAATGGAAGGTAACGCGCAATAGTTCATGCTGAAATTCAACTGAAAACCTGGAAGCATTTTCTTTGACAACATCGAGCGAGATATAAAACTCACCATCGATATCGCTCCCCTTGTTATACCGGAATGTAATGGTATCGGTTGTATAATCATGCTGCAAAAACTCACGGTTTATGCGTTGCATCATTTTGTTGCCGCAAAAGACTCCGACAATGGACTCCACAGTGCATCCTTCACTTTTCAGCACCAGAAGTACAGCTTTTTCAAGCAGTTGTTCAGGGAGCTCCCTTTTTGTGGTGTTATATATCTGAAGTGTCATGTCGGGATCTTTTGTGAAGATGCGATGAGAGCATCGATGTGTTTGAGCTGGTGTTTGTGTACCCTGAAGGTCAACTCTACCTCTTCATCGATGCAGCGTTCATCAATAACTTCTGTGTGCTCGTAAAGATAGCTGATGAGTTTATAGTTGGAAACATGAATGCTTATATGGCGCTCCTGGTAGTCGCGGGCTACATGCTGGCTGATAATCTCCTTAAGGAGTGTGATATTAAGACCACGAACAGCGGATATAAAGACTGCATCAGGATATTTTTCACTGAACTCTTTAAGCCGCGAAGGATCTTCAATAGCATCAATTTTGTTGAATACATCGATGATATGATCATGCATAACCCCGATATCTTTGAGCGTGTCGCGCACAACCAGCATCTGATCTTCAAAGCCAGGATGACTGATGTCGATGATGTGAAGCAGAAAATCAGCCTGCAGCACCTCATCAAGGGTTGACTTAAAACTTTCGACAAGCGTGTGCGGCAGTTTGCGGATAAAACCGACAGTATCGGATAAAAGAACAAGCTTGTTGATGTTCAGTTCCAGACGGCGGGTTTTGGTATCCAGAGTGGCAAAGAGCCTGTTTTCGGCAAAAGCCTGAGCCTCCGGGCAGAGAGCGTTCATAAGAGTGGACTTACCTGCATTGGTGTAGCCGACAAGAGAGACTCTCGGGACTGTCTGGCGACCCTGGGTCTGGGTATCATGCTGCAGAGAAACCTCTTTAAGCTTCTTTTTTAAGAGGGATATCCTGTTGCGAACCAGACGGCGGTCGGTCTCAATCTGAGTTTCACCGGGACCTTTGTTGCCAATACCTCCCTTCTGTTTTGACAAGTGAGTCCACTGTCCGGAAAGGCGAGGAAGCATGTATTCAAGCTGGGCAAGTTCAACCTGCATT
>CAIVSG010000271.1 GCA_903908555.1 uncultured Chlorobiaceae bacterium | reverse complement strand
GTCGCATAAACCGCCAAGGCATTGATCAACCATTGGATCAGGATGTTCATCGTCGTCGTCTCCATGATTATGTTCAAGCATCTCTTTCACTTGTAATGTAAGAAAGTATCTTGATATAAGCCTTATAGGCCCTATAGGTCATATAACTCCTCCACAAGAAGCTAGTTTTATTATTGGCGTGCTTTATTGGTAATCGTATATTTCATTTGTGAAACAGGAGTTGGAGGATGACGAATCGCTCTTATTCTCCATTGACTGATGATGATAGTGTAACGGAGGGGTCGTTTTATTCAGAGAAAAAAGGGATCGATAATCCATAAATGAAAGAAAACCAACACATCGAGTAGAAGGAGTCATGGAGGGACGAGTACCTGAAATGGATTTGCGGCTTTGCTAATGCCGAAGGCGGGGTGCTGGTTATTGGTCGAAACGATAAGGGGGATGTGAATCTGAGTGAGGAGGCAGGTAAAGATATGCCTACAGCATTGCTGAAAATGATTGGTGGAACACTACCCCAATGACTACCCCAAAAACGCCATCGAAAACGCCGGTCAATACGCCGGTGAAAAAGCTGAGCGGATTCTTGCCGGGCATGATGCAAACTATGATCTGATAGTGTTAAGGTCGCCAAAGCAATCGATAAATCATTGAGAGCTTTGGAACGTGTTGTTGTCCAATAAATAATCAATGATGGACATACACAGTGTATCAGTAAATTCTTCGATATATTTTGTTGTGTATGTATATACAAATGCATATCATTAAGCTATGAGACATGCACAGGTATCTGGATTTCAATGGGATGAAGGGAACAAGGGAAAATGCCGAAAGCATGGGATTTCCGAGGATGTCATAGAGGATGTTTTTACTCGTCCTGTTATGATTATTCCTGATGATGGACACTCAGGTGACGAGACGCGATTCAAGGCTATTGGTAAATCGAGGGATAACTGGCATGTTTTTGTAGTGTTCACGTTGCGCAAGGACGATGAAACAGTATTGATAAGGCCAATCAGTGCCAGATATATGCACCAAAAGGAGATAACGGCTTATGAAAAAGAAAATCCCGATATTCAAGAGTGATGAAGAAGCTGAGGCATTTGTTGCTCATGAAGATTTGAGCAACTATGATTTATCCCGCGGGCAGTTTGTTCAATTTGAATTTAAACCGAAAGGTAAATCTATCAGCATTCGACTTTCTGAAGAACTGCTGCTTGCAGTACAAAAACAGGCGACAAGGGACGGTGTACCCTATCAGCGGTTTATCCGACAGGCGATTGAACGCGCTGTTGCTCAAAAGTAAAAAAACGCGGGAACGGTTGACATGATTGCCTTGTGCCTTCAGGTGGGTCGGCGTGAACCTGATTTCATTTTTTCTGACGTTTTTGTGTTCACGCACTGTTCAGGAACTTTCAGTGCATCGTGATCTATTATCTTGATGACTGATTGGTGGGTAGTTAGGTGAAATTATCAAGAGTAATCAACTTATTACTCGAAAGAGTGTATTTTATTGCAAAGATAATTTTAAGGATAAAAATATGACAGCTGTTGCAGAACGAATTTTCAAAGATGCTCTTGGTCTGCTTCCTGTAGAAAGAGCGGAGCTTATCGAAAAACTATTTCAGAGTTTTGACCCTCCTGCTAATAGTAAAGTCGATGCTGCCTGGGCAGAAGAAGTTGAATCGCGAATGGATGCTTATGACCGTGGTGAAATCAAGGCTTCATCAGCCGAGGATGTTTTTGCAAGGATCAATCAGAGATGAATATTCTCATTCTCTCGTCTGCTGAAGAAGAATTTGCTGAAGCGGTTGATTATTACAATGGACAATGCCCAGGACTTGGATATGAATTTGCAGTCGAAGTCAATCACACTTTCGATCGAATCAAAGTTTATCCGGAAGCATGGCAATTGTTTTCAAAACGCACTCGGCGTTGTTTGCTCAATCGATTTCCATATGGTGTTCTTTACAGAGTAGATACCGGTATTATTCTGGTTGGTGCTATCATGCATCTCAATCGCGATCCAAAGACTTGGGACCTTAGAACTGGGAAGTTTTGAAAATGTAAAAAAATCAAGTCAGGCAAGTGCGATATTTTATCCTGAAATATCAACTTGGAGGTAAACTGTGATCGATAAATACGAAATTATTATTTTTTGGAGTGAGGAGGATCAGCTGTTTATTGCGGAGGTGCCTGAACTTCCTGGTTGTATGGCTCAAGGTGATTCTCACAATGCTGCATTTATAAATATTGAGGATGCGATAGAATTATGGATTGCTACCGCGAAGGAATTTAACGATCCTGTTCCCAAACCTAAAGGAAGAAGGCTGCTCTTCGCATAAGGAAACTCAATGCATCAGTCAATGAAGCTGATAGATGGCTTCCTCGGTACATGAGTACCATTGAGTTTTTCGTGCCCAATCGCCCTTTGTACAATTAGACCGAGCCATTTTTGAGATGAAATGGTTCACATCCTTGAGCGCCATCACAATGATCGTTTCGCTGCGCTGATGGATACCTTCATCCCGCAATGGCGTTCTCGCCGTGATGACCTTAACAGGTTACCGGTTAAGCATGAGGATTGGGTGTATTAGGATGGACTATACGCAATGGGAAAAGTCAGAGAAAGTCAACTTTTTTGAGATGGAGAAATACTTATGAAAACGAGAAAAGCTCTGCTCCGGATATTCTATGTTCTTGCATTATTTTCGTTTTTAAGCTGTAACGCTCTTGCCGAGGACATTACATCAGCCGCTAAAAAGCATGAGCTGATTACGCAGGAATTGGTCACTATGGTTGAGCATAATGCTGAATTAAAAAGCATGCTTCTTCATTCGATTGAACGGGCAAATAAGATCAATCCGGATAGAGTCACCAATCCAGCGAAGACGTTAGAAGAGTATTATTCTTTTGTGGACTGGGCGGCAAAAGCACTGCCCTGGTCAATTTTACCCAATCCCTCGTATTCAACGCTGTACGACAAAATTGATCAGAGTCTTGATTATTTCTACTTCGTTAATGATCAGCCGCTTTCAGAATTAAAAGGCAAAGGGTATTACAATAATTCGTTGCAATACCATGAACCGTATCGAACGTGGCTCATCAATTTTACAAAAGACTGGGGGGCGTATTTAAGCAAAGAGGGGTCGTGGATGGATGAGTATTACAAAAAAGCTTTGGAGGATAAAAGTTTCGGACTGGATAAAGGGTGGTATGAAGATCATGCAAAGTGGAAAACGTTCAATGATTTTTTTGCCAGGTATCTGAAGTCACCCGACCAACGCCCGATTGCATCTCCGGATGACCCTTCAATCATAGCCTCTCCTGCTGACTCAAAGCCTCAGGGTGTATGGAAAATAGACATGAAATCCAATATTCAGCAGAAGGGAGGGGTTGCAATAAAATCCAATGTTTTTAAGTCGATACCGGTGCTCATTGGTGAAGGGAGCGCATACAGAAATTCATTTGCCAATGGAACATTGACGCATACCTTTCTCGATGTAAACGATTACCACCGGTATCATTTTCCGATTGGCGGGACAATAAAGGAAGTTCGCATTATTGAGAGCGATGATGCTGTTGGCGGTGTTATATCATGGGACGCTAAGACAAAAAGATATCTTCTTGACTCAAACAATCCGGGCTGGCAGAATATTGAGACACGCGGTTGCGTCATTATCGATACAAAAAAGTATGGTTTGGTAGCACTTTTGCCAATAGGGATGTCGCAGATATGCTCGGTCAATTTTGAAAATACAGTCAAGGTCGGGACTACGGTCAAGAAGGGAGATATGCTTGGGTATTTCCTGTTTGGAGGTTCCGATTTCGTAATGCTCTTTCAGCGCAAGGTTGATTTCAAATTAACGGCTTCTAAAGAGAGCAATGGTGGGTATAACCATATTTTGATGGGCGAAAAATATGGTGAAATTGCCATCAAAAAATAAATGGAATAGTCCGCCAGACTTGAGAACATCGAATAGTTGTCAGATATTCAGCTCTTCAAGAGCCTCTTGGAGGGTTTTACAGCCGGCGATGGTTATCGGGAGTTTGAGGAGTGCCGGTTTCAGTTCGCGGGTGTTGGCTTCGGGCAGGACAATGCGTTTGAAGCCGAGATGGGCGGCTTCCCTGATACGGCGTTCGCTGTCGCTGATGGCTCTGAGTTCACCCGCCAAGCCGATTTCACCACAGCATACTGTTCCAGGGTCAACGGGACGGTTCATGAGTCCAGAGGCTATGGCGGCTGCGATGGCGAGGTCGGCAGCCGGTTCGGCAAGTTTCAGGCCTCCTGCTATTTTTACAAAGACATCCTGCCCCCAGGTCTCCATCCTGAGCCTGTTTTCCAGGACGGCGAGGATAATCGACATGCGTTTCAAGTCAAAACCGGTGCTGATGCGTTGCGGCATTGAGTAGTTGGTTTTTGATACAAGCGCCTGAACTTCCACCAAAAGAGCTCTTGTGCCTTCAATAGCTGCAAGTATCGAGTTTCCGGGGACATCAGTCCTGCGCCCGGAAATAAAAAATTCAGAGGGGTTGCTTACCTCTTCCAGGCCGGTTTCATCCATGCGGAAGACGCCGATCTCATTGGTGGAGCCGAAGCGGTTTTTAACCGACCGTACAATACGGTAGCGCTGGTACCCTTCGCCCTCAAACTGCAGGACAGTGTCAACCATGTGTTCCAGGGCTTTTGGCCCGGCAAGAGCTCCCTCTTTGGTGATATGGCCGATAATCATCAGGATGACGTTCTGCTGCTTGGCTGCACGGATCAAAGTGGCCGCACACTCCCGGATCTGGGTAATGGTGCCTGCGGAACTCTGATATTCGTCTGAATGGATGGTTTGAATGGAATCGATAATAACCAGTGCCGGCTTTTCGCGCTCAATGACCGCTAAAATCCGCTCAAGGTTGACTTCAGGGATCAGCCAGAGGTTTTCGGCCTTTATGGAGAGCCTTCGTGCCCGCTCGCGGATCTGGTTGGGCGACTCTTCACCGGAGATATAGAGCACTTTTGCGGGCGCAAGGCGCGGGGCAAGCTGCAGCATCAGGGTTGATTTGCCTATGCCTGGCTCTCCGCCTACCAGCACTGCGGAGGCCTGCATAAGGCCCCCTCCAAGTACCCGGTCGAACTCCCCGATGCCGGTCATGATGCGCTGGAACTCAGAAGGGACACAGTCATGGAGGTTCTGTACAATGGCAGCACCTTCCGGAGCGCCGTGCGTGCGGTTTTTCTGTTCAGGTTCAACACGGGTTTCCTGCAGTGTTCCCCAACTCTGGCATTCAAAACATTTTCCCTGATATTTCAGGGAAACGGCACCGCAGTTTGAACAGATGTACCTGGTCGTTGTTTTAGCCATTATGGATCAAAGACCGTTGAAGCGCTGGAAGGAGAGCAGCGTGTTTTTCATGAGCATGGCAATAGTCATTGGGCCGACTCCGCCGGGTACCGGGGACATGGCAGATGCAACTGAAGAAACACCATTAAAATCAACATCGCCGACCAGGTGGTAGCCGTTTTTTGTTGACGGATCGTCAACGCGGTTGATGCCGACATCGATAACTACTGCGCCCGGTTTGACCATATCGGGGGTTATAAATCCAGCATGGCCAATAGCTACGATGAGAATATCGGCCTGTTTGGTGTGGAATGAAATATTTTCGGTGGCAGAATGGCAGATGGTGACCGTGCAGTTTGCAGCATCAAGTTTCTGCAGCATCAGGTTTGCCATGGGTTTGCCTACAATATTGCTGCGACCGACGACAACACAGTGTTTGCCTTTGGTTTCAATAGCATACCTGTCAAGCAATTCCAGGATTCCGAAAGGCGTACAGCTCACAAAACATTTGTCGAGATCTCCCATGACAAGGTGCCCGAGATTTTCAGGATGAAATCCGTCAACATCCTTGGAGGGATCGATGGCGAGCGTGACGGTTAATTCATCAATCTGTGCTGGAAGGGGCTGCTGTACAAGAATGCCGTGGACGGAAGGGTCATCGTTCAGTTTGTGAATGGTTTCAAGCAGGAGCTCCTGGGTTGTTTCGGAAGGCATTGCAATCATGGTGGAATTAATCCCGATCTCTTTGCATGTTTTAGCTTTATTGCGTACATAAGCCTGCGAGGCGGGATCCTGACCGACAATGATTAACGCCAGTCCTGGAACTTTGCTGGTGATGGCTTTGTAGCTCTCAATACTGGCTTTCAGTTCGTTTTTCAGCTCCAGAGAGACTTTTTTTCCGTCGATAATGAGCATGGCTGGTTTTACGTGGTTGTTCGCTATTGCTTGTTTTTGCAAGCTATTTACTGGTTCAATATAAGGAGCTCGCAGCTATGAAAAATTTATCGAAGCGGTAAATCTGAAAAAATACGTTCTTACAGATTCTCTATCTGATGATTTTTACATAGAATAATTTCATGACGTTTTAATTCATACAAAGATAGTCCTTTATGGGAATGGTTTCTATAGGTGATGTTCTTGTTGACAAGGATGTGTTTCAGGCTTTTTTTTCCTGCGATATCCATGAATGCAAAGGAACTTGCTGTGTTGAGGGTGAGCTTGGTGCTCCGTTGTCGGATAGTGAAGCTGAAGAGCTTCAGCACCTGCCTGTTGAGCTCTTGCGGATGCTTCCGGAAAAGAGTGTTAAATATATTCACCGCCACGGCAGTGTTGATGTTTATCAGGGACGGCAGTATACCAGAACCATTGATAACCTGGAGTGTGTTTTTACCTGTGTTCGCAACGGGATAACCGTTTGTGCCATTGAAATTGCATTTCGCGATGGTCTTTTGAACTTTGATAAGCCATTATCGTGCCAATTATTTCCGATAAGGGTAAGAAAAAAGTTTGGTTTGGATTATCTTGTCTATGAACAGCACTCTATGTGTCGGTCTGCCCGGAAAGCGGGAACCGAGCGACAGGTGAAACTTATTGATTATGTCCAACAAGCTCTCAGTCGATTGTATGGACCTGACTGGATTGTGAGTTTGAAAGCATTTATTGATTCTTCTTCCAGGAAGTAATGTCTGATATCAGGCTTCAACAAAAACAAAAGCTACTTCTTTCTGCTCAGCAGATTTTAAGCAGTCAACTTCTTCAACTTCCGATGTTGAATCTGGAACAGCGGATTTATGAAGAGTTACAGGAAAATCCCCTTCTGGAAGTTGTTGAAGAGCGAAAAGATACCGCAGGTGATGTCGCTGATGATGGTGACAGGGAAGAGAGTGACGATATGTTCGATTCGGTCGAGCGCTTCAGTAAAAGTTCTCTGAAGGATCGCCACGACTCACCCTCTTCAGGAGTGCATTCTGAAGGACGGCTGAGTTTTACTGGTGAAGGCGGGTCAAAGGAGAGATTTTTTCAGGCGGTTCAGCATGATAGCTTTCATGAAATACTGCTTAAACAGCTGGCTCTGCAGGAAGGGGTTGGCAGGCGTGAGGTGATGATAGCTATTGAGATTCTCGGCAACCTTGATGGCGATGGTTATTTTACCGAAGAGTACGGTGTTATTGTTGATGCTCTTGAGCTTGAAGGCCTTGATGTTACCAAAAAAGAGCTTGAGAGGGTTTTACGTAAAATCTGGTTTCTGGATCCACCCGGTGTCGCAGTAAAAGGCTTGCGTGAACGGCTTCTTGTACAGCTTGAGTTTAGTGCGGGCCGTTACGACCCGGCAGCCTATGACGTTGCGACCAGGATTCTTCGCGATTATTTTGATGATTTTCTGCACAGGCGCTATGAGCTGCTGCTTAAAAGGTTGCTGGAGCCCATTGACAGGGTCGAATCGGCTGTTTCCATTATTACAGCTCTTGATCCCCATCCAGGAATTTTTCAAGACGAAGGTGGGCATTATATTACCCCCGATTTTGTCGTGAGCTATGAAAACGGTGAGCTTACTGCAGTACTTAATGACAGAAGTGCTCTCTCGGTAAAGGTCAGTGATGTTTATCTGGATCGTCTGAAAAACAGGAAAGGGCCAAAAGAGGAGAAGCTGTTTATCCGCAAAAACCTTCAGCGTGCTAAAGAGTTTACCAGTGCCATTGAAACACGGCGACAGACCCTTATAAAGGTAATTGAAGCCCTAATGAAGATGCAGTATGGATTTTTCGTTTATGGGCCTGAGCGAGTGGTGCCTCTTGGCATGAAAACCATTGCAGCTGAAACCGGTCTTGATATATCGACCATCAGCCGGGCAGTTAACGGTAAATATGTTCAGACCCGTTTCGGAGTTTTTGAATTAAAGTATTTTTTCAGCGGGGGCTTGTCGACAGAGGAGGGGGACGATTTGTCGAGCAAGATTATCCGCCAGTATATTACCGAAATGGTTAAAGAGGAAGATTCAGCTCATCCACTGAGCGATGACCGTATGACTGAGATGTTGATGGAAAGGGGAGTGCATATTGCTCGAAGAACGGTTGCAAAATACCGTGAACAAATGCAAATTCCAGTTGCAAGATTAAGAAAAAAAATATTTTAATTGATGAAGAATAACCAGAAACCACTTATCCGTTCGACCACAGTGATCGGTGTTATAAGGGACGGTAAGGCCGCACTTGGAAGTGATGGCCAGATGACCCTTGGCAACACTATTCTCAAACAATCGACTCGTAAAATAAGAAGATTGTATCAGGGGCGTCTTGTAGCAGGCTTTGCCGGGGCAACGGCTGATGCGGTGACACTGCTTGACCGTTTTGAAGAAAAACTCGAGGCGTTTAATGGAAAGCTTGATCGCGCTGCTGTTGAACTTGCCCGAGACTGGCGGACTGACAAGTACCTCAGAAAGCTTGAGGCTATGCTTGCTATTGTCAGTAATGATAAGGCGCTTATTATTTCCGGAACCGGTGATGTGATCGAGCCGGAGGATGGTATTGTGGCTATTGGCAGTGGCAGCATGTATGCTCTTGCAGCAGCACGTTCGCTCATGAAACATTCTGCTCTTTCGGCAAAGGATATTGTTCAGGAGAGTTTGAAGATAGCGGCTGATATCTGTATTTATACCAACGATCATATAGTTATTGAAGAGGTCTAAGCCTGTGCATTGTAATTTCGGCAGTGTTGCCGGATGAAGATGTTTTTTTTGTAATTCACAACTTGCAGCATGGAAATTACTACAAAGGGTAAGGAAAATGTTTTTGTATCGCCTGAAGCCAAGAGCGGAATAAACAGTTCAATTGCAGCCACTAATCTGACTCCTAACCAGATTGTTTCCCTGCTTGATAAATATATAATCGGTCAGAAAGACGCGAAGAAATCTGTTGCCATAGCGTTGCGCAACAGGCTTCGCCGCCAGCACGTTAATGATGAGCTGCGTGATGAAATCATGCCCAATAATATCATCATGATCGGCCCCACCGGCGTTGGAAAAACCGAAATTGCCCGCAGGCTTGCCAAGCTTGCAAGAGCACCGTTTGTAAAGGTTGAAGCTTCAAAATTTACTGAGGTTGGCTATGTTGGCCGCGATGTCGAGTCGATGATTCGTGATCTTGTCGATCAGTCTGTTGCGATGGTTAGAAGCGAGAAGTCAGAAGAGGTTCGTGAAAAAGCAGCACTTCTTGTTGAAGAGCGTCTGCTCGATATTCTGCTTCCACCTCTTTCTTCCAGCAACTCCCAGGATAATGAAATGCTGAACGAAGAGGATGCTCCCGCGCAGACATCTGCTGACGACCATGATAAGTCGCTTGAGGTTAATCGGCGAAGCCGCAAAAAAATGCTTGAACGTCTCCGCAATGGAAAGCTTGAGGAGCGTCAGATTGAAATGGATACAACCGGCGATAATCCCGGCGGGATGATGCAGGTTTTTGGCCCTCTCGGCCAGATGGAGGAGATCGGGGGAATCATGCAGGACCTTATGAGCGGGCTTCCTCGTAAACGCAAAAAAAGAAGGGTTTCAATTGCCGAAGCCCGCAAGATCCTCGAACAGGAAGAGGTGCAGAAGCTTATTGATATGGACAGCGTCATTAAGGAGGCTATCAACAAGGTTGAACAGTCCGGTATTGTCTTTATTGATGAGATCGATAAAATTGCAGCTCCATCGTCCGGTGCCGGCGGCAAGGGGCCGGATGTGAGCCGTGAAGGTGTTCAGCGTGATCTTCTGCCTATTGTGGAGGGTTCCAACGTTGCAACCAAACATGGCATGGTAAAGACTGATCATGTGTTGTTTATTGCTTCGGGAGCATTCCATGTGGCAAAGCCTTCTGACTTGATTCCTGAGCTGCAGGGCCGGTTTCCGATCCGCGTTGAACTGAAAAGCCTGACTGAGGAAGATTTTTATCTGATTCTGACGCAGCCTGAGAATGCCCTGATCAAACAGTATTCAGCCCTGCTGGCGACGGAAGGGGTTGATCTGACTTTCAGCGACGGAGCTATTCGGGAGATTGCCAAAATTGCGGCTAGAGTTAATGAAAGTGTGGAAAATATCGGCGCAAGAAGGCTGCATACTATTATGACGAATCTCCTGGAGGAATTAATGTTTAATATTCCTGAGAATTTTTCTGATGAACATGTTGAGATTGACGAAGCCATGGTCAAGGAAAAACTGAACCATGTGGTGTCCGACAGAGATCTCAGCCAGTATATCCTGTAAGAGTTATTTTTATCTATGGCGGATCAGGTTTTTTTTTGTCCTGATCGGCCACAACCATCATGATAAGCGCGATGTCAATACTCGTTCTCAACGGCCCGAACCTCTCGCGGCTCGGAAAACGCGAACCGGCAGTTTACGGCTATCAGACTCTCGATGATATCAATCGCGGCCTTGTGGAGAGTTTTCCTGATGTGACGTTTGAATTTTTTCAGTCAGAAGATGAAGGCGCCTTGCTGGAAAAACTCTTTCATATCGAGGATAAGGGCGGCTGCATGGGGGTTTTGCTGAATGCTGGAGCTTTTACTCACTACTCGATAGCGCTTCGTGATGCTATCAGTGGTGTCGCCATTCCGGTTGTTGAGATCCATATCTCCAATGTTTTTGCCCGTGAGGAGTTCCGCCGCACGTCAGTCATTTCTGAAGTGTGTGTCGGCGTCATCAGCGGGTTCGGAGCGAACAGCTATCATCTCGGTGTCAGGGCTCTTCTGGGGATTTCCAGCAAACAGTAAAGCTACTCTTTCGTAAGCTTTT
>CAIVSG010000270.1 GCA_903908555.1 uncultured Chlorobiaceae bacterium | reverse complement strand
TTGTAAATAATCTTTTACGGCACAGGTTGAGAAAAGGGATTTCTCAAAAAGAGTTATCTAAAAGTATGGGGTGTGATTCGAGCAAGATTTCCAGAATGGAGGCGGGAAACGATTTGCAACTTAAAGTTGGTGATATCATGCAGTACGCGTCAGCTCTCGGTATTGAAATGAATGTCGTTTTTGAAGAAAAAACACTTCCTGTTGCAGAACAAATAAAAAGTCATGTCTTTTCGATCCACGAACAACTTGAGCAATTAGTAGAAATTGCGAAGCAGGTGGATGGGAGGCAGAACTTGAAAATTGTCCTGACTGAAAAAGCAAAAGCTTCTCTTCGTGGCATAGAAACCTATATCAACCAGGCCCGGCAAAATAACCGATACCAGGGAGCTGTACTTTTCTGATATCCCCTACTGCGTTATCTATACTTCCGACAACCAGACGATAACCATTCTCTCTATTTTTCACACCGCACAGAATAGGTAAAACGCCCACGTCTGTGGTGAGGTGTAGGAGAATATGCTTACTGGTTACTCTTTCTTTGTAGCATATTATTGTGTGAGCTGGGCGAAGGCGTTTCCGGAGTACCTGGACTGCCGTTTGGGAAGGAGTATGAGTTTGCGCTGGAGATGGCGGGGATGGTGGGGAGCTAAACTCCACAGGAATAGCATTTAAAAAGCATCTAACTGGACGAGTGATGATGAAGGTTTTCGGGCTGACTTCCCAATGTAACGACAAAACGCATGCTTGAAATCTGGCAACTTTGGGCAATAGCCGGCATACTGCTATGGATAATTGAAACATTCGTACCTCTCTTTGTAATTGGTATTTTTGGTACTGCATGTTTAATTATTGTTCCCCTTGCATTTGTTCACGTCCCTCTCACAATCCAGTTGTTTATCTTTGTTCTCATATCGGCTGTGCTGACATTGGGTATAAGGCCGATCGTTCTCAAGTATTTCTATCATCATGGAGAACACACAAAAACAAACACTGAAGCCCTTGTAGGGAAAACAGGTCTGGTTACAGAAGTGATTGATACGCTCGCAGGCACTGGTAGCATCAAAATTGGAGGTGAGACATGGCGTGCCGCTGTTGCCAATAACACGTCAAGGGTTGAGATTGGTCAAATTGTTACCGTCAAAAACATTGAAGGGGCTAAGGTTATTGTTGATTTTGAAACTGAAACTAAAAAGGGATAAAAATGTTTTCTGTTGTGTTTTTTGGAATACTGGTTGCTTTGATTGCTGCGTTGGCTGTGAATGGATTCAAGATTATCCAGCAATCAGAAACTATGGTCATTGAGCGTTTAGGGCGATACCTTCAAACATTGCCTTCAGGGATTAACATCATCTGGCCGGTTATTGACAAGGCAAGAACCATTGACTGGAAATACATTATTACTGATATCAACGGAAAGACTATTGTTCGGAAGGAGACGATCACACGAATAGACCTTCGCGAGACTGTTTACGATTTTCCCAAACAGAATGTCATCACCCGAGACAATGTCGCGATTGAAATCAATGCTTTACTTTACTTCCAGATCACTGATCCCAAGCGGGCTGTTTACGAGATTGCCAACCTGCCCGATGCCCTTGAGAAACTCACCCAGACAACACTTCGTAACGTTATTGGTGAACTGGACCTTGACCATACGCTTACCTCTCGGGATACCATCAACCAGAAGCTGCGGGCGATTCTTGACGAAGCTGCCGATAAATGGGGAGTTAAGGTCAATCGAGTTGAGTTGCAGGACATCATCCCTCCGGAGGATATCAAGGTCGCAATGGAAAAGCAGATGCGTGCGGAGCGAGACCGCCGTGCCATTATTCTGGAAGCCGAGGGACAGAAACAGGCTATGATTCTTCAAGCAGAAGGTGATCGTCAAGCGGAAATAAACAAAGCGGAAGGCATAAAACAGGCACTCATTCTGAAAGCTTCAGGTGAGGCGGAAGCCAGAGTTCTGGTTGCAGATGCCGAGGCTGCGGCTGTAGGAAAACTCACTCAGGCCATCAAAGAGTCTGGAGGAAACCCTACATCATACCTTCTGGCGCTGAAGTACATCGAATCGATGAAGGAGATGGTAAGTGGCAAAGACAACAAAGTCGTTTACATCCCTTATGAGGCCACAGCTTTGCTTGGGTCAGTTGGCAGTATTCGCGACATGTTCGATGCAGTTAAATCAAAGCCGTAATGGCTGAGAGGGAATGAACATGATTACGCTACCGGTGGACTTAACGGAAATGCTCATCCCTTTGACCGTGAGTATGATTTACCCTTAAAATGGTGGGAAAGAGGTGAGTTTGAGAGCAGAACCCTGCTCTTATCTCACCTTGTGCACCACATAGGCCACAACGCCCCACACTAGCAGCCTGTCGGACTAACGATAAAGAAACTGGTCACAAACAAGTCCTCGGCCTTTCTTTTTACGTTCATTTTAGTAGCAGAAAACCATATCAAGCGCATAGTACGCCAAACAAGCCCCAATTGGCTGCCTTGTACTC
>CAIVSG010000269.1 GCA_903908555.1 uncultured Chlorobiaceae bacterium | reverse complement strand
CCAGGCGGTACCCCAGGCACGATCACTCCGCCGGATACCACGGAGGTCACTGGCTGATTTGGCATGTTTGCCAATCGGAATAGCACTTATTTCGCCTTTTTCTAACATAATTACGCATGAAAAATAAATTTACTCTGATTTTTGTCTCCGTTCTTGCCATCGGCCATGTATCAGCCGCCGAGGGTCTCTACAATGTTGGCACCGAGGCTCAAAATGCCATGCCGCTCAAGTGGAGTGCCGGCCTGAATTTGACCTATGACGACAATGTCAACCCTGGTGGAGCCTCAAAAGACAGCGCCGTCTCCCTGAATCCGTTTGTCGGGCTTTCTTTCATCAGCTTGACCCCTCAGACCACCTGGGACGTTTACGGCCGTTTGGGTTGCATTTATTATATCGAGAAGCCTTCTAGCCTGGTTGACGACGTGTACGCTCAAACCAGTGCTACGGCCAATCTCACTCATCGCTTTGACGAGCGTCTGCGTTTCTCAAGTCGCAACTCCATTACCTATGAACTGGAGCCGGATTACGCTCAAGGGTTTGCCACAAGTCGATTGTCCGGAGCTTATTTGTTCTGGGCCACTGACGATTCCCTAGGCTATCGCTGGACGGAACGGATGGCTACCTATACCGGCATCAGCCTCACCGGGCTCGAATATGGCAAGTCCGTGTATAAGGATCAAAATCGCTTCACTTGGGAAGCCTACAACCAGTTTCGCTATCAGCTTACTCAGGAGCGCAGCGTGCTGACCTTGGATTATCGCTACGGTCAAACCACAGCAGCGGGCTTGGCTGCTGACTCCACCAATCAATACATTCTCGCCGGCCTCGAACATCGCTTCAGTCCTACCGCAATCTTGGTCACCAAAGTGGGTCTTCAAGTCCGCCAAGTGGATCGGGGCACCAGCACCGACAATCCCTACGCCGAAATGGCGTTAGATTCCCGCATCAATCAGGATTTCACGTTGAAAGGGTTTTTACGCTACAGCGTTGAGGGTTATGATACGGTCCAGACGGTCGGGGCGGGTGCCTACGACTTCAGTCAACGCCAAACCCTGCGCGTCGGACTCAGCGGCAATTACGCGGTCTCTTCGATGGTCTCAATCTTCAGCGGCATCGATTATATCCCTGCCAAATTCAGTGATGGCCACTTGGTTGCCGGTACCGGCTCGGCCAGCTCCAGCGGATTAACCCAGCACCTCTTCAATGCCTCCCTTGGTTTCTCCGTGAAACTCATTGAACGGTTCTATGGCAACGTCGCATACAACTACACGGATTCAAATTCCGAAGTCTCCAAAGCTTACAATCGCAGCCGTATTACGATCGGTGTGAGCTATCAGTTCTAATGCATCCCATAGCGGCCTGCTTCAATCATAACCCTGTTCAGGATATTATTTGACTTGTCTTAAGCTCCCGCAATGTCTCTCATTGCGGGAGTTTTCTTTTGATTGTTGCCAATTGATCAGTACATTCAGCCCAGACCTAAGACGCCATGCCCAATACCTCTCCCCAACAAAGCGAATCGGCCCTTCACGCCTTCGATTACTGGCAGGTCATCAAGAATCGCTACGGCTTGATCCTGCTTACCCTGCTTCTAGTCTTTATGACTGCCTCGGTTATCACCTATGTGATGCCAAAAAAGTACGAAAGTTATGCCAAGATCGAGGTCAAGCCGCGGGGCACGACTATCACCGTATTCAAAGGGATGGAGGACACCAGTTTTGGTCGCGTGACGCCGAATTTTTTCAACACGGAGTTTGAGAAAATCAAGAGCCGCAATGCTCTGATGAAGGTCATCGATAATCTCGACCTGACCAACAACTGGAGCTTGGACCGTGAGACGGTCTTTGCCATACTCACAAGCATCTTCAAAACCGATAACGTACGCGGCACGGACTTGATCACCATCAGCGTGCGACATTCGGATAAGGATGAGGCCCGGGATATCGCCGCCGAGGTGGCGCGAGCCTACAAGGAATACCGCAGCGAAACGGAAGGCAAGGAAGGCGACATGGCATTGCTTGAACTTAAAAAGGCCGTGCGGGTGCAGGAAGACATCGTGGAAGAACGGCGCAAGGTCTTGGCTAACATCGTGCGTGCCAAGGGCATCATTTACTACGGGCCGGACTCTTACTATCGCAATACCGGCATGGAAGACGATAACGGTGCCAAGAACGCCTTGGACACCTTCAACCAGTTGGAAACCGAAAAGATGCAGCTGGAAAGCATGATTCAAAGCCTGTTGAAGTACAGCGCCGACCAACTCATGGTGTATGCCTCTGGCTTGGCCCTGCCT
>CAIVSG010000268.1 GCA_903908555.1 uncultured Chlorobiaceae bacterium | reverse complement strand
TGCGGCAAGTGCTGTGGTGTAAGAAATGAGTTCATTGTCGGGGGCGAAGGTCATTTCCTGAACAAATGATTGATAGGCCTCTTCCCATTGTGGGGTTTTCAGCTCGTTCATAACCTTCTGAAGGCGTTGTTCGGGGAGAACATCGGTGCGATGATGATCGAAGGTTATTGCCTGCTCAACTAGACTTGCAAACTCTGGTGGTGAAGTGATTAGAGGTTCCAGTGCCGCGAGGTCGTGTACGTGACGGATAAGTGTTTTATCCTGACGTTCGTCTTTATCAAACAGTCGCCATGCAAGAGCGCTTAATTTGTCGGCTGCAATCTCAACAGGATTGACATAGGGCATTGCAGCAATTTCGGCAGGAAGTCGTTTTACTGCAGCAAAGAGTGATTGTACCGGCTTTACGACAACAGGCAGTTGTGTGGAAACAAAACGAACCTCTATTCGGATATGTGTTCTTAAGCGCGAGTGTTTGGTGAAGGTGGCACCATAGTCTACCTCCAGTGAAAAGAATCTGCTCTCATCATATACTTTTGGGTCTGAAACAAGAACCAACCCTTCGGCAACAATGGCGGCTATTATTTTTTTACGGGTTTCGCGATAATACTTATGACCAGATGGCTGAATGGTGGCTTTAAAGTCTATGTCTTCCGAAAAGCGCTTAATAATACCTGCCTTTGCCAATGAGGTACCCCCGCCAAATACTAACTGCATATCATGCGTTTGGATATCATTAAGCACTCGGAGCACCTGTACTACATACCAATCTTTTTCGACATAAGCTTCGTCTGCGTTAACAAGGATACCGGCAACTTTTTGTATCGCTGATTTTGTTGGGGGGATTTGGTTCATGGGGTCCGCTCAAATCGCAGTGTATAGCCTTTAAACCCGATAGAGCGGCGAACCCGTTTGCGGACACCTATAACCCGGCCGGTGGGTACCTGGGTGCTTCTGCCTTCATTGTAGCGGCACTCCATGCTTGTTGGTGCAGTCGGGATATCGAGTCGCTTCAGGGCTTCTTCAGCGAGACTATTCAGACTTTTGGGGAGTGTGGGGCGGTTATCGAGCGGCGAGACAACAGCACGGACATAAATCCCCTGACCTATTTTGATAAGAGCACCCTCTTTTACGAGAATCAGCAAACAACGTCCTACCTGGTCATAATCGCCAATATCCTTAAAATCTGAACGCAAAATGACATCCCCACGCTTACGCATGATGCGCATTTTTATTCTTGTAAGCAGCGTGTTTTTATTCTTTTTCATAGTGTCAATATACGACAATTTGCTATAAAAAAAGATGCTCGCTTTTCTATCCACAGAGTGCAATCGGCACCTTGCGCAAAAGAAAGGGGGGGGGACTTGCAACAATAAAATGGACACTTGAAGAAGCCATAGAGGTACACATAAAAACAACTACTGTATCTGAAGCAACATTGTATGGATCAACCATCATATCTAATGCTGAAGACAGTGAATACTTTTTTTTAAACTAAACTCTGAAGCCCTGCCATCGAGCTACCAAGCATCTACACCTTCACCTGACACCAGTTGCCTGAACAAGGCAAGGCAAAAACATCATGGCCTCGGGGAGTATCCATTTGCAACTCCTTATACAAAAAAGCCTTTCAGAGGTATCTTTTATGCTTAGGATACCGCCCAAAACAAAAGCAAGGTTCAGCTGCTTGCTGCCAAGGCGGGAGAAGGAAAACTTGAACCTTAATGAAAATAGCCCTGCAGCAATGTGGGGCTTTTTTTTTACTGCCTGAACATTCTATGAAAGCGATGTCTACAAAATACTTGCCCATGGATCACTGATATCTTTAATCCTGGTAACCCTGCCAGCTTTAGCATCGGCTCTTCCCTTTTCAATAGCCTCAATTACCTTGGGGTCGGAGAAATACTTATCAGTATCACTTATATTTTTTGCTGGTACGATCTCATAAGTCTCTGTATTGCCACACTGGACAATAACACGCTCCGTATTGGCCAAGTTCAGGTATTTCCTGAGGTTCTTGCGTAACTCTGTCGTGCTTATTGCTATCATGATTATCTCTCCTTCCTTCTGTGTTACCGTATATTGTACAAAGTATAAGCATTTTTCAGCTCATACAATCCATCCTCATTGATACCTGACCTGAGCGATCAGACATAAAAAAGCCCTCAACTTAGGTCTGATTTTATTTTTAACCATGTAATTCCGGGGGTTTCTTCTACGGAGATGTATCCGTTTTGAAGACGATATGTGAGCTGGCTATGGTGTTGAGGACTGGAAAGGACATTGGGATTAAAAATCGCATACGACACGCCCTCTTCATGCCTTACCGCCATATTGAGCAGACCGGGATGACCTTCGCGATGGATCCTCGCTCCGACTGCATGAATGAAGCTATAATCGGTTTTATGCGAAAGACCGGGATACCGGTGAGCGACCTCGCGAAAATCCAGCAGTGCCGCATCGCATGCCACCTTGTAGAGCTTGCGCTCGATAACGACGCACTCTTCCTTGTCGAAGCCTGCATCGCGAAGGAATCCCGAACACCAGTGGTACGAAGATTCATTGACAGTCGTCTCTACCGTATCGCTACCATACCAGACACCGAATGAACCATCAGAAAAACGGCTCTCCTGCCAGTTTTTGAATGGCCAGTTGATAGCATTGAACCATAGAGCATCTTCAAATGGACGGTTGATTTCCGGAAAGTTTGATTGATACGGTTGCGGTTTCGAATGGAGTTCAACCTGTTCGGCCATGAGGCGCTCCTCTGGATTATCAGTCAAATCGTCGAATAGATCAACACTCTCTCTCAACGAAACGATGTTACAAAATAGGCCCTGATGAATATCGGCTATAGCTCCAAACAAAACAGAGCAATGGGAAGGTTATAAAGTCGATCAGCCAGAGTTCTGGGATACTGATGGGCAGTTACATAAAAATATTTTTTTATAATGGCAGGATTCTTTAAATTGACCGTAGAATGTAATTAACCCTTAATCAAGTGGCCATGAGCAATATATCTGGAGTTTTTACCGGCGGGGCTGAAGCCTACGGAAGATTATTGGAGGTTTTCATTGATGGACACTGGTGGGTTGTAGGTGATGCTTTGGAGAACATTGGAAAAACAACCAAGCGCTTACTCGTTAATGCCTATCCTTTCATTAACGGAGGATCGGGATCATCAGGGCTGAGAGGTTCTTCACCAGAAGTATCGGGTTATGCCAGACCAGGCAAAGACATTGCAAAACGATTTAACGATTAAGTTGAAATAGTCGCTTCATCTTCCTTTTAAAAACGAGGCTTTCAGTCTCGTTTTTTTATTCCCTCATTATTACTTCTCACCACACCCCTTTCGCACCCTCTTTTGCCATGCAATGTTTTCTATAAATTGTACATTGTAGCATTGGTCTACCTTATGCAACAGGAGACATAGCGCCACCAAACAATACCATTTAAGCATCGGCATGAAAGCTACCCTCAGCTGCAGTAAACTGAAAAAGATCTACAACAAACGGGAAGTTGTAAAAAGCTCATCCATAGAGGTCAAGCAGGGCGAAATTGTAGGGCTTCTCGGACCGAACGGCGCCGGCAAGACCACGACGTTCTATATGATTGTCGGCCTGGTAAAACCTAACGGTGGTGATGTGTTTCTTGATTCGACAAACATCACCCGCTTTCCCATGTACAAACGGGCACGGCTTGGTATTGGTTATCTCCCCCAGGAAGCTTCCGTGTTCCGCAACTTGACGGTGGAAGAAAACATTTTGAGTGTGCTTGAATTCACCTCCCTTTCAAAAGCAGAAAGGAAGGAGAAAACCGATATGATGCTTGAAGACCTCAACATTGCAGGAATTCGAAAAAGCATGGGATATGCACTCTCCGGTGGTGAACGACGGCGTACGGAAATAGCAAGAGCTTTATCTCTTAACCCAAAATTCATCCTTCTCGACGAGCCTTTTGCCGGAGTTGACCCTATAGCGGTCGAAGATATCCAGCAGATAGTTGAAGGACTTGCCAAACGCGACATCGGGGTGCTCATAACCGACCATAACGTGCATGAAACCCTCTCCATTACCAACCATGCCTACCTGCTTTTCGATGGCAGCATTTTCATGCATGGAAGCCCGGAAGAAATAGCCTCCAACCCGGAAGTACGGAAAATGTATCTGGGCGAAAAATTTACTCTTGACAGATATTAAGCAACGCTTATATATCTTATGTATGCAACTTTCTATCGTTTTTTCAGTTTTCTATATATAAGTGAAGCTTTCCCGCTTGGGTTACGATTTCCTTTATAAGACTACATAAAACTGAACTGCCGGAGTCAATGCTGCAATGAATATCCTTCTGATCTACCCCGAATTCCCAGACACCTTCTGGAGTTTCAAGCACGCCCTTAAGTTTGTAAACAAGAAAGCATCTCTCCCACCGCTTGGCCTGTTAACAGTAGCTTCGATGCTGCCTGAAAGCTGGGAACGGAAACTGGTGGATCTTAATGTAACGCCCCTTACGGCAAAAGACATTGCATGGGCTGACATGGCATTCATAAGCGCCATGGCCGTTCAGCAGGAATCGGCAAGAAAGATCATTGAACTGTGCAACAAGGCTGGCCTGAAGGTGGTAGCGGGCGGACCTCTTTTTACTTCGGAACTGGAAGCCTTTCCGACTGTCGATCACTTTGTGCTGAATGAAGCTGAACTTACTCTTGAGCCTTTTCTTGAGGATTTGAAGAACGGAACGGCAAAAAAAATCTACACCTCTGAACTCTTTCCGGATATTACCCTGACTCCCACTCCGCAATGGCATCTGCTCGATATAAAGAAGTATGTCGCCATGGCTGTACAGTTTTCGAGGGGATGCCCTTATCGTTGCGATTTTTGCAATGTAACAGCACTTTTCGGTCATAAAATCCGTACAAAAACAAGCGCTCAGATGATTGAAGAGCTTGACGGAATAAAACGATTGGGATGGCGTGACAGCATCTTTTTTGTGGACGATAACTTTATTGCCCACAAAAGCTACCTGAAAAAAGATTTGCTGCCCCGTTTGATCGAATGGCAAAAAAACAGCAAATCAACCACTAAATTTTTTACCGAATGTTCGATCAACCTGGCTGATGATCCGGAGCTGATGTCGCTCATGGTACAAGCAGGCTTCTTCCAAGTCTTTATCGGTATTGAAACTCCTGATGATACAGCACTCGAAGCTTGTGGAAAAGAGCACAATACTTCAAGAGACATGCTCGGCAACATCAAAATAATCCAGCAGGCAGGCATGGAGGTGCAGGGAGGATTTATTGTAGGTTTTGACAGCGACACCCCTTCAATTTTTCAAAAGCAGGTTGAGTTCATCCAGAAAAGCGGAATCGTAACCGCCATGGTGGGCATCCTTCAGGCTCTGCCCGGCACAAAGCTTTACGAGCGGATGCAAAAAGAGGGCCGTCTATTGCACAACTCCAGCGGAGATAATGCCGACAGCAATACCAACATTATTCCTAAAATGGACCTGGAGATTCTGCGTAAGGGGTATACCGACATGATGACGCAGCTCTACGCTCCTAAACAGTACTATACAAGAATCCGGACACTGCTTCGTGAGTACCGGACACCTGACCTCAATGGCAGCTTCCGCTTCAGCAACATCCTTGCGTTTGCCCGCTCAACAGTGCTGCTCGGCGTTGTAGGGCGCGAACGTTATCAGTACTGGAAAATGCTGATATGGACATTTTTCAACCGCCACAAGGCACTGCCGCATGCCATAACACTGGCAATCTATGGCCACCATTTCCGCAAGGTCTGCAGACTGCATCTTAAAGAGGCCAGAAAAACTGCAACTCCTTCATCTTTTTAGCACCAGCTTATAATGAGCATGCTGACATCAATCAGCGGTAACTCCTGATTTCATGATGGTATTCAGGGAATGTATATAAACCATTAACCTGAATCCAATACCCATTTGTTTTGCCATTGTCCCATGGTTTACTCAAGCCTAAACGCAGGTAAACTTCAGACTGTGAAGAAATAAAGTCGTTCAAGGTTTTCAACCCTTTGGACATATGGACACTCTCAGCAAAACCATGAAACCCAAGGTCAGTTATAGAGATATATTTAAAAGCCCGACCTGAATTATCAACAAAATTTATCTTTATTTTCTTTTGATTGTATGCATCTTCAACAATACCTATTTTATCTGGCTGTACTTTTATTGTAATTATTGACTTCCCTATTGCATGACTTATTGGAACGTGCTTTTGATTGTCCGCCAATGCAATCTGAAATCCATTTTCTACGGTATCAAATAATCCAGCATGTAATGCTTGCTTAAACTCTGAAGAAGTACAGGCCCCCATACATGCTAGATTTTTGTAAGACATGTCTTCCTTTTGTGAAGCTGTAGGATTTTGAACCGGGGTAAATTCTCCCGTCAGGATCGCACCGGGAACAATGTTCAGGCTTTTACAGAATGAGGCATTAAGGTATGGCATGGGGCGAATACATTGGCCGGTTGTCAAATCGATTCCAGCAGTACCAACAATTTTCGGATTAGAGAACCGGGTAAAATCGGTAATAATAATTTTTTGCATACCAGTTGAATTCATAGAGTTAATAAATAAATACACTATTATCACACTAATAATACAAACTAATAACAACACAACAAGAACTTCCGGAAATATTATTTTGACTGCCATGTGCCTGACAAGATCAATCTTTTGCTGTCATCACTTTCGGCAGCCGGTTTGATGAACATGGTTTGTTGTTTATCTTTTTTACAAAACGAACCCATTTTTTTGCAACCCCGGAGATTTCATGATAGCTGAACACTTGCTTTTTCAATCTGACGGCGGATTTATCCGCATACCCATCTGGGGGCATATTCCACTGAGCGGGCCGTTAAAAAAAATTCTGTCCCACCCCTCTTTTCTTCGACTTAAGGGAATACGGCAACTCTCCTTCTCGCAGCAGGTTTACCCCGGTGCTACGCATACACGGTTTGAGCACTCGATAGGTGTTTATCATCTGATGAAGCTGATTCTGCAGCGCATGCTGACCAGCCCCCTGGCACTCAGCCTGCAGGATGACAACTTTCAATTCACCGACCAAAACTGCCGGTTACTGCTGTCAGCATGCCTGCTGCACGATATCGGGCACTTTCCCCATGCCCATATCATTGAGGAACAGATTCCCCTGTACGGAACAGAACCGGTCTTTTCACATCATGAAGAGCTTTGCTCGCGCTTTATTTATGAGAAAAATCAAGGGGTCCCGACAATAGCAGAAATATTGCAGGAGGATTGGAAGGTATCGCCTGAATCGGTCATTAAGCTGATTACGGGCAGTTCCGAAACCCGGTTCGGAAAACTTATCAGTGGTACGCTTGACCCGGATAAAATGGACTACCTGATGCGCGATGCTCACCACTGCAACATTCCTTATGGCAGCATCGATATTGAGCGATTGATTGAGTCATTTGTGCCCGATCCGCAGCGTGAACGGTTTGCCATAACTGAAAAAGGGATTGCACCGCTTGAGAGCCTGCTTTTTGCAAAATACATGATGATGCGCAACGTCTACTGGCATCATACCAGCAGGGCTCTATCGGCGATGCTTCGCAGGCTTCTGCAGGATATTGCCAGTGAAGGGCTCCTGACGGCGGAGGCAATGCGTGAACTTTTTTACAGTAATGCCGATGACAGGGTGCTCCATGAACTGAGGGGGCTGATACCGGAAAAAAGCCATCCCCTTGCAGCACTTATTGAGGATATCCTTATGCGCAGGGTATACAAGAGGGCAATAACCGTGCAACCATACCTCGATGACTCTGCCCTGGCTGATGAGCGCTGGTTCATCTATAATGCTGACAGCAAGATGCGCAGGGCGATGGAAGTTGATATCTGCGACCTCCTCAACACACGCTACCATCTCGGGCTTCACGGTCACGAGGTGCTGATTGACCCGCCTTCGAAAAAAGATATTTTTGATTACGCGGATTTAAAAGAGCTCAGGGTCTATCCTACCCGTTCAGAACACATCCACTACAACCTGCAGCTTGAGTCGGAATACATCCGGTTTGACGATCTGAACGAGTCGGTATTCCGATCGGATTTTATTCTTGCGTTTGAACGCTATACAAAGAAATTCAGACTCCTCTGCCGCCCTGATCTGGTTGAGCGCATTGTAGAGTGCCGCGAAGAGATTATGAGTATGTTACAGCAGTAAAATCTTTATATTATTTAAAAACAAAACATCATCGAGCTATGGAACAACAGGATAAATACTACAAGGGGCTTTTTTTCGGAGCAATGCTTGGCGCAGCTGTCGGAACAATCATGGGATTACTATTCGCTCCGTATAAAGGGTCTGAAACCCAGCAGATTATTTCAGGCAAGGTAAAACTTGCGCTCGACAAGGCAACCGAACTCTATGAAAGCAATGAGAATGATGGAGCATACAGCAATGATGCAAAAAAACGTTCTCAGGACATCATCGATACCGCTCGTGACGAAGCCAAGATAATTCTCAACGAGGCAAACAGCATTATCAAGGAAATCAAGGGGTATCCAAAAGCACAAGAGAACTGATGTATGTTGACTTTCATCAGTGCTGACCCAGCAAACAGTAGCACGGCAAAACATGCCGTATTGTTTTTGCACGCTTTTCCTCTCTCGGCTGCCATGTGGCAGCCCCAGATTGATGCCCTTAGCAAAGCAGGCTTTACGGTTGTAGCGCCTAACGCTTTTGGTATTGACGGCTCTCTGGAAAAAGAGAGCTGGAGCTTTACCGACTATGCCCATGAGCTTTCTAAACTTCTTGATTCACTCAAGATTGAGAATGCCACGGTTGTCGGTCTTTCGATGGGCGGTTATCAGGCGTTTGAATTTTACAGACTTTACCCTGAAAAAACCGCCTCTCTGGTGCTCTCCGACACGCGCGCCGAAGCTGATGCCCCGGAAGCACGGAGTACAAGAGAGGAATTCATACAAGCGGTGAATAGTATTGGGGCTGAAGAGGCAATACGGCGTATGGTACCGAATTACTTTACTGCTGCGACTTTCACTACAAGACCAGAGCTGGTTGCACAAGTCGAGGATATCATCAGAAAGCAGCCCGCAAAGGTCATTACTGCAGCAATGCGGGCAATCATGATGCGAACTGACGCAAGCCCGCTCCTTTCAACCATCCACTGTCCTGTTCTGGTGCTCGCAGGGGACGATGACAAAGCAACCCCTCCTGAAACGAATAAAAGCATAAGCTCCAGAATTCCGGGTGCACAGTTCCAGCTGCTTGCTGGTGCCGGGCATATTTCGAATATGGAACAACCAGAGGAGTTCAACCGCGCACTCCTGAACCACATCGAAAAAGTCCGGATAAAGTAAGGTTCAGACACGCATCTATCGGACTTCCAGACCTTCAATCATTTCAAAGAAATTCGGAAACGAAACTCCCACAACATTGATATCGGTAATATCAAGCGCGGTACCTGTCGCCTTGGCGGCAATGGCAAAGCTCATGGCAATCCGGTGATCATCAAAGCTGTCGATCACAACCGGGCCTGAAGGTGTTGTATTGCGCCCCTTTACAATAAAGCCGTCAGGGTACTGCTCGCAATCGAAACCAAGACGCTGAAGATTAACCACAAGAGCATCGATCCGGTCACTCTCTTTGGTTCTCAGTTCGGCGGCGTTATGGAGTTCAAACCGGCCGGATGCAAAGGCTGAAAGCACGGCAAGCATTGGAATTTCATCAATGATAAAGGCAACCAGCTGCGGATCGCTGATCAGGAGAGGCGCAAGCTCCCGGTCGTTGCGAACAAGAATGTCGCCAATGGATTCACCACCGATCACTCGCTCGTTTTCAATTGAAATACCAGCACCGGCTTCCAACAGTATATCAAGGTATGCGGCTCTGGTAGGATTGAGACAGACATCCCTGATAATGATTTCTGAACCGCGGGCAAGCAGACCAAGCGCAACGATAAAACATGCGGCAGAAGGGTCGGCAGGAATATAGAAGGGTTTTGCGGCAATACGTTTTCTACCCGGCACTACAATAACCCGTTCGCTCTCATTCACCAGCGTCTCCAGACCGAGCATCACTTCGGTATGGTCACGCGAACGCACCGTTTCGATAATCCTTGTTTCACCATCGGCATGAAGAGCGGCAAAAGCTACAAGCGACTTCACCTGAGCTGAGGGCACAGGAAGCCGGTATTCAATAGCCTTAAGCTCTTTTGTCCCTTTTATCCTGATCGGTGCAGTGCCTGATAGAGAAAGCTCAATATCCGCGCCCATAAGCAGTAACGGATCAGCAACCCTTTTCATTGGACGCTTCATCAGTGAACTATCGCCTATCAGTTCACTTGCAAAAGGCTGTGCTGCGAGAATACCGGCAACCATCCGCATGGTGCTGCCTGAATTGTTGCACATCAGCGGAGCAGAGGGAGACTGAAAACTCCATAATCCTTTTGATTCTATGACCACTTTGCGAATACGACGGCCGTATGCACCCTCCTCCTCAAACTGCCTGATAGAAATACCTGCATCCTTCAACACGCTGAGGGTTGACTGATTATCAAATCCTCCGGAAAAGTTTGTGATTTCCGTTGTCCCTTCTGATAAGGCAGCTATAAGTGCCGCACGATGGGAGATCGACTTGTCTGGTGGTAATGCTGTGACTTCACCTTTGAACACTCTCATGAGCCGATAGATAGTGGTGTTTACAAAAAAAAAGCAACTCCCGTTAAGGAGCTGCTTTGCCTAACTGCAACGATCAGAATGATCATGAATTGCGTTCTTCATTGGCCCGCTGGGCTCTACGCCTGC
>CAIVSG010000267.1 GCA_903908555.1 uncultured Chlorobiaceae bacterium | reverse complement strand
TTAACATGAAATAGGTCCAAACAAAGGAGAGAATACAATGGCTGAACAAGTGAATCCGGCAGGAGTCAAGCCAAAGGGCACTGTCCCACCTCCCAAGGGGAACGCTCCTTCTCCGAAGGCGAGCGGTGCGCCAGGTGCACCATCGGTTATCAAGGAGCAGGATGCCGCTAAAATGAGGAGATTTCTGTTTCAGCGAACAGAAACACGCTCCACCAAGTGGTATCAGATTTTTGATACCGAGAAAATTGACGACGAACAGGTCGTCGGAGGTCATCTTGCACTACTTGGGGTATTGGGTTTTCTTATGGCAATCTACTACATCTCAGGCATTCAGGTTTTCCCCTGGGGTGCACCTGGTTTCCATGACAACTGGTTCTATCTGACTATCAAACCTCGAATGGTTTCTCTTGGTATTGATACCTACAGTACGAAAACAGAGGATCTTGAATTTGCTGCGACAAAACTTATCGGTTGGGCTTTATTTCACTTCCTTTCCGGCTCTATCCTTCTTTTTGGCGGATGGCGTCACTGGACCCACAATCTTACGAATCCATTTACCGGACGTGCCGGTAACTTTCGCGATTTCAGGTTCCTTGGCAAGTTTGGTGATTTAGTCTTCAGTGGAACCAGTGCAAAGACATACAAGGATGCACTTGGACCACATACTATCTACATGTCGCTGCTTTTCCTTGGCTGGGGTTTGCTGATGTGGTTTATACTCGGGTTTGAACCGATTCCTGATTTCCAGACCATCAATTCAGAGACCTTCATGTCTTTTGTGTTTTTTGTCATCTTTTTTGCTCTTGGAATCTACTGGTGGAACAATCCGCCGAATGCTGCGATCCATTTGAATGATGATATGAAAGCTGCTTTTTCTGTTCACCTGACAGCAATTGGCTACATTAATATCGCATTAGGTGTTATAGCTTTCGTAGCGTTTCAGCAGCCTTCATTTGCAGCTTATTACAAAGAGCTTGACAACCTCGTCTTTTATCTTTATGGCGAGCCATTCAACAGGGTAAGCTATAATTTCGTTCAGGAAGGCGGTAAAATTATTTCCGGCTCAAAAGAGTTTGCTGATTTTGCTCCTTACGCAATTCTTCCC
Source organism: uncultured Chlorobiaceae bacterium (assembly GCA_903908555.1). Classification (GTDB taxonomy): domain Bacteria; phylum Bacteroidota; class Chlorobiia; order Chlorobiales; family Chlorobiaceae; genus Chlorobium. The sequence goes on along the minus strand of CAIVSG010000267.1, from coordinate 4,920 downwards.
AAGAACGGCGCTTCTTTCGGTATGTCAAGGGTTGTTATTAACCTGATTACTTTCAACCATATCATCTGTGGCGTTCTTTATGTTTTCGCCGGTGTCTATCATGGTGGTCAGTATCTTCTTAAGATTCAGCTCAACGGTATCTACAACCAGATCAAGTCTATCTGGATTACCAAAGGTCGCGATCAGGAAGTTCAGGTCAAGATTCTTGGTACCGTAATGGCCCTTTGTTTTGCCACGATGCTTTCTGTTTATGCTGTTATCGTGTGGAATACAATCTGCGAGCTGAATATTTTCGGCACAAATATCATGATGTCCTTCTACTGGCTGAAACCTCTTCCCGTTTTCCAGTGGATGTTTACCGATCCAAGCATCAATGACTGGGTTATGGCTCATGTTATTACGGCTGGTTCGCTCTTCTCTCTTATTGCTCTTGTTCGTATCGCATTCTTTGCACATACATCACCATTGTGGGATGATCTTGGTCTCAAGAAGAACTCCTATTCCTTCCCGTGTCTTGGCCCTGTATACGGTGGAACTTGCGGTGTCTCGATTCAGGATCAGCTCTGGTTTGCAATGCTGTGGGGAGTCAAGGGCCTTTCTGCAGTCTGCTGGTATATCGATGGTGCATGGATTGCATCCATGATGTATGGTGTACCTGCTGCCGATGCAAAGGCATGGGATTCCGTTGCAGGTCTACATCATCATTATTCGGCAGGTATCTTCTACTATTTCTGGACTGAAACTGTGACTATTTTCTCCAGTTCACACCTTTCGACCATTTTGATGCTTGGACATTTGATTTGGTTTATCAGCTTTGCTGTGTGGTTTGAAGATCGCGGCTCTCGGCTTGAAGGTGCTGACATCCAGACAAGAACCATTCGTTGGTTTGGCAAGAAGTTCCTTAACCGGGATGTTGAGTTCAGGTTCCCGGTATTGACCATATCAGATTCCAAAATGGCCGGTACGTTCCTTTACTTTGGAGGAACCTTTATGCTCGTATTTCTCTTTATGGCCAACGGATTCTATCAAACCGATGCCCCGCTTAAACCGACGGTCGGTGATGCAGCAGTATCCGGTCAGGTAATGCTGACACAGGTTGTTGATTATCTGATGAAGCTGATTGCTTAATCCAGATCATAGCTAAAGGAGCCTTCAGGCTCCTTTAGCTATAGTTGTTTGCTACTAAAGTTTACCATGTAATTAAAGAGGAGGGTTTTTATGGCCGATCCTGTACAACAGCCGGATATCGTGTCACCACCTGCCGCAAAGGTTCCACCTGCTGCGCCGAAAGCGGTAGCTCCGGCAGCAAAGCCGGGACAGGCAAAACCAAAAGAGGCTCCCACTAAATCAACGGGAAAACCTCGGCTTGAACCACTGAATACCAATCTTGGAAGAAGCGGCGTACGTCAGGAATCTGCCCTTCCTTTTAAAAAAGCAGCTCCAAAACCTCCCCCGGGCGCTAAGCCTGCACCAGGAGCAAAACCGGTACTGGGTGCGAAGCCGGCAGCACCAGCAGCAAAGGGCGCCCCAGTTGCACCGGCAGCTACTGTACCAACCGCTGCTCCTCAACCTCTTGCTAAAAAGGCGGCACCAAGAGCAAAATCACACTATTTTATCATTGAAAACCTCTGTGTTGGATGTGGAATGTGTCTTGACAAGTGTCCACCAAAAGTCAATGCTATTGGTTACAAGTTTTACGGAGATGTTCAGGAAGGCGGCTTCAGGTGTTATATTGATCAGGATGCCTGTATTTCCTGTTCTGCATGTTTCTCTGCAGATGAATGTCCTTCTGGATCATTAATCGAAGTGCTTCCTGACGGTGAAGTGCTTGACTTTACTTATACGCCTCCAGAGAGACTTGATTTTGATCTAAGGTTTCTGCACAGATTTCACAGGGAAGCGCGATAGGTCCGGCAGTTTTTGCAATTATCTCGTCATTATTATTTTTAAAGCATTGCTTCCTGGGAGCAATGCTTTTTTTTTGAAAATTGTAATCTCTCATGTGGGAGCAAAATAACAAGACATTGAAAAATTCGGATATACGACTCTGTGATGAAATAAGGTCTGAATCTCTGGCGCTGATTATTATACCAACATTCAATGAGGCTGAAAATATTGCCAGGTTATTGAATAACCTCTCAGAACTTTATCCGTCATCTGTTGATATTCTTGTCATTGACGATAACTCCCCAGATGGCACTCCTGATATTGTCCGTTCAATGCAGCCGACGATAAGAGGGCTTTATGTTATTATGCGCGAAAGAAAATTAGGGCTTGGTACAGCATATATTACCGGGTTTCACTATGCATTGGATCAGGGTTACCGCTATGTCATAGAGATGGATGCTGATTATTCGCATGATCCTTTAGAAGTGAAAAGCTTTCTTGATGCGATTAAGGGAGCTGATCTGATTATTGGATCCCGATATATGAACAATACCGTTAATGTGGTCAACTGGCCGTTAGGGAGGTTAATCCTGTCAAAACTTGCAAGCATTTATACGCAGTTCATTACGGGACTGCCTGTTGATGATCCGACAAGCGGATTTAAGTGCTTTAATGCAGATGTGTTGCGAGCGCTTGATCTTGATAGAATTAACTCGCAAGGGTATTCATTTCAGATTGAGATGAATTTCAGGGTATGGAAGAAAGGGTTTTCAATAAAAGAAATACCGATTGTCTTTGTAGATAGATCAGTAGGAAAATCCAAAATGACCAGAAAAAACATTCGTGAGGCAATCTGGATTGTGTGGTGGCTTAAAATAAAATCAGTTTTAGGATATTTATAAAACAGCATATCCTGACATGAAGGGTGGAAAAAAACAGAAGCCCCGTCAGGTACGGGGCTTTTGTTGAAAACATTACTAGACTTCTTTTGAATCTTTTGCAGCGATGATCTGCTGAGCAATGTCCGGAGGAGCTTCTTCATAATGGCTGAAACTGTATGAGTATCGCGCCCTGCTCTGTGTCAGCCGAGTAAGCGCATGATGGAATGCAGTCAGCGCAGCCTGAGGAATCAGTGCGTGGATAATCTGCAGCCTGACATCCGAATCCATACCGAGTATTTTTCCCCGCCTGCTAGAAATATCACCAACAATTTCTCCCGTATATTGTTCCGGAGCATAGACAGTCAAGGAGTATATCGGTTCAAGCAGCAGCGGCCTTGCATGTTCAAAAGCATTCTTGAAAGCCATGCTCCCTGCGATCTTAAAAGCAAATTCAGAGCTGTCTACAGGATGGAAAGATCCGTCATAAGCAACTGCCTTGAGATCGACAACTGGATATCCGGCAAGAATACCTTTTTCTATAGAGTCATGAAGTCCTTTTTCAACAGCTGGCAGGTAGCGGGTCGGGACAACTCCGCCGACAACCTCGCTTGCAAATACAAAGCCTGTATCGCGAGCGGTTGGTTCAATTCTCACCCATACATCACCATACTGCCCGCGCCCTCCAGACTGTTTTTTATATTTTCCCTGAGCGGATGAGGTGACGCGAATAGTTTCGCGATAAGGAATTTTTATCGGTGCAATATCGACCCTTACGTTGAACTTGGTTTGCAAACGGTTGATAATAATATCAAGGTGAGTTTCTCCAAGAGTTTTAAGAATGGTCTGGTTGAATTCAACATCATGATTGATGGTAAAGCTTGGATCTTCTTCATGCAGATGATGAAGACCAGCTGATATTTTATCCTCGTCACCTTGGGTAAGCGGAATAATAGCTGTCGCCAGCATCGGTTCAGGGAAAATAATCGGACTTATCTTGCAACTGGCACCTTTGTCGGCTAGGGTATCATTGGTATGAGCATCCTTCAACTTGAGAACCATACCGATATCTCCGGCAAGAAGTTTGTCAACCGGAGTTTTTTTCTGGCCGATTATGGTGTAAACCTGACCGGGTTTTTCAAGCTGTCCGGTCTGAACATCAATGAGTTCATGTCCAGTTTCCAGATGCCCTGAGTAAACCCTGAGGTAGGAAATTTCACCGACACGGGGTTCAGACATCGTTTTGAAAATAAACGCTACTGTTGGCCCTTCCGGATCTGGTTGAAGCAGGTTTTGTGATCCATCAGCAGTGGAAATGGAATGTTCCGGTCCGCGTTCAATAGGAGATGGAGAGAGGTTGACGATGGCGTTCAGGAGCCGTTCTGATCCTATGAGATGAAGCGGTGAGGTACAGAAAACAGGGAAAAAAGTTCTGCTGACAAGTGCGGATTTAATGCCATCCCTTAACTCCTCTTCAGTAAGGGTTCCTACTTCGAAAAACTTGTTCATCAGCTCCTCATCAGTTTCAGCAATTGTTTCAACAAGTTGCTGATGCAGTTCCTCAGCCTGTTTAAGATGAAGGTCAGGTATATCGGAGATTGTCATGCCTCCGGTTTTGTCTGGGCTGAAGGTAAGCTGCTTCATCAGAAGGACATCAATAAGGGTATGGTGTCCAATGCCTTCTTCGGCAGGAAACTGTATAGGAGTAACAAGATTGCCGAAATGATCCCTGAGGCCCTGAACGGTGGCATTGAAGTTGGTTCGGTCGGCATCAAGTTTGGTTAAAATAAACATCGTTGGTTTATAATACTCCTTGGTATACTCCCAAATTGTATCAGTTCCGACCTCGACACCTGATGCGGAATTTACGGTAATCAGAACTGTATCGGCGACGCGCATGGCTGATTTGACATCTCCGTGAAAGTCAAGCAGACCTGGTGTATCTATGATATTTATTTTACAATCGTTCCAGAAGCCGTGGATAAGGCTTGTGTTAAGGCTGTGTTTTCTTTGAATTTCATCTGTAGAGTAATCAGAGAGGGTGTTTCCTTCGTCAATACTGCCGAGGCGGCTTATGATGCCCATGGTCAAGGCAAGTGATTCTGTAAGCATGGTCTTGCCACTGCCGGCATGACCAGTAATGACAATGTTTCGC
>CAIVSG010000266.1 GCA_903908555.1 uncultured Chlorobiaceae bacterium | reverse complement strand
CTCACCTCTGATTTCCCGTCATATCCTTCCCTTTGCTCTGAAGCTTCTCTATGCAAGCCTCCGGATATCAGTGACACCCCGATCATGGAACAATCATGATGCTGACAAAGGAGCCATCTTTACCTTCTGGCATGGAAAAATGGTAACCGGATGGCTCCTTGCCCGGGCACTTTTTCCTGAAAAAAAAATTATGGCAGTCGTAAGCCTTTCTGAAGATGGACGTACTCTTTCCGATACTCTGGAGCAATTAGATTTCGCTCTTATCCGGGGATCCAGTTCCAAGGGAGGCGATGAAGTCAAACATGCCATGCATGAGGCTCTCAAGAAAAAAAATGTTGTGATTGTTACACCTGACGGACCTCGGGGACCTGCCTGCCAGTTCAAATATGGAACCTTGCGCGTAGCCGCCAGTAAACGCTGTCCACTGATTTTTGCTGCAATCACTTACGAAAAAGCATGGCAACTTAAAAGCTGGGACAAATTTGAAATTCCAAAACCATTCAGCAGAGCGACTATAATTATTCATCGTATTGATCTGCCTGAATTTGCAAGTGAAGAAGAATTGCGCATCTATAGCACAAACCTTTCAGACCGTCTCGGCCATGCATAACCCTTTTTCTCTCCTTCTCAGACCTTTTGCACTGATATACCTCTCTATCGTGCAGCTTCGCAATATTCTTTTCGATCGGAAGATGATCAAAGCATGGAAGTCACCAATTCCTGTTGTATCAATCGGAAACCTCTCTGCAGGCGGAACAGGAAAAACCCCTCTTGTAGACTGGGTGGTCAAATATTATCTCTCGATCGGGTGTAAACCTGCAATTCTGTCAAGGGGTTACCTGCGGGAATCAAAAGGTGTGCAGCTTGTATCTGATGGAGTAAGAATCATGTTGAGCAGCAAAGACGCTGGCGATGAAACCGCCATGCTCGCATGGAATAACCCGGATGCCATTGTTGTCGTCGCTGAAAAACGAAAAGATGCAGTAACCTATATCGCCAGTCGGTTTGCTAAAAGATTACCCGGGGTTATCATTCTCGACGATGCTTTCCAGCATCGGGCAATTGAGAGAGACCTCAATATAGCCGTCATCAATAGTGCTGAACCTTTTAGAAAAGCAAAAATGCTTCCTGAAGGACGCCTGAGGGAACCACTGAAAAATCTTTCAAGAGCCGACCTGGTTATAGTCAACAAAATCACCGATGAAGAGCGAGCCGGAAGTATCATGAAAGAGGTGGAAAAAACAGGACGCCCGGTTGTGAAGGCCCGTGTAAAAAACGGAGAACTGATATGCTTTTCAGGCACATTTGCGTCTTCAGATGAAGTACCTTTACCCAAAACCCTCAGTGCATTAGCATTTGCAGGCATTGCATCTCCCGAAAACTTTTTGGATAGTCTAAAAACAGAGGGTGTAAATGTAGCAGCATACCGTTTTTTCCGGGACCATGAATCCTTCAGTGCAAAAAAACTGCAGGCCGTGCGACGGGAAGCCGAAGAAAAAGGGCTCAGCTTGATTACTACTGAAAAAGACTACTTCCGCATGCTCGGCCGCCCTGAACTGATCCGCATTATTACTTCAAGACCCTGTTATTATCTGAAAATCGAAACAGATATTTATGAGGGTAAAGAGATACTGCACTCAATGCTGAAAGCCGTTATCGAAAAATAAAAAAACCCTCGGCCGGCAGTTACTCTTTGATGATTTTTGAAATCGCTTTGAACCCGTCACCTTCGGCAACATGCAGGATTTCAAAAACAGCCATTTCAGTACTGGTCAGAGAGGCTCCTGCTTTTTCAATACAGCGAATCCCGAGCGACTTGTTCTCTTCAGTTCTGGACGAGACCGCATCGGTCACCAAATGGACATTGTAGCCAAACTCGATCAGATCGACTGCTGTCTGGTAAACACAAACATGGGTTTCAATGCCTGCGACCAGAATATCATTTCTTTTAAATGAGCGGAGCTGCCTCATGAACTCCTCGTTGCCACAACAACTGAATGAAATTTTTTCAACAGGAACATGATCAGGAAGTAGTGCCTTAAGAGAGTCGATGGTATGTCCCAGGCCTTTCGGGTACTGCTCAGTAACCAGAATCGGAACATCAAGAATAGAGCATGCCCTGATCAGTTTACTGATATTCTTTTCCAGAACGAGTGGATGAAAAACCCCCTGAGCTAATCTGCCCTGCACATCAATAATCAAGAGAAGCGTTCCTTTTGACGTTATCATAACAAGACCCTCAATGAAAAAATAATTAAATTAAACCTGAAGTATAAAAGGATGAAAGTAACATTATTGTAGCTTTTAAGATACATGTTTGAGAGAAATCCATGAATACGAAACCTCCCGGAAAAAGCAAAGTACCATGGGGCAAAAAGGGTGAATACCTTGTCGCGCTTCAGTTTGTGCTGCTTATAACCTTTATTTTTCTTCCTGTTTATCCCTCAAGTTCTAGTGTTGAGCTCTTCAAACTGGCAACCTATATCAGATTTGCAGTGCTTGCTGTGTGTTGGCTCATCGCCATCATGTTTGGAACAACCGGATTGTACCAGATCAAACACTCTTTGACCCCTCTTCCCTATCCGGTCGAACGCAATCAACTTGAAACAAAAGGAATTTTTTCCGTGGTGCGTCACCCTCTTTACAGTAGTCAACTTTTTGCCGCTTTTGGATGGACAGTTTTCCAAATGAGCGTTTCCCATTTTCTCTTAACGGCTTTAGGCTTTCTGTTTTTCAGTTACAAAGCTTCACTTGAGGAGAGCTGGCTGACCGAACTCCATCCAGAGTATACCGACTATGCCCATCGCGTTCATAAATTCATTCCATGGGTCTACTGACAAAAAATATGAAAAAAATCGGTGTCCTTCTTGCCGGATGCGGCTTTCTTGACGGGTCGGAAATCCATGAAGCCGTTCTAACCCTCCTTGCACTCGACAAAGCCGGTGCAGAAGCTGTTTGTCTGGCACCCGACATTCTGCAGCACCATGTTATCAATCATTACACCGACCAAGTTATGGCCAATGAATCACGCAATGTTCTTGTTGAATCGGCAAGAATTGCAAGGGGTTCAATCCATAATCTCAAAGAGATCAACACGTTTGCGCTCGATGCCCTTATCATGCCCGGAGGATATGGTGTAGCAAAAAACCTGAGCAATTATGCCTTCAAAGCTTCCGAATGCTATGTCAATGAAGAGGTCGTGATGGTATTGAAATCGTTCTATAAAGCCGGCAAACCCCTTGGTTTTATATGCATCTCTCCCGCTATAGCGGCAAAGGTACTTGGCAATGAACATATAGAATTGACAATCGGCAACGATCAGGAAACATCTGCAGACATTGAAAAAATGGGTGCCCGGCACATCGAAAGCCCCGTCTGGAATACCGTTATCAGCAAAAAAGGTAAAATCGTCAGCACCCCGGCCTATATGCTTGGACCAACAATAGGAGAAGTCAATAAAGGCATCGAAAAGCTGGTTGCCGATATACTCAGGTTACTCTGACTTGCGATTTTTTTCAAAAGGAATACCTGCATCCCTCGGGGCGGAAGCCCTGCCAACAAATCCCGCAAGCACAAAAAGCGTAATAATATAGGGCAATGACTGTACCAGCTGGGAAGGGATCAGTCCTGTCTGGAGCCATATTTCCAAAGACTCGGTAGCGGCAAACATGATACTTGCAAGAGCGGCTCCCGCTGGAGTCCACTTTCCTATAATCATAGCGGCAAGCGCTATATAACCACGACCAGCAGACATATTATCGGTAAAGGTATGCTGCTGAAAAACAAGAAAAGCTCCTGCAAGCGCGGCCAATGCTCCGGATATGAGCACACCGGAATACCGCATTCGGTTAACATTGATCCCTGCACTGTCGGCAGTTTGAGCACTTTCACCTGTTGCCCGAAGCCTCAGCCCGTAAGGAGTCTTAAAAAGCAGCAACTGACCGGCAACAACTGAAATAACAGCCAGACAAAAGAAAGGATCCAGGAAAAGAAAAGGAACCTCTATCCCGGCAATGCGTTCCGAGTTCATTGAACTTCCAAACAGGAGGCTAAGACCGAAACGGGTGGCACCCATGATGAATATATTCATGGCAATGCCTGCAACAATCTGATCGGCCTTAAGGGTGACTGTAATAAAAGCAAAAATCAAGGCGACACAAAGACCACAGAGAAGAGCCAGAGAAATCCCTATCATAGCCGATCCTGTCTGGTACTGACCAAAAGCCGCACCGAAAGCGCCAATAAGAATCATACCCTCAAGGGCAAGATTAACAACACCCCCACGTTCCGAAAAGGTTGCCCCGACGGAAGTAAGCGTATAGGGTACAGCTAGACGCACAACTTGCATAAGAATGACTGCAGGCTCAATACCCATCATTAATCAGTATGAAATATCCTTTCAGGTAGTTTTTACAGCCGGATTTTTTATTAAATTTCAGTTTGAATAAAAGTAGTAAACTCTACCTGTTTTTTCGCCGCCTGCTGATGTTTTTTATTTTGCAAAGTAAAATAATTACTGCTTACAATCATGCCAAAATCTGAGATTACCAACGAAAAGGCTTCAAGCAAACAGTACATTTACAGTTTCTCGGGAGGGTCTTCTGAAGGTGATGCGTCCATGAAAAATCTGCTTGGGGGTAAAGGTGCCAACCTTGCCGAAATGGCAAATATCGGCCTGCCGGTTCCTCCAGGATTCACCATTTCAACAGAAGTATGCACCCACTATTACGATAACCAGAAAAATTATCCCAGAAATCTTTTCGAACAGGATATTCCGAATGCACTCCGCAAAATTGAAGATGCATTAGGGAAAACGTTTGGCGATCCCGAAAACCCCCTGCTTGTTTCAGTCCGTTCAGGGGCCAGAGCCTCAATGCCTGGTATGATGGATACTATTCTCAATCTTGGTTTGAATGAAAAAACTGTCGCCGGCCTTGCCCGGAAATCAGGAAACCCCCGGTTTGCTTGGGACTGCTACCGTCGTTTTGTGCAGATGTATGGCGATGTCGTGCTTGACCTCAAACCGACCGATAAAAAACAGATTGATCCCTTCGAAAAAATACTTGAGACAAAAAAACACGAACTTGGCATAACGCTTGACACGGAATTAGAGGTTGAAGACCTGCAGGACATCGTTGCCAAATACAAAGCCGCAATTCTTGAAAAAACCGGCAGAACTTTCCCTGAAGACCCCAAAGAACAGCTCATCGGAGCAATCGGAGCAGTGTTCAACAGCTGGAATAACGAACGGGCCATCGTCTACCGAAAGCTCAATCACATTCCCGGTTACTGGGGTACAGCCTGCAACGTTCAGGCCATGGTTTTCGGCAACATGGGACTGGACTGTGGAACCGGTGTAGCATTCACCCGCGATGCCGCTACCGGCGACAATATCTTTTATGGCGAGTTTCTCATGAACGCTCAGGGTGAAGATGTAGTCGCCGGCACAAGAACTCCCCTTAAAATCGAACAGCTCAAAGTAGAAAACCCCGACATCTATAACCAGCTTGAGGAGATCCGTTCGATTCTCGAACACCATTACCGCGACATGATGGACATCGAGTTCACCATAGAGAACGACAAGCTTTTCATGCTGCAGTGCAGGGTTGGTAAACGAACCGGTATGGCTGCGGTAAAGATTGCCTATGACATGTACAACGAAAAGCTCATTGATGAAAAAGAAGCTTTGTTACGCATAGAACCGGAACAGCTGAACCAGCTTCTGAGACCCATCTTTGACTTGAAGGAAAAACAGACTGCAATTTCTGGGGGCAGACTCCTGGCAACCGGTCTGAATGCAGGCCCCGGTGCTGCAACCGGAAAAATCTATTTTAATTCTGTGGATGCTTATGAAGCCGGGAAACGCGGAGAAGCCGTCATTCTTGTCCGCATCGAAACCTCTCCCGAAGACATCAAAGGCATGGCAGCCTCTGAAGGTATACTTACCGAACGCGGTGGAATGACCTCCCATGCAGCCCTTGTGGCCCGTCAAATGGGTAAGGTCTGCGTTGTCGGATGCGGTGCGCTCAATATCGACTATCAAAAAGGAGAGATGCGGGTTCACGGCAACGATACAGTGCTTTCCGAAGGTGATTACATATCCATCGACGGCAGCACTGGCGAAGTTATTGCCGGTAAAGTAGCCACTAAAAACTCTGAAATCATTGAAGTACTTGTTGATAAAACCCTCAAGCCGGAAGATGCGCCGACGTGGCCTATCTACAAGCAGCTTATGGAATGGGCCGATAAATACCGTAAACTCAATATTCGCACTAATGCTGACCAGCCCGACCAGGCTGAAATCGCCATTACCTTCGGCGCTGAAGGCATCGGTCTCTGCCGCACTGAACACATGTTCTTCGGAGGCGAGCGTATTGACGCTATGCGCGAAATGATTTTGGCTGACGATATCGAGGGCCGCAAAAAAGCTCTTGAAAAACTTCTCCCTTATCAGCGTGAGGACTTCTACGGACTTTTCAAAACTATGGGCTCACGACCGGTCACCATCAGACTTCTTGATCCTCCTCTTCATGAGTTCCTGCCTCATACCGACAGTGAAATAAAAACTCTTGCCGGAAAGATGCGCCGATCATTTGAAGAGGTAAAAAGACTTATCAACGATCTGCACGAATTCAATCCCATGCTGGGTCTCCGCGGCTGTCGCCTCGGTATCCTTCATCCTGAAATAACGGTCATGCAGGTAAGGGCAATCATCGAAGCCGCCTGCAGGCTTAAGAAGGAAGGGCTTGAAGTCGTACCTGAAATCATGGTACCACTTATCAGCACCGTCAAGGAGCTTGAAATTACCAGTGAAATCATCCACAAAACCGCACGAAGCGTCATTGCCGAACAAGGTACCGGGGTTAAATACCTGGTAGGCACAATGATTGAGGTACCACGTGCAGCCATCACCTCAGACCAGATTGCCACCGCAGCTGATTTCTTCAGCTACGGCACCAACGACCTGACCCAGATGGCACTCGGTATGAGTCGCGACGATTCCGGCCAGTTCCTGCCTATATACCAGCAGCAGGATATCTTTGCACGCAACCCGTTTGAATCGATCGATAAAGATGGAGTGGGACGCTTGATAAGTATTTCCGCAAAAGAGGGTCGAGGAGTGAAACCTGGCCTTAAACTTGGTATCTGCGGTGAACACGGCGGTGATCCGTCAACCGTTGAGTTCTGCCATGAGATAGGGCTTAATTATGTTTCATGCAGCCCGTTCAGAGTCCCGATTGCACGTCTTGCGGCAGCAAGAGCTGCACTGAAAAGCTGACAAACTGCAACATCCCAGTAAAAGAGAAAGGCGGCCAAGGCCGCCTTTCTCTTTATATTCTCAGCACTCAGCACTCAGCACTCAGCACTCAGCACTCAGCACTCAGCACTCAGCACTCAGCACTCAGCACTCAGCACTCAGCACTCAGCACTCAGCACTCAGCACTCAGCACT
>CAIVSG010000265.1 GCA_903908555.1 uncultured Chlorobiaceae bacterium | reverse complement strand
GTTTTGCCAATCCCGAGCATTAAAGCAAAAACAGGCTGGCTAAGATGGTTTTTTGTCCGAATGCGGCGGATGTCCTCTGGCCGAAAAGCCTTTGTTTCAGGCAAACAAAGCGATTCTACTGTACGCATCGTTACTTCGTCCATCGCTCCGACCTCAAAAAGGTCCTTGGCCATTTCATGGGCTATATCAAGAATCTTGCTCATTAGATGTTACCTCCCTGTATTTCTTTGTCGATATAAGTTCTTGTAACTGTTTGTCTGTGGCACTTAAAAAGTCTTTGGCTGTAAGTTGAAGTGCGGTTTTCTCTTTGTTTGAAATGTTAGCTTTGTCGTTTTTAGCAAAAGCATAGAGAAAAACCACTCTACTCCCATCGCTTTTCCGGTATCCGACAATAACGCGGAAACCTGAACGCTTGCCCCCACCTTCCCGAGGAATTCGCTTCTTAAACAAGCACCCGCCCAGGGAACCTTCAACAATCCCTGCTACAACATCCTTCGCGGTAACCCACAAAACAGAGTCAGAAAGCTCCTGATCTTCCGCCCATCGGGAAAACCATTTATTAGTAAATACTCTCATTCCATTAAAGATATCACTAAGTGCTATACTTCGCAACAAAAACTTATTAGCCCAGCAATCATTTCAAACCAAGTTTTATGGTAGCCGAGATATCACTGTTTCGGGCTTGTGGCCCGGTATCATTCAGCACCGTAGGTAACTGAGTAAATCAGAAAATAAGCGATTACTCTGTTTATTTATACCCCATAGTTATCATTATTTTACTTAAGTTGATCTTTGTGTCTTGTTGCAGCTTTCTTCTTTTCAACCCCATACGATAAATATTGATACGCTTCATACACGCTTCAGAGTTCAGATTTCAGCTTACCCGGAGTGAATATCAGGAAGTGACCGAAAATTGGGACCGATTACGCTTCAGGTCACAATCTGTGACCTCAAGTAGGCACGGTGGAAGACGATACCTTCCTATTGCCTTTACTGAACAGTGAGGCAAAGAACGGGCAGAATATGGAAAACAGGTCATCGAAACGCTGTCACAGCAACTAACCAAGCAGTATGGGAAAGGTTTTTCACCAACGAATTTAAAATATTTTCGACTTTTCTTTCAGGCACATCCTTCCCGCTTGAACGTGATTCGTCACCCGGCAGGTGACGAATTGGCCGGTAAATCAAAACACTCCCTGACAGGAAGAGAGTCACAGGTCGCTCAGAACTCTCCTGTTGATCACAGCGATTTTCCCGGTACTTTTTTCCCTGGAGTTTTATTCCCGTGATACAGGGACTCCTTATATGGGATAGTCAGTGCAAGTAGCCGACGGCGATGATTGCCGGAAGATTATAGTGTTTGGTATCGCAAAATGCGACACCATCCCGAAAGCATCTTGGAGACAAGAAATGATCGAAAACAAGCAAATGATTCCTGTTGATAGAATTCACAGTATGATTTTCACTCTTCGTGGTGTCCAGGTGATGCTTGATAGTGACTTGGCACGAATTTATGACGTTGAAACCCGAGTGTTCAATCAGGCAGTAAAAAGAAATATTGAGCGCTTTCCTGAGGCATTCCGATTTGAGTTGACTCCAGACGAGTATGATAACATGAGATCACAAATTGTGATCTCAAATGCTGACGATAACGCTTTAAGATCACAATCTGTGATCTTAAAAAAGGGCGGGCGAGGAGAGCATAGAAAATACCTTCCCTATGTCTTTACGGAACAGGGTGTTGCAATGCTTTCAGCCGTGATTAGAAGTGAAACGGCAATCAAGGTGAGCATAAAAATCATCAATGCATTTGTTGAGATGCGGCGTTTTATTCAGAACAATGCACAGATGTTTGCAAGATTGGATTCTGTCGAACGACGTCAGATTACCTTTGAATCCGAAACCGAAAAGAATTTTGAAAAGGTTTTTCAAGCGCTGGAATCTGCAGAACCAGCTAAGCAGGGTATTTTTTATGCCGGGCAGGTGTACGATGCGCATGTTTTCGTATCCGATCTGATCCGCAGTGCAAGAAAAAGCTTGATTCTGATTGATAACTATGTTGATGATTCTGTGCTGACGGTGCTTGGTAAACGATCTTCAGGTGTATCCTGCACGATTTACACAAAAGTTATTTCAAAACAGCTCGCATTAGATATTGAAAAGCATAACCAGCAATACCCGTCTGTCGTCATGAAATCTTTTAAAGAGGCTCATGACCGCTTTTTGATTATTGATGGATCCGAGATTTACCATATTGGAGCATCTCTCAAAGACTTAGGGAAAACGTGGTTCGCTTTTTCACGATTTGAAACCGGAGCACTCGAGATGCTTAAAAAGCTTGAAGGGAAAAATGATAATTAAACTGAAAATGCACTCACCAAACCTCACCTATGTGAATATTGCCTGTTTCAGCTTCCTTCAGAACAGCTATAATCTGTTCTGTCGTGAATCGTTTTTTCTACATCCAAGTATTAAATCTTTGGGGGCTACCTCCGTTGGTACCATCCGATAATGTCCCTTTGACGAGTGTTGGTTTTGGCTCAGAGCACGATTCCAGTATTGATATCAGAAAATCCTCACGAATCTCATCCTTCATCAATTCGTGGCTGATGATTTCGGAAATATCATACTGAGCCATCAGCATATTTTCAGAATACTGATCAAACTCTTCAAACTTCATCTGATTTCTCCTCTCCCCAGACGCGGGCGATGGTTGCCTGAATCTTTTTCTCGAAGCGTTCGATGAGTTCGCGTTTCTGGCTTGTGGCAAAGCCAGAAAGGTTGCTAGCCGGTCTCATTGAGACGCTGACGCCTCAGGAAACGTATGCCATGGCGGCTGAACTCCGGATAGAGATGCAGGAAGCTGCTGTGCAGATGGAGTATGAAAAAGCGGCTTACCTGCGCGATGAAATTTCAAAGCTTGAACAGGCTATAAAACGCTTGCCGGCTGAGGGATAGTAAGGTTGTGGTAATTGGTACCTCAAGAGATAACCCATGTCGGTTGGGGTGATTCCTGAACCCCAACAAAACAAAAGGTGTCGAAAAGTTTACCAGCAGATGGGAGCTCTCCTGGCATGTATCTGTCAGTATTACAAAGAGATGACTTTTATCTCCTGAAGGAATAAGCAGGGTGTTCTTTCTGCAGGGCAAGTAGCCCATGGTCAGCAGGAAAATGTTTCACTCAGGGCACGATGATCTCTGATGTTTTCCTCTAATTGTTCCGCATTCTTTTTCCCGAGAAATTTATAAACCCGCTCATATGGTATTGGAGAAGATGATCCGTGAGGATCTTCCCATTCAGGGCAATTTTCATGTGTCCAGTCTCTGATAGCATACTTTCCGAGATGACCAAACGTTCCCCAGGTCTCTTCCAGCGTTACTATTTCCGCGTTACTTAATTCGTCAAGATCATTGCTGCTGATATCCTTTGATAAACCCACCAGATGGTTTTCGCGATCAGTGATAAACTCGTCCCAATCTTTGTGCTCATGGTAGCCTGCAATGAAATCATAAGTCATGGAATTAACCGGACCATGATCCATTGAAACCAGCTCATCATTAAGGATGGGGTAGTCATATTTTTCCATGTGCTTCCTGTCAGCAAGATAGATAAGCTTGGTCAGCTTAAGGACATTTATAAGTCCATCTTCTTGAAGTGCAAAAAAAGCTGCAACCTGAGCCGCCTTCCGCGCGTTGAACCATGTGTTCAAGGATCTCATTTCATTATCATCGTTTTGTGTCTGCTCACCTTGTGATTTGATGTTCTTGCTTGTTACAGTAACAACGTTTGGGGATGAGCGTTCTTCAAAATTCATTAAAAATGATGAACAATCAAAGTGAATAATGCACTTATTTATGTGCCAAGCCTACACATCAACCGTATAGGATCTGTAATATTACGTATTAATTATACCGTTAAGCAATTATAATTCAAAAAAAACACGTTCAGACTCGTCTGGCAGCAAGCCCTATGTAGGTTGGGGTGATTTCTGAACCCCAACAAAACAAAAATTGTCCTGAAAGGGATGGCTCTTTTCAGCCTGCAGGTAAAGTTTGTCGTTCAATCCAATTCAAAGACTCCTCCATGATTCACCCCCCCATAGGAACAGGTTTATCATCCCCCCAGACGCGGGCGATGGTTGCCCGAATCTTTTTTTCGAAGTGTTCAATGAGTTCGCGGTTTGGCCTTGAGCCGAAGCCAGCAAGGTTGCTGGCTGGTCTCAGTGAGACGCTGACGCCTCAGAAAACTTATACCATGGATGCGGAACTCCGGATTGAAATGCAGGATGCTGCTCTGCAAATGGGGTATGAAAAAGCCGCTTATCACCGAAACGAGATTTTAAAACTTGAACAGGCTATAAAACGTACGCCAGCTGATGGATAGATTTTTTTACAGAGCCTGCCCTATTCACTGAAACACTTGGAGTTGGAAATTATCCTAACTCGGAAACTGAAAAATTAACCCCAGAGTTTTGTTCTGGGGTTTCTGGGCATTAACTTGCTTTCAATAATAATCTGATAAGCTCAGTTAACAACTGTTCGGAATTCTCCAGCAAGCTGAAGAACTTTGTTAGCAGTAAAATGATGTTGCTCATTTTTTTTCTGGGTTTAAAGGTTATTTTTCTAAGAGGCGGTTATACACTTGCGATGTATTCCTGCCTCTTTTTTAATTTATACTCATTCGTTCTATACTACAAACCATTCCCTGACATTCCCTGAAAAGAGTGCCGTTTTTTTTATGTCTTCACTTCTTTATTGAGCCATTCAAAAAAAATGACGAACTATCCAGAAAGTTGCACTTTATATTGGATCGGTAGAAAAAGGAAGCAAAGCCCTTGAGGAAAATTCAGAAAGTGGGCTGACATTAAAGTGTCAACCTCAGCGCTGAAGACCTAATTAGTAGAGATGAATCAAGCACTCAATGCCGGAGTAATTTCCGGCTTTCTTATTGCCTGATGCACTCTATTTTGTGTGCTGTTTTGATACTTTTTTGTGATAAAAAGTCCGTACGGTGTGTCTATTATATAGTACTGATACTGAATACCTTATATAAGCAGTACTTGTCACTGTAGCTGAACTTGGTGTTGAAGTTGCCGAAATTGTTGAGGGGCTTATCAAGATTTCCGGCATCATGATCAATCGGGAGACGACCCAGGTATTTTCTTATACGCACAAGCAGAATTGATGGCATCCAGCGGCAGAGTAACCTCTGTAAGCTTTTGTGTGATTTTATGGGATAATCTGATATCATTGCTTTCTTTCTGTAAGCCAGATTCTGCCTTTTTCAGTTATTCGATACTTTTGCAGGCTGCTTGTTGGCTTGTCAGGAATGGTCATTTCAATCAATCCTGCTGTGATGAGCGGGTTAAGAACTTGGTGCCGGAACTTGGTGCGATCTGATCGACCAATAATACTCATCAGCTTGGATAACTCACTATTTTCAAGGCAATTAGAGAGAACTTTGACTTGGTGCTGACTTAGTGCCAACTTGGTGCCGACTTGCGCGGTAATGTTCTCTTCTGGCGAGCTGGATTGAAGCGGTCGCCATAACGTTTGAATAAATGAACCGGCATCCTGCCTGAATTCAGGTGATCTGAGCCCGCTTTTGGCGCAGAGTTCTATCATGTCGAGTATGCCTGATCCTGCCCGTTCAACGATGCGGGTCAAAAAGAGTGATTCGGCAATAAGCGGGTTGTGCGGTACCGATGCATGGGGTTGCCGCAGGGAGTCGATGGTCAGGGATGGCGGCAAGCTTCCGGGATTCCACACTTCAAGCCGGTCGGCAAAAAGCATGACCTGAACTGAGGCATTGGAACTGTAGTCACGGTGCGCAATGGCATTAACAATTGCTTCAGCCACGGCATCACGGGGAATTTCGTAGGTGACAGGTGCATCATTGCTTAAAGCACGCGTACCAACCGCTCTGTTGAGCTTTCCCATCACAAAATCTATAGCGTCATCGAGCAGTTGGAAAAGGTCGCCTTTATAAACCTGATAGGAGGGAATCGGTTTCCTTATTTCTGTTCCGTGAAAGTGAAGGCATTTGACTTCGGATGAAAGAAGAAAGCGCTGCGGTTGCGCTCCAAAGAGCAAAATAGCTGCGTTGGTCGGTCGATCATTGTCGAGAAGGCTGAGGTGAACCAATGCATCCCGTATCGGTGTTTCCCTGCCATGGACATAACCGCGAGCATATTGAGCGCGGGCAAGAAATGTTGCCACCTTCTCTTCTGAAATATCGGCGAGTGCCGCTCCCCGGCAGGCTGAAGCATCGAAAGGGCCCGTAGAAATCGCCCCCCATCGGCCAAGATATTCTACAAGACTGGCGTACACACCTGCTGTCAGTTCAGGGATACTTGCATACCGGCGCCTGATGAGCTGATCGCCTGCTTTGCGAATAAGAACATGCATTTTAGGATGGCGGCCAGATACGGTCTCATTTTTTACAAAGATGATTCGTGGTTTTGCTGACTTGGTTGCCCGGTCGAATTCTTCTTCTGTAGGAGAAAGGCCATTCAGCCCTTCTGAGCCATAGCTGTCGCCGAAAAGTCCGATATAAAGGTCACAACGATCAACCTCTTCAAGATAGACGTTGTCAGGTCGGCGGTCTGATGCCGGGATATCTTCGAAAAGGAATACATCAAAAAACTGCCGCAGGAGTGCATCGCTGAGAATAAACGTCTTCAGAGCCTGACGTTCCTCAGTAAGCTCTTTTTGTACGCTCGAAAGAAATATACGGTATCGTGCACTCATTGATTGCCTCCTGCAAGGGCGAGAATATCATGGATATTGTAATTGACCGATGAGATGCCCCACCCTGGCCCTGTATTAAATATCATAAAGTTACATCAATAAGAAGATATAACAATGGCAGGTAAGAGCTAAAATTTATCACCAATCATGTTAGAATATATAGCACGTTGGGGGACAAAGGCTGTCTGAGGTATGAAAAAAATTACCTTTTTTCGTGGTCAGTCGCACGATTTTACAGACTAATAAAACCTGCTTTCTTATTGCCTGAAGCGGTCTGTTTTGTATGTTACTTAATGGTGCTTTTTTGTTGATTTGAGACTTTTTTGTGATGAAAAGTCCATAAGCTGTGTTTATATATAAGACTGATACTGTGTACATTATAGAATAAGTACACAGTACTGCCCCCCTTATCTTTTAACAGGTTTTTTTCGGGAGTTTGTTAGCGATGTTAGCCCAGATTGAGAAGGATCATTACGATAAACTCCACGAGATACTTGCGCTTTCCCGCCGGAATCTTAAAAACTTCGATGAATCTCTGATTCAGCGGGCTTTTTTTATGTGCTATCGGGCACATGAGGGAGAAAAAAGGGCTTCAGGAGAGCCGTTTTTCTATCATCCTGTCGAAGTTGCCACTATTCTTCTCAATGAGCTTCCTCTTGATGATGTATCCGTTGCGGCTGCGCTCCTGCATGATGTCATTGAGGATAGCGGCTATACCTTTGAAGATATTGTAGCTGAACTTGGTGTTGAAGTGGCCGAAATTGTTGAAGGGCTTACCAAGATTTCGGGCATCATGATCAACCGGGAAACGACGCAGGCTGAAGGCTTTCGCAAGATGCTGCTCTCGATGGTGAAGGATATACGGGTTATTCTCATAAAGTTCTGCGACCGGCTGCATAACATGAGAACGCTTGAATCTCTTCCGGAGCACCGTCGTATGAAGATTGCTCTTGAAACAAGGGATATCTATGCTCCGCTGGCGCACCGGTTTGGTCTTGGAAAGATGAAGGTTGAGTTTGAAAACCTTGCGCTTAAATTTATTGATCCTGAGATGTATGACTTTCTGATGAAGAAGGTTCGCACAAGCAGGGGAGAGCGGGTTAACTATCTGAGCAAAATGATTGTGCCGATCAAGGCTGATCTTGAAAAACAGGGCTTCAAGGTGGCTGTGGACGGTCGAGCCAAGCATCTTTTTTCGATATACAACAAGATGCGCAGCAAGAACAAAACCTTTGAGGATATTCACGATCTCTACGGTATCCGGGTCATTGTCGATACAGAGCGTATTGCCGACTGCTTTGCGGTCTATGGCTTTATTACTCAGAAATATCCGCCCATTCCGCAGCATTTCAAGGACTATATCTCCATACCGAAACATAATGGATACCAGTCTCTCCATTCAGCTATCATAGGTCCGAGAGGGCACATGGTTGAATTGCAGATTCGTACAAAGCGTATGCATGAGTTTGCTGAGCTGGGAGTTGCCGCCCATTGGCGATACAAGGAAAAAATATCACGGGATGATGCCAACGTTGATTCTTTTCTGCGCTGGGCAAGAGAGCTGATCAAGGATGCTGATTCGGCGGCTGAATTTATGGAGGGATTCAAGCTCAATCTCTACCATGATGAGATCTACGTGTTTACTCCGAAAGGGGATATGAAAACCATGCCGGCCGGCGCGACTCCGATTGATTTTGCCTATGCAATTCATACTGAGGTTGGAAACGGTTGTATCGGCTCCAAGGTTAACGGCAAGATTGTTCGTCTGAATGCAGTGCTGAAATCCGGTGACAGGGTGGAGATCATCACCTCCAAAAACCAGAAGCCAAAATCCGACTGGCTGAAAATAGTTGTTACACAGCGTGCCAAGCTTAAAATTCGATCTGCCATCAATGAGGAACGGCGGATTCAGATTGAAAAGGGACGTGGCATGTGGGAAAAAATGCTTACCGGTACCAAAAAGCTTCTTTCTGATAATGATATCATTCGGCAGGTCAAGCGATACGGCATTAAGACCCCTGCAGATTTTTTCAGTGCACTTGCCAGTCAGCAGATCAACGGTGAAGAGGTCATAGAGCGTGTAACAAGCGCCCGAAAGGAAGAGCCTGCTGCAAAATCTGCCACTGACGAAGCCCGTGAAGTTGAGGATTATCTGCAGAAAGCCCGGCAGGAGCAGGAACAGGAAGGTGTTGCCTCCAAAAAGGATGAGGTTGTTATTGCCGGCATGAGC
>CAIVSG010000264.1 GCA_903908555.1 uncultured Chlorobiaceae bacterium | reverse complement strand
CAACGTCCAGTCCCACCGCAAGCTCCATCATTCCATCAGGCACCTAAGGCGAGCAGCAAATCAGTTAACCAAAAAGTGCAAGGGCTTGACGATTTGAGGCGGTTTAATAAAATTTACAAAACGAACCCATTCAGTTATTTGTAATTCCCATCGGGTTCAAAAACTCTTCAAGAGGCATTTCTCCTGGGTGAGTCGGAGCAGCATGTGTTGGTAAGAGGGGAGATGTCATTTTCAGCCTGGTGTAAAAATTTTGCTTTCCCTCAGCATGGGAGAGCAGCTTTTCCGCAAATTCAGCTTTCTGCTGTATCTTGTATAAAAATGCTGATATTTACCTAATACATCAGCTTATTTGAGAAGCTGTTGTCACCTGATATTAATCTCAGTCCGAACCATGTTCTTAACGGAGATGGATGGCTAAAGCATTCAGGTCTCGACAATCACGCTATCGGGACGATTTTTGAGGAAATATATTGATTTTCATTGATGATGTTAATAAGACATTCAATGATGAATTTAATCCCGTACCCGACTAATCTCCGATGTAGTTACCGGCAAGCTTGACGTGAGCAATGCCTAAGCTCAATGGGCGGATGAAAACGAAGACTCAGAACTCAATGAGAAGGCGGATATATGACAGGGATTCGAAGTAATGATTACCATGCTGGACTAGTGCGGGAGCTTTGTAAGCTGCCGCGGGAGACAGAATGGGTAGAGTTTAAGGGCAATAATAAAAATCCTCAAGAGATTGGAGAATATCTTTCTGCGCTTGCAAATGCTGCTGCCTTGAATGGCAAAGCAAATGCGTATATGGTTTGGGGCATCGAGGATCGTACACATGATATTGTCGGCACTGACTTTTTACCATCAGCGGCAAAAAAAGGGAATGAGCCATTTGAGACTTGGTTGCTTCGATCAATGAAACCAAAAATTCATTTCACTTTTTTTGAGTTATCTATTGACGGTAATGCAGTTGTTCTTTTAGAAATTGGCCGTGCCTTTCGGCATCCTGTACGGTTTCAAAATGAGGCTTTTATTCGGGTTGGGCAGGTTAAAAAGTCTCTTAAAGATGTTCCTGAACGAGAGAGGGAACTTTGGCGCATCTTGGATCATACACCGTTCGAAAATTTAATTGCTATCGAGCATTTACCCGCTGATGAGGTTTTACGGTTACTTGATTATCCATCATATTTTGACCTACTAGAACAACCTTTACCGTCAAACAGTGAAGGGATTCTTGATATTTTAAAGAAGGATAATCTGATTCGCACTTGTGAGGCAGGAGGTTGGGATATTACCAATCTCGGTGCAATTCTTTTTGCGAAAAGACTCGGGGACTTTCAGCAACTGAAACGAAAAGCTATCCGTGTCATTCAATATCGTGGGATAGGACGTACCGAAACGCTTAAAGAACAAGAAGGCTCAAAAGGTTACGCATGTAGTTTTGAGGGCCTTATCAGTTACATTCATGGCTTGCTACCCGCCAATGAAGTCATCGGAAAGGCATTACGCAAGACCGTACCGATGTTTCCTGAGTTGGCGGTCCGTGAACTGGTTGCCAATGCCCTTATTCATCAGGATTTTTTTGTGCAAGGGACTGGGCCGATGATTGAGATTTTTGGTGATCGTATTGAAATTACAAATCCCGGAGAGTCTCTCGTTGATACCAGTCGATTTGTTGATAGCCCACCTAGATCAAGGAATGAAGCATTAGCTTCGATGATGAGGCGATTCCGAATTTGTGAAGAGAGAGGCAGCGGAATTGACAAAGTTGTCGCACAAGTTGAGAACTACCAGTTACCAGCTCCACTTTTTGAAATACTTGAGGGCTTTACCAGAACAGTGTTGTTTGCACACAAACCGCTGATGGCTATGGACAAGGATGACCGAGTTAGAGCCTGCTATCTGCATGCATGTTTAAAATATGTTTCCAGAGAGTTTCTTACCAATACTTCTCTCCGGCATCGTTTTGGTATTGAGGAGCATAACCGATCGACTGTTTCCAGGTTGATTCGTGAAGCTGTAGATGATTCGGCAATCGTCTGTTATGATCCTTCTGCAGCTCCAAAAATGCGCAAGTATGTCCCTAAATGGGCTGTACAGCAAGGAACAGAGGGTGGCCTATAAGTTTGGTTTTGGGTACTTGACGGGTACTTGATAGAACGACCGGAATACTTGTTGTTGGAAAACGTAACGTGTTGATAGTAAACAATATATCTGAACAAAACTTACTTGATGGGTAATTGATAATCTCCATGCTATGACTATCGATACAACGGAACGAGGCCTTGAACGACTCAGGTCTGGCATCGGTTTCATCAGCTTGACGTGGTTCGAAAGCTGCTCTCCGATGCCCGTGCCAACGGAGCAGGCAGCTTTTCCGCAAATTGAGCTCCGTCTTTCGGGGCTTTTTTGTTATATAATACCATAGAGGTTGTATGTGTAAAAAGCTTATGACGTTAACGGCTGGATTGACAAAAACAACATTACGGAAACAGTAGCTGATGGCTGAAGTCATTCTTAAACTTGAGGGTATCCGGAAGGAGCTTGAACTTTCAAAGGATATCCGTCAGACCATCATTCCCAATCTTTCCGTTGAAATTATGGCGGGCGATTT
>CAIVSG010000263.1 GCA_903908555.1 uncultured Chlorobiaceae bacterium | reverse complement strand
TGATATGAAAGGCGGCAGAAGTAATTTTCATACAAATAATAAGCGGTCGGGCAAAAAAGAGCAATAAAAAGGAAGCTAAAAACCTTGCGTTAAAAACCCAAATGTTTAACTTTCATCCAGCTTTTTACGCATTATACCTATAGAAAAAGGAACAACAGCAGAAGATGTCACTTTTCATTTACAATTCCCTCTCGAGAGCCAAAGAAAAGTTCGAACCCCTGCATCCGGGGATTGTGAACATCTATGTGTGCGGTCCTACTGTTTACGGACATGCCCATCTTGGTCATGCAAAAAGCTATGTATCATTTGACGTAGTAGTCCGCTGGCTGCGGCATTCGGGTTACCACGTAAAGTATGTACAGAATATTACCGATGTTGGCCACTTGACCGATGACGCCGATGAAGGTGAGGACAAGATATCTAAACAGGCCCGACTCGAAAGAACAGACCCGATGGAAATTTCGCAGTTTTATACCCGAAGTTTCTATGAAGACATGGACCAGCTTGATGTTCTTCGGGCAAATATAGCTCCTGCAGCCACCGCCCACATTCCTGAACAGATTGACCTTATTGAGCGCCTGCTTAATACCGGTCATGCCTACGAAGTCAACGGCAACGTCTATTTCTCCGTCCAGTCGTTTCCCGGATATGGAAAACTTTCGGGACGAACTGATCAGGAGGCGTTACAATCCGGTGTAAGGGTGGAGACCCGCTCTGACAAACGACACCCGTCTGATTTCGCTCTCTGGAAAAAGGCGGAGGAAGGGCATCTCATGAAATGGAATTCGCCATGGAGTGTCGGGTATCCTGGATGGCATCTGGAGTGTTCGGCAATGTCGATGAAATACCTTGGAGAGACCATCGACATTCACGGAGGAGGCATGGAGAACAAGTTTCCCCACCATGACTGTGAAATCGCCCAGTCAGAAGCGGTAACAGGCAAACCGTATGTCAGGTTCTGGATGCATAACAACATGGTGACGGTCAATGGGATAAAAATGGGGAAATCCCTGAAAAACTCTGTCAATCTGAAGGATTTGTTTAAAGAAACCGATCCTCTGGTTATCCGATTCTTTATTCTTCAATCGCATTACCGCTCGCAACTGGATTATTCCCAGTCCGCCATAAAAGCATCAACAACAGGACTCGAAAAACTTCGCGAGACAAGGCGTCGTCTGGCGGAACAAAAAACCGGGAGTACCTTGTTTGACGCCGAGCCATTCATCAAGCGTTTTAACGATGCAATGGATGATGATTTCAATACACCGGTAGCTATAGCAGTACTGTTTGAGCTGTCAAAGGCCATTAATGCCGCACTTGATTGCAGCGAAGGCATATCGGAAGTGTCACGGGGAAAAACTCTAGCTTTTCTTCTAACGGCCGCTACGGAAATTCTTGGAATCCTGAACCCGAATGAACAAGACGTCGGCAGGGATAATATGCAGATCGGGATAAAACTCGATGGAATTATGGACGTACTCCTTGAACTTCGGGCAGAAGCAAGAGAGAACAAGAATTTTGCACTCAGTGATAAGATCCGGGACAGGCTTATTGCTGTCGGAATTGAAATCAAGGATACAAAAGAAGGAGCAAGCTGGTCGAATAAATCGGGAGCTTAAAGGTATTCTTCAAGCTCGTCACGCCGAAGGGTATCAACAGCTTCACCCACCCGTTGCGACTCCCCTTTTTTGCAGATAAGCAGCGCATCATCGGTCTCGATAATAATCAGATCCCGTATTCCTATCGTACAGACTACCTTGCCCTTGGGTTTTCTGACAAAAATATTTTCACAATCAATCTCTACAAGCCGATCGTCGGATTGCACCTCAGCATTGAGGCTCCGTCTCCCCGCAACTTTAACTACCTCATCCCAGGAACCAAGATCAGTCCACCCGAATTCTCCTGTAAGAACGAAAACATGATCAGCCTTTTCCATAATACCGTAGTCAATAGAAATCGGGTGAATCCAGGAGTAAACGTCTTCAATAACCTTTTGTTCTTTTTCTGTTCCAAGGCTTTCATAGATAGCGAGCAGATCCTTGTATAAATCAGGCATTGATCGTTCAAACTCTCTTGAAATAGCATCAATATGCCAGATAAAAACACCGCTGTTCCAGTAAAAGTCCTTGCTTTCAAGAAACTCTACTGCAGTGGCCAGGTCCGGCTTTTCAGCGAATGCCTTTACTCTGAAAAGGGTAAATTCACAACTTGCTGCAAAGGCCAACGGAATTGGAAGCTGTTCATCAGCCTGTATGTAACCATAGTCTGTTTCCGGCCTGTCAGCTTTGACGCCAATAGTAACCAGGCCTTTTTTGACCGATGCAATTTCAATGCCTGCCTGAACAATATGAAGAAAGGCCTTATTGTCCAGCACGAGATGGTCCGCCGGGAGAACTATAGTTACCGCTTCAGGATCTCTTTTTTTGATATGAGCGGTCGCAAGAGCAATGCATGGCGCTGTATTACGACTTGAGGGTTCAACTATGATATTATCTGGTCTGAAACCTGTCAGAGATGCTGAAATCAGCTTACGACCCTGCTCGCTGGTTATAATGAATATATTATCCTCAATCACAGTCCCGCTGATGCGCTGGACTGTTTTTGCAATCATGGTTCCTTCATCATAAAGATCTACAAACTGCTTTGGCATTTGTTTTCTTGAAACGGGCCATAGCTGCTTGCCAATTCCACCAGCCATGATTAGCGCATACACATGCCTGCTCAAACCACTGTTCATAAAGCGTAACTTATTGTGGGAGTATCATAAAAAGCAGAATGCCTACCATTCTACATCTTTCCTAATTTACTCATTTATTAAAGCCAATTTGTCATTCATCGTAAAATGTCGTTTTTTGGTGATAAACAACTGAACAGAAGGATTAAACCGATGGACCGACAGACGAGAGATTTAGCTACACTGGAGACATTGTGTGCCGAACAAGGAATTGAGCTTGACTCCTTAACCCTTAAGCAATTGGTTCGATATGGTAGCTTGCTCGAAGAGTGGAACCATAAAATTAACCTTATAAGCCGAAAAGAAGATGCTCCGGTGATCGTAAAACATATCTTTCATTCTCTGTTGATCGCCCTTTACCACTCGTTCAGTAAAGGGGAGAAAGTACTTGATCTTGGAACAGGAGGTGGACTGCCAGGAATCCCGCTCTCTATCTGCTTCCCTGAAACTCAATTCCTTCTTGTCGATTCTACCGGTAAAAAAATAGCTGCCTGCCAGGCCATGATCCAGCAACTCGGGATCAAGAATGACATAGCCATGCATACAAGAGTAGAGGAGCTGCACGGGGTTATATTTGATACGGTACTTTCGAGGCAGGTCGCACCGCTCGATCAACTCTGCGGCTATGCAGGAAGACTTCTAAAGCCACGTGGCATACTTATCTGTCTGAAAGGTGGGAATCTTGATAGTGAGATCGCGAAGACTCTTGAGTCAAGCAGGGATCATAACGGTTTTCCGAAAAAAGTTGAACTGCATCCTATAAGCGGTATCAGTACGTTTTTCACTGAAAAACAAATAGTCATTGCCCTCGGATAAACGTTATCCGGATGGCAATGACTACAATAGTGAATATTCTAAACTAACCGCGGTAGAGTTTACTCAGCGGAAGCAGTTGATGCAGCGGCTGGAGCGTCAGTGGTTTTCTTTGAACCCTTGACTCGTTTTGAACGATCCTGCTTAGCTGATTTTTGACTTGTTGCCGGTGCGTCCTGATAATCAACAAGCTCTATAACTGCCATTTTTGCGGCATCGCCAAAACGAGGTGCAAGCTTTATAACTCTTGTATATCCACCCTTGCGATCACCTACTTTTCCGACAATCTCTTCAAAAAGCATTCTGATAGCCTGTTTATCTCTTATACTTTTGAAGATTTCGCGCTGGGCATGTACGGTTCCCTTGCGGGCTTTCGTAATAATCTTCTCAACAACCCTGCGAGTCTCCTTTGCTTTAGCCTCTGTCGTCTCAATGCGCTTGTATACAAGCAGCTGAGTTGAGAGGTTGCTTAGTGTCGCCTTTCTATGGGCTGCGGTTCTTCCGAGTTTTCTTACCGGCTTAACTTTACGCATGAGTGTGTCCTGATCTCAATAATTCAAAAAAACG
>CAIVSG010000262.1 GCA_903908555.1 uncultured Chlorobiaceae bacterium | reverse complement strand
GGCCGCTTGATCAACTTGTCAACTTCAGCGGGAAATGACTCAGTTGCTGAATTGGAAGAGCGCTTTTCGAAACCATAAAGACCAAGCAGGGTATGCTGGCCTACTTCGAACTCAATCTGCGGTTCATCGGTTTTTATCTGAACAATCATCAGATCCGGATTGATCATGATTTTACTTATAACCGTTGCATTATAGATTGAAGAATCCATGTGTCCCCCTGACTCCTTTATACTGATACTGTTTTAATGGGTTAAAGACTTATATATATGAACATAGCTCTTGTGATAACCGTTCATCCATAACGAAAAAATGAACACAATGCTTACTGAAAATAAGGTTTTTGATAAAATTTCCTTTAGTGAACATATTCTTGTCAAAGGGGTCTACGAAGAGTGTACGTTCAAAAACTGCAACTTTAACGGCATCGACCTTTCGGGAATTACATTCAGAACATGCACATTCAATAACTGCGATTGCAGCCTGACTAAACTCAGAAGCACGACTCTGCAGGATGTGCGGTTTGTGAACTGCAAACTGCTTGGTGTACAGTTTAATGAGTGTAATAGATTTCTGCTTCGGCTATATTTTGAAAACTGCATGCTGAAACTCTCTGTTTTTTACAAGCTGAAGCTCAAAAATACTGCGTTTAAAAACTGCAATCTGCAGGAAGCGGATTTTTCTGAAGCTGACATGACTGGAACTCTATTTGATAATTGCGACCTGCTTCTAGCAACTTTTATGCATACAAATCTCGAAAAAGCGGATTTCCGTTCGGCCTCTCATTACTCCATCAATCCGGAAATAAACCGTATCAGGAAGGCCCGGTTCTCAATACCGGGGGTTACTGGTTTATTGACGACGTACGATATCGAGATTGAATGGTGAATCCTCTTTTATCTCCACCCCCCGCCCAACGAACGATAGAGCTCTGCCATAATTGATAGATGCTGCCGACGGATATCGGCAAGGCTGAGTTCTGCCTGCAAAGCGCTGGTCTGGGCGACAATAACTTCAAGATAGGTGGCCATGCCACTCTGGAAGAGCATTGAGGCATTGGCAACAGCATGCTGAAGGGTTGCAACACGTTCTTCGGCAATAAGTTCCTGTGCCTTTATCTTTTCGAGCTGCACGAGGGCATTGGAGACCTCTTCTACCGCTTTCAGCAGCGAGTGCTTGAATTCAAGTTCTGACTGCTCACGTTTAATTTTGGACTGTTCAAACTTTGCCTTCAACTGGCCGCGCTGAAAAACCGGTTGAAGCACACCGCCCTGCAGATAACTGAAGAGTGACCCCGGAGTCGAAAACCAGTTACTGGATTTAAGTGCGTCAAAACCCCCTGTAGCCATAACGGTAAAGGAGGGATAGAGATTAGCTTTAGCTTCACCCATATCGGCATGAGCGGCTCTGACAGCAAACTCTGCCGCTCGAACGTCTGGACGGTTCTGAAGCAACGCAGAAGGAATACCAAGAGGAAGATCATCAGTAACCTTCAAACTGAAAAAAGATTTATCGCGATTGACGGTGCCGGGCATTCTACCACAAAGAGTGCTGAGAGCATTTTCCTGCACGGCTATTTTTTGCTCAATCACCGGGATGGATAAGGCTATTGACTGGCGTGAAGCCTCCTGCTGCTGAACGGCAAGTAAAGTAACCTGGCCGGCCGTGTACTGAAACCCGATCATCTTCAGCGTGGTATCGGCAAGCGCCAGATTCTTTCTTGAAATATCAAGTTGCGAATCGAGCATAAGAAGATTGTAATATCCTGACGCAACATCAGCAACAAGTCTGGTTCTAACTGCTTTTGTGGCTTCCTCGGTCTTCAGGTATGAGGCAAGAGCCGATTTATTTCGACTTCTGATTTTTCCCCAGATATCGGCTTCCCATGAAGCGGATGCCGAGGCGACGTAGTCCTGACGGGTTGTCTGAATACCGTTATCGGATGGATTGGTTCGTGTATTCTGGACTGAAACGTTTAGAGCCGGAAGATATCCAAGCTTTGCCGAATTAAGTGACTGCTGCGCAATATCGATATTTTTCAGGGCCACCTGCAGGTCGATATTGTTTACCACAGCAGTGTCGATAAGTGCCCGCAGTGTGGCGTCGGCAAAAAAACTTCGATATGGCAATAGTGCCATATCCGAATCTGCATGAGCTGCTGCAGCAGGCAAGCCACCGCGATAAGAGGCCGGCAATGCCACATCAGGTTTCTTGTACTCATGGGTGACACCACATGCCCCGAGAGAGGTGAACATCAAAAACCGTATAAAGGCAAATATTAAACCGTTTGTTTTTTTTCTCATAGATAAACTCTTAATCAAACATTACTCATCATGAGGCCCTTTACTGACCCATCTTTATCTTTTTCCAACATACGCATCGAGAAGATCCCCTGCTTCCACAATAGCTGCAGCGGGACCGGTAAGTCGCTCCTGGAGGTACTGGAAGGTGATAAAGAGTACTGGAACAATAAAAATACCAAGTATCATGCCGATAAACATACCGCCAATAGCAGCAGCACCAATAGAGTGGTTGCCCTGAGCAGTCGGCCCCGAAACAAAGAGAAGCGGGAGGAGGCCGGCAATAAATGCAAGGGATGTCATAAGAATAGGGCGTAATCTTGCCTTTGCACCTGCTATGGCTGATGCTGAAAGAGATTTGCCTTCAACCCTGCGCTGCAGAGCAAATTCAACGATAAGAATTGCATTCTTGGCCAGTAATCCAATAAGCATAATAACGGCGACCTGCACATAGATATTGTTCTCGATACCAGCCAGTTTAATACCGAGAAAAACTCCAAGCAACCCTGTGGGAATGGAGAACATAACTGCAAGTGGAAGCAGATAACTCTCATAAAGCGCCGCGAGCAGAAAGTAGACAAACACAACGGAAAGCGTAAAGATAAGAAGCAGTCCGCCGGTTGATTCAATTTCTTCACGACTCTGACCTTTCCAATCGTAGGTGAAGCCAGTTGGAAGGGTGGTTTTGGAAACCTCTTCAACGGCCTTGATTGCCTGGCCGGTACTGAAGCCTGGCTTGACTACAGCATTAATTGCAATTGCATTGAAGAGGTTGAAATGGTCAACTGATTGAGTGCCATAAACACGCTTCAAGGTGATCACTGAACTGACCGGCACCATTACTCCGCTTGAATTTTTTACAAACATGCTGTTCAATGATGACGGCTCGGCACGGTCTGCGGATTCGGACTGAATTACTACCCGGTAATACTTGCCGAATCGATTGAAATCCGACACCTGCATACTACCATAGTAAGCCTGCAGTACCGTCAATAAATCTCTGACATTGACGCCAAGCTGACCGGCTTTGATATTGTCCACTTGAAGCTCGTACTGGGGAAATGTCGCCTTGAATGTGGTAAACGCAAAACCGATTTCCGGGCGTTTCATCAGTTCGCTGATAAACCCCTGGGCTATACCGCCAAATTTATCAAGACTGCCTCCACTGCGGTCCTGCAGCACAAATTCAAGACCACCTACGGTACTGAAACCTGGAACCGTCGGTTGAGCAAGTGCAAAAAATGTTCCTTCCCGGTTAATGAGCTTCCCGGATATTGTTGCAAGAATCTTCTTGATATTACCATCAGGACCACGATCCTTCAGGTCTTTAAGCTGAACAAAGAGAAGACCGGAGGAGGGTGAGGAGCTTCGAGAGAGAACATTGATACCCGAAATAGATAAAACCTTTTCTATTGGCTGGATCGTGCGTAGAGTTTTTGCAGCACTGTCCATGGCGATCTGGGTACGGGCAAATGAAGCTCCAGGTGGCAAGGTGACAGAAACAATCACAAACCCGTTATCCTCATCAGGAATAAATCCTGTCGGCATGGTCTTGAACATCCAGAATGAGAGGCCGATCATCAGGGCAAGGAGTGTATAGGTAAGCTTTCGATTTCGAATCAAATAGACAAGAGCGCCAAGATATTTTTTTTTCAGAGCACTGAATCCTGTATTGAATCCTAAAAAGAATCGATGCCCGAAATCACCAAAGCGCTTCAGCTTCTCGTGTTTCCCTGCGCTCCCCTCTTGATGAAGATCGTGGAGAAAAAGGGCACAAAGAGCCGGGCTGAGCGTCAGTGCATTGACAGCCGAAATCAGAATAGCGATGGCCAGGGTAAAAGCAAACTGCCGGTAAAAGACGCCGGTTGAGCCCTGAAGAAAACCTACCGGCAGAAATACCGATGCCATGACCAGGGTGATGGTAACAATTGCTTTTGTTATCTCCCGCATGGCTGAAACTGTTGCTACCTTTGATGAGTAGTGATTCAGCTCCATTTTGGCGTGTACTGCCTCAACCACCACAATGGCATCGTCAACAACAATACCAATAGCAAGCACCAGCCCGAAAAGTGTCAGTACATTAATGGAGAACCCGAAAAGGTTCATAAAAAAGAAGGTTCCGACAATAGCGACCGGAACGGCAATAGCTGGAATAATTGTTGAGCGAAAATCCTGCAGGAAGATGAAAACAACCAGAAATACCAGAATAAATGCTTCAATAAGGGTGTGTTGAACCTGGTCAATTGATTCATCAACAACCTTCTTGGAGCTGAACGGAACAGAATAGCTGATACCTTCAGGGAAAGAAGTGGATACCTTTTGCAAAACTTTGCGAAGCCCTGTTTCGACCTCATTGGCATTAGATCCCGGAGCCTGATAGATCGCAAGTACCACTGCCGGCAGCCCATTTGCTTTGGTATCAACCGTATAGCGATAAGCTCCAAACTCAACACGGGCGATATCACCAAGCTTAAGAAGGGTGCCGTCGGGATTAGCCCGGATTACCATCTGCTCATAATCGCCAGGGTAGGGATTTTTACCTTTATACTTCATAACGTACTGCATAGGCTCAGAACTGTTCTCACCGAACGAGCCGGGAGCAGCCTCAAGGTTCTGGCTCTGAATTGCTGCAGACACCTCCTGAGGTGTCACCTTATATGCCGCCATCTGCTGAGGTCTGAGCCAGATACGCATGGAGTAATCAAGATTGCCATACACCGAAACCTGACCGACACCGGGAACCCTCGACAAATCGTCGACTATATTGATTTTGGCATAGTTCTGCAGAAAGATCTGATCATAAGCTTTTACACTGCTCGCCAGATTGATGAGCATGATCTGACTGTTCTGACGCTTGACGGTCGAAATACCTATCTGGTTGACCTCTGCCGGTAACCTGCTTGCGGCCTGTGCAACACGATTCTGCACATTCACTGCCGCCTGGTCGGCATTTGTGCCTTGCTTGAAAAAGACTGTTATGGAGAGTGAGCCGTCATTGGCGGACGTTGAAGTCATGTAGGTCATGTTTTCAACCCCATTGATCGCTTCTTCGAGCGGAGGGGCTACAGAGCGACCAACTGTTTCAGCGCTGGCGCCAGGATAACTGGCCGAAACAGCAACGCTCGGAGGAGCAATGTCAGGAAAGCGTGTGATCGACAACTCGTAGATACCAACAACACCAAGGATAACCAGAATCACGGATATCACGGTAGCCAGAACCGGCCTTGAAATAAATCGTTCAAACATGAATAGGTGCGTTTAGCTCTGACAAATCCTTATAGAAGTATTGAATTACTGCGCCTGGCATTATTTACGAACCTCCCCTGCTGCTGCATTTTTAACAGGGATGATAACCGCACCGTCCTGTAATTTGTCAACACCGGTAGTCAGAATAGTATCTCCCTGTTTCAACCCGTCACTTATGATAAAATTATCACCGCTCTTTCCGGAAACCGTAACGACCTGCTTCTTCACACTATTTCCTTTGCCGAGCACAAATACAAAGACCTTGTCCTGCAACTCGACTGTGGCAGCCTGAGGTACCAGCAGCACTTGATGGGAGAGTGCTTCAATCACAACTTTTCCAGTATTGCCTGAACGCAGAAGACCATGTGGATTGGGGAAAACAGCCCTTATTCTGACAGAGGCTGTTGTTTGATCAAACTGGCCACTAATTGAGCCTATAGCGCCTTTTTCAGTATAGAGGGTAGCATCCGATAGCACCAATGAGACAGGGGAAACCTGCCGCAACTTGTCCTGTATAGTTGTGCCTGCATACTTCTGGCGAAAACGCATAAAATCATTTTCACTCATGCTGAAATATGCATAGACTTCACTGACATCACTGAGGAGAGTAAGCCATGCGATCTGGTTTTTACTGACCAGACTGCCAAGTCGTAAGGGAATCTTTCCGATATAACCGCTAACGGGTGCTTTAATGACCGTATAATCAAGATTTACCAGTGCAGAACGGGTGGTTGCTTTAGCCTGCTCAACAGCGGCTTGAACTGCATGAGTGTTTGCTTTAGCGGTTTTAAGCTGAATTTCGGAGATTACCTTATTCTGTACCAGCGGAACAAGTTTTTCTTCATCAAGCCGTGCAACGACGAGCTTCGCTTCTGCTGCGTGTTGAGATGCCAAGGCACTGTTGTACTGCTCACGATAAACGCGATCGTCGATTTTAAACAGCGGAGTGCCCGCTTTGACAAAGGCACCTTCATCGACATAGATTTTTTCAAGAGTACCATCAACCTGCGGACGGATTTCAACATTGACTTTTCCTTCGAGAAGGGCTGAATAGTATGTTGTAACGGTAGCATCTGAAAGAGTAACCGTCATAACGGGCAAAGAGGGCTTTTGCTTCATTGCGGCATCTTTGCTGTCACGTCCAGGTCCGCAGCCATACAAGAGTACCGGCAAGCACATTCCGATAACTGACGATATCCTGACTAACCTGTTTCTCAGTTTTTTATTCATAGATCATTTTATTTATCCGCAAAAAGCCGGTACAGCTCATCTTTTGATGATAACGGGGAAGATTCGAATATCAAAAGTTCATAAAGAAGCCGATCCTTTGACAATAAGAATCGGCTTCTTTATGAACTTGCCAGAAATAATCAAGTACCCTTTCAGCACAATAACTTTATTGTCCATATTTACCTATAACTAACGGTAACATAAGAATTTCATAAATAATTTGAGATCATAACACTTATTCTCCCCATATCCTTTGGGAGCTAAATATAGCAATAAACAACACCATAGAAATCCCTTCTATAGGGTATGGATGCATACCGTTAAAAAAGTGGGCAATTGGCAGTTGGCAGTTGGCGGGTAAAACAGAAGATAGACCCCTCACGGGAATTCTGGATGACAGGGGCTTTAGGCTTCATCGTGAGCGATGGTGTTATTGCCTACTGCCAACTGCTGACTGCTTACCGGTGGCTCTGTTCAAGTTCAAGCAGTTGTGTTTTTAATGCAAGACCTCCCCGATACCCGGTAAGAGTGCCGTCGCTGCCGATGACACGGTGACAGGGAATGAATATTGGTATGGAATTGCGGTGGTTCGCCATTCCTACTGCACGGACGGCTTGAGGGTTTCCGACAGCAGAGGCGATATCCTTGTAGGTCACGGTCGTTCCATAGGGAATCGTACAAAGGGTTTTCCAGACCTGCAGCATGAATGGTGTCCCTGAAGGGGCGAGCGGTAATGAGAATTGTTTCAACTTTCCGGCAAGATAGCAGTTCAACTGCCGAAACGCCTCTGCAAGAAGTTTTGTTTCAATGATTTCGGCACCCCGCAGCGAATCACCTGATTCGAAAAAGAGGCTGGTTATAGAACCGTCGTTCTCAGCTATACCAACACTGCCTATATCGGTCTTTTGATAATACAGAAAAAGGTTATTGTCCATTTTACGGCGTTACGAGCATGTTCACTCACCTTGAGTGTAAAGAAACTATAAAATGACCGAATAAAAAAGTTGGCAGTTGGCAGTTGGCAGTTGGCAGTTGGCAGTTGGCAGTTGGCAGTTGGCAGTTGGCAGTTGGCAGTTGGCAGTTGGCAGTTATAAAAGAAGATAGACCCCTCACGGGAATTCGGGGTGACACAAGCTTGAAAGAAAGTGCGGAAGTAAAGGTTTGATAATCAATATTTTTAATGCATCCCATTTGAATAAATTGAGGTGCTCATCAATGATTTTTCATTTGTATCATTCTGTAGTTATCTTCTTTCCTCACATGAACTATAAGACAAGGAATTACTAATGGGCGAGGAATTTGAAGTAAAAGGACCGCACGAAGAGGTATTGGAAGGTGGCGAAGGTGGTAATAAATTTAATAATCGCATTGCTGTCATAACTGCAATCATGGCCACATTGGGAGCTTTGCTCTCTTACGAAGCCAGTTTTACGCTTAGTGAGGCTATAATGATGAAAAATGAAGCTGCTATAAGAAAGACAGAAGCTTCTAATCTATGGAATTATTATCAAGCAAAGAGCAGCAAGCAAAATATAGCTGAGCTTGCGACAAGCGTGACCACAAGCAAAGTGCAAGAAGAGAAAAAAAAGGATATTGCCCGCTACATCACTGAAAAAGCAGAGATTAAAAAGAAAGCTGAATCCACAGAAAAACTTTCTCTTGAGGCTGATGAACATTCAGAAAAGTTTATGCATTCCCACCATCGCTGGGCTACTGGAGTAACAATGCTTCAGATTGCAATTTCGCTTGCAGCGATAACAATCCTGACGCGCAAAACCTGGCTTGAGTACGTGAGTTTGACATGCGCCGGAATAGGCTTGGTTTTTGGAGTGCTTGCCTGGTTTGGGATTTAGAGCGCTCGCCGCCGTGTTATTTCCCCCCCCCCCACCTCATTCCACCCTTTCTCATCACTGATGGTCACGAGATCATCAGTAATGGGTATGCTGATATCCTGTCTTTTTACTATATTTTATATAGTGATATACAATCGAAAGAAGAGGGTGGATATGGCGCATATATTTATTTCATTACATGATTCCGACAGTTAAACATCCCGATGGGGAGAAGTTAATCTGGATGTCGAAAAGGAAATCGGAAGGGAGAAACTCTTGCGGAGTATCCCTTGTCATATTGACTTTTTAACGAATACTGAATCCTCAGAATATGTTGGACGGCATGTATAAAAAGCAGCTTGAGCGTATCCTTGATGCTGCCGATATCAAAATAGGAGGAAACCGGCAGTGGGATATTCAGGTTCATAGACCGGAGCTTTACCGGCGTGTTATAACCCAGGGAAACCTTGGCTTGGGTGAGGCATACATGGAAGGTTGGTGGGATTGTGAAAAGCTTGATGAGTTTTTTTACCGGATTATCAGTTCCAGGGCTGAGGATAAAGTTTCTCCCCCTGTAATGCTGTTTGGCGAAGTGATCAGCACCTTCTACAATATGCAGCGTCCCTCAAGATCCTTCAAGGTGGCAGAAAAACATTACAATATCGGCAATGACCTGTTTAAGGAGATGCTTGACAAGCGGATGCTTTACAGTTGCGGGTATTGGAAAGAGGCTAAAAACCTTGAGGAAGCACAGGAAAAGAAACTCCACCTGATTTTTCAGAAGCTGCAGCTTAAACCCGGAATGAGGGTACTTGATATCGGGTGCGGATGGGGTGGCGCAGCCCAGTTTGCGGCCGAACACTACGGGGTATCGGTACATGGGGTCACGGTGTCAACAGAACAGGCTGCTATTGCACGTGAGTATTGCGCTGGCTTGCCTGTTACCATAGAAGTTACAGACTACCGGAAAGTAGAGGGTTCCTTCGATCGTATCTATTCTATCGGTATGTTTGAGCATGTCGGATGCAAGAATTATCGGGACTATTTCAAAATTGTACACCACTGTCTGAAAGAGGACGGTTTGACCCTGTTGCACACTATCGGAGGAAACAAGTCAACATACAGTGTTGAACCGTGGGCGAACAAATACATCTTTCCTAATTCAAACGTCCCGTCTGCCAAACAGATCACTGCAAACTATGAAGGGCTTTTTACTCTTGAGGACTGGCATGTTTTTACCCATGACGATTACGCCAGGACACTCATGGTATGGTATGAAAACATCGAAAACAAGTGGCAATTGCTTCAGCCCCGGTACAACGAAGAGTTTCAACGCATGTGGCGATACTACCTGCTGAGCTGCACTGGAGGGTTCAGGTCGAGAACTAACCAGTTATGGCAGGTGCTGCTTTCGAAAAACGGCATTCAAGGCAGCTTCAGCATACCGAGATAGAATGGTTCAGCTTCCAACCATAAAAAAAATAAAGCGATGAATAATAATAAGTCTGCCAGTTTACTGTTATTCGCAGCGTTAATACTTTGCTTTGTTTGCTACAACGAAAAAGCAAGCTGCGAACCACTCCCGTCATGGAATAATACTCCGAATAAAAAATCAATTTTAGATTTTGTAACTCTGGCAAAAAAGAAAATCCCTGTTGAAGACCGGATTGCTGTTTTCGATATGGATGGCACTATTGCCTGCGAAGCTCCATTGTGGTTTGAAATGCATGCGGCAATTGAGGGTTTAAACCGGAAATCCACAAAAAATCCGGAATTATTAAAATATCCGGAATATCAGTATGCAAAAAAACTTGCAGTGGACCCTGCTGACACATCGGTTATAAACAACTGGACTAACTTCACCAAAACGCCTTATTATAACTATATCGACTCCATGATCTGGAAAGCTTACGAAGGAGTTGACCATGAAACCTATGTCCATTCAGCCCGCTCGTATTTAACAAAAACAAGAGATAAAAAATACAATATCATTCTGGCAAATATGTTTTATCAGCCAATGCTTGAGTTGATCAGCTATTTGAAGCAAAATAAATTCACTGTCTATATTGTATCCGGCTCAATGCAAGGTGTGGGTCTCCGCATAATTTAGTGGAATGAGAGGATAAAGTCGTAGACTGCAGTATTTCAAACCGAACCTTGAAGATGCAGAAACTAACCGACCATTACCAGCAATTATTAGGATTTCCTGCTACTTGGGAGGTTGATGATGT
>CAIVSG010000261.1 GCA_903908555.1 uncultured Chlorobiaceae bacterium | reverse complement strand
CCTCAAAAGCGGCACCCCTATGAACCGTTTGCTGCAGGGTGATGTCGGTTCGGGTAAAACCATTGTTGCCATGTTTGCCATGGCTCTTGCTGCTGATAACGGCCTTCAGTCAGCATTCATGGCCCCTACAGAGATTCTTGCTGTACAGCACTACATTGTAATGAAACGTCTGTTCCAGCCTCTTGGTCTTCAGGTCGGGCTTCTGACCGGGAAACAAGGTAAAAAAGAGCGTCAGGCGGTTCTTTCAGCTCTCAGCAGCGGGGAACTCAATATCGCTCTCGGCACCCATGCCATGATTGAAAAAGGTGTCAACTATGCCGGACTCGGACTGGTGATCATTGATGAACAGCATCGCTTCGGCGTGTTGCAGCGCAAGGCCCTTCAGGAAAAAGCTACAAATCCGCATGTCCTCCTGATGACAGCCACGCCCATACCGAGAACCCTGACCATGGGTGTGTTTGGTGATCTTGATGTTTCACTTATCCGTCAAATGCCGGCTGGCCGGACCCCGGTGAAAACCTATATCAAGAGTGAAAAAGAGAGTAACAAAGTCTATGATTTTCTCCGCTCACAGGTGGCTGAAGGAAGACAGGGTTATATTGTGTATCCTCTGGTTGAGGAGTCTGAAAAAATGGATATGAAAGCCGCAGTGGAAAGTTATCAGCAGCTATCTTCCGAACTCTTTCCTGACCTCCGGCTTGGACTTATTCACGGCCAGATGACGCCCGATCAGAAAGAGGATGTGATGGGCCAATTCCGCAGAGGAGATCTTCACCTGCTTGTGGGAACGATCGTGATCGAGGTTGGTGTTGATGTCCCGAATGCCACGGTTATGATCATTGAGCATGCCGAGCGGTTTGGACTTGCCCAGCTTCACCAGCTCAGGGGACGGGTTGGTCGCGGAGAGCATCGCTCCACCTGCTTTCTCCTCTATGCAAAGCAAACGGACGAAGCCCGCGAACGTCTGGCGGCAATGGAGTCAACGACTGACGGCTTCATCATATCCGAAATCGATGCAAAAATAAGAGGCGTTGGAAATATTCTCGGAAAAGAGCAGTCCGGAACTCTGAGTGGCCTGAGGATTGCCGATTTGAACTGTGATTTTGATATCATGCAGTCAGCCCGCTCTGCGGCATTCAAGCTTGTCGCAGAGGATACACTATTAAAGGCGGCAGAAAACAGCATGATCAGAAGCTATTATGATTGTTATTACCGTGAACGCTCTTCTCTCGGTGATATCGGTTAGAAAGTTTGAAACAAAAGGAAATACAGTAGGTTGAAAATGAACATAAAAAGTCAGCATGAACCGGTTCCTCGTGGAATTGTCACTGAGGTCTCCGGCGCATCATTTATTGTCATTGCCGACGACGGCACCGAATTTCGCGCACGTACCTTTCCCGGCACAAAAGCCGATAATGGAGATACGTCACTGGTAGTTGTCGGCGACAGGGTTGAACTGAAATTGATTGAGACAGGCACTGAATTATTTGAAGCCGTTATAACATTTGTGCACCCTCGCAGAAGTGCCCTGACAAGAAAAAGGGATGTCCGCAGGAACCGAAGCAAAGAGAAAACCCAGGTCATTGCGGCCAATATCGATCAGCTGGTCGTAGTTGTTTCTGCCTATGAGCCACTGCTCAACACCCGCCTTATCGATCGCTACCTGGTCTTTGCCGAATCCGAAAAGCTTGAAACCATTATTGTCGTTAACAAGATGGATCTTGAGGACTCAACGGAAACTCAACAGCTGATGAAGCCTTACAAGGCTCTTGGGTACACTGTTTTTTATACAAGTGCCGAAAAGAAGCGTGGCATGAAATCCCTTAAAAAAGCTCTGGCCGGCAAGCTTTCAGCTTTCAGCGGTCACTCAGGTGTTGGAAAGTCAACCCTGATCAATCAGCTCTTCGGCTACGAACGCTTAAAAACCGGCGAAACAAATTGGAAGACAGGAAAAGGCCTTCATACTACCAGTAACTCTGTTATGCTTCTTCTTCCCGGTGGAGGATACATTATAGACACTCCCGGCATACGAGAGTTCAACCTTTCCGACATTACCCGGGAGAACCTGCGTTTTTACTTTAAAGAGTTCCTTGCCTTTATGCCTGAGTGTGCATTCTCTTCCTGCACGCATACAGTCGAGCCGCAGTGCGCAATTCTCGGTGCCGTTGAGTCCGGCCATATTGATTCTGACCGTTACGAGAGTTACCTTGCAATCTATGAAAGCATTGACCGGGATAGTTGATACTGCTCGATTTTCCCGGTTCCCTTCATCATTGAACCGTTTTGCCCAATGATTATTACCGTCAATCCAGCTACAGCGGAACCGATTGCCGAATATCACGCAATGACATCCGGCGAAATCCGGGAAGCAATAACCTGCTCTTACTGGGACTATATTTCCTGGAAAGAGCTCGCCATCTCTCGGCGTAGTGTGCAGATGAAGCGCCTTGCAAAGCTTCTTCGCCTGGAAAAAGATATCCATGCCGCCCTGATAAGTCGTGAAATGGGTAAGCCCCTTTCACAGGCAGTGGCGGAAGTGGAAAAATCCGCATGGGTCTGCGATTATTATGCCGACAATGCTGCCTCCTTTTTAAAACCCGAAGAGAGCAATCTTGATGGCGGAGTAAGGGGAGTGGTAAAATTCGAACCCATCGGCCTTGTTCTCGGCATCATGCCATGGAATTTTCCTTTCTGGCAGGTCTTCCGTTTTGCCGCACCTGCCATAATGGCAGGCAACGGCATTATTCTTAAGCACTCCCCTAACGTTACCGGATCAGCCATTGCTATTGAACAGCTTTTTCGCGATGCCGGATTTCCTGCACATCTTTACAGTGCAGTGCATATCGCTCATGAAGATGTTGATCGTTTGACCGGCTTCATCATTGAACATCCCGCCATACAGGGAGTATCGTTGACGGGCAGTACTGCTGCAGGTAGGGCAGTCGCTGCAAAATCAGGCAAAGCGCTGAAAACGAGCGTCCTTGAACTCGGTGGCAGTGATCCCTACATCGTGCTCGATGATGCTGACATCCCCCAGGCTGTAGATATCTGTGCCGCTGCTCGTCTTCTCAATGGCGGACAAAGCTGTATAGCTGCCAAGCGCTTTATTGTGCAAGCCCGTGTGTTTGAGCAGTTCGAGCACCTGCTTCTCCAGCGCATGCAATCGGCAGTGATGGGCGACCCTTTCGATCCGGCAGTTGCAGTCGGTCCTCTTGCCCGCCACGATCTTCGCGAGCAACTTCACAGCCAGGTTACGCGCAGTGTTGCTGATGGGGCACGCCTCCTTTGCGGCGGAACAATTCCCGAAGGCAAAGGCTTTTTCTACCCGCCAACCCTACTTTCCGGTGTTCACAAATGGATGGAAGTCTATAGCGAGGAAACGTTCGGGCCGGTCGCAACCCTTATTGAAGCAAAGGACGACAATGAAGCCATCCTTATTGCCAACGATACACCCTACGGTCTTGGATCAGCAGTCTTTTCCGGCAACACCGAAAGGGCGCTTGCCATTGCCGATCAACTTGATGCAGGCTGCTGTTTTATCAACAGTATGGTAAAATCCGATCCACGAATGCCTTTTGGCGGAGTGAAACAGTCAGGATATGGTCGCGAACTCTCCAGTTATGGAATGCATGAGTTCGTGAACATAAAAAGTATCTGCTTCAAGGCTAAGTGATAGGCTTAGTTGGCATATGACGGACATCCATCTGTAAGTTATTCGAGAGTATGCTTCCAAAAGCTGTACCCGTTGATTTCTATTGCATTAACCTGTCGAGAGCTTCTGCAAGTATCTCCAAGTCATTGATGGGCAAAAAGCAGGTTCGGTCGATACAGACCGATGCTTGCGGATGGACAGCAACAGTCTGAATGCTTTCCGGGAATTGTTGTACTGCGATAAGTTCATTCGAAGCGTGCATGATGACGTTTCCCGGCAGGTATCGCTCGTCAACAATTGCTCGCAGTTGAGCCATCTCTGGCGCGAGGAGCTCTCCTGAAAGAACAACCCTGCTTTTTCTTTTGCGTGCAAAGTTCAGGGCAACCAGCATCTGTGGCAGAGCATGGCTGTTTTCAGCAAGCATGGTGCCACATGACTTGATGGTTTCTTCCGCCCTGATTGAAAACTTTTCTTCTCCGGTTATTTCACTCAGCCGCAGAAGGTTCAACGCGCTGATCGAGTTTGCCGAAGGCTCAGCACCGTCATAATCTTCCTTGAGTCTCAACGGTACCGTATTGTCATCAACAGCAGTACTGAAATACCCTCCATGCGTAGTGTCGTAAAAAAGGCTGTTCTGCAGTTCTGCAAGTTTCAGAGCGGCCTGTAAATATTGCGGTTCAAAAGATGCTTCGTACAAGTCTATCAGTCCCTGCACAAAAAATGCATAATCTTCAGCTTTACCTGATACGGCAGCGTTGCCATCTCTATATCGGCGTAGCAGAAGTCCTTTATTGCGGTCATAGAGTTTATCCAGAATAAAGCCTGCAGCTTTCCTGGCAGCAGCAAGGTATGGCTCGTGATGTAACACTCTGTACCCCTTTGCCAAGGCTGAAATCATCAGACCATTCCATGCTGTGAGTATTTTATCATCAAGAAAAGGCCTCGGCTTTTTTGCCCTTGCCGCATAAAGCTTGGTTCGGGCAGCATCCAGTGAGGCGCTAATTTCTTCGATTGTCTTTCCAAACCGGTCTGCCGTTTTCTCCACGGTAGCCTGTTGCATCAGGATATTCTTGCCGATGAACTCCCCATGCGGATCGTGCATTGCATTTCCCTCAGCTCTGATACCATAGGTAAAGGAGA
Organism: uncultured Chlorobiaceae bacterium; assembly: GCA_903908555.1. Taxonomy (GTDB): domain Bacteria; phylum Bacteroidota; class Chlorobiia; order Chlorobiales; family Chlorobiaceae; genus Chlorobium. Next base: position 10,320 of record CAIVSG010000261.1, on the reverse strand, counting down.
AGATTGCAGTGAGTGTTTCATCTTCGAGATTCTCCCGGAGCTCATCAGCACTCCAAAGATAGAAAGCCCCCTCTTTTTTTACGTTGTTGGATTCTCTCTCGAGGCTGTCTGCATCTTCAGCTGAGTAAAACCCACCCTCAGGAGAAGTCATATCACAAAGCACATAGTTAAAAATGTCCTGTGCGACACTCTTGTAAAAGGCATCCCCGCTAAACTGAAAAGCTTCGAGATAGGATACGGCAAGCTGAGCATTATCGTAAAGCATTTTCTCAAAATGAGGTACATGCCAGCGGGCATCGGTGGAGTAACGTGAAAACCCTCCGCCACCTTTACCTGCAACCCAAATATGGTCGTGAATTCCCCCTTCAGCCATTTTTTTTAGGGTATTGAGCGCCATAACCTGAGCTTTTTGATTCCCGGTATAGTATGCGTAGTTGAAAAGAAAGTTTAGCAATACGGGACGGGGAAATTTCGGAGCACCGCCAAAACCTCCATACTGAGAGTCGTAGTTTGTGTCAAGCCATCCGAAGCATTTTTTCTGGGCCTTATCTTCATCGGGCAGTGCAGAAGGATTCTTTCTGGAAAATTGATCAAGAGTGTTGAAAAAGCTGTTGGAGCTCGCAATAATTTTTCTGTTATCACTCTTCCACAGACGGGCTATGGCTAACAGTATGGTTTTAAATCCAGGCAGACCATACCGGTCTTCAGGAGGAAAATAACTGCCCCCGTAAAAAGGCTTTCTTTCGGGAGTAAGCCAAACGGACATAGGCCAGCCACCACTACCAGTGCTTGACTGAAGATAGTTCATATAGAGTCGGTCAACATCTGGAAGCTCTTCGCGGTCGACCTTGACCGAGACGAAATTTCGGTTCAGCAGTTCGGCGATTTCTCTGTTTTCAAACGATTCCCGCTCCATGACATGGCACCAATGGCAAGTTGCATAGCCTATGGAGAGGAACAACGGTATGTTTTCATGTGTAGCTTTTTCAAAAGCTTCATCTCCCCAAGCATACCAGTCCACAGGATTCAGAGCATGCTGCAGGAGATAAGGACTTTTTTCAAGGGCCAGCCGGTTCATTTTCTATATGATTATTGGTCATAGTAGAGGCATCGAGCGTTTATTATAGAACAACATTAACCATCTCTTGATTCTCTAAGTTCTTGGGTTTTGAAACCATTGTGATAGACGAGAGTATCCTCGGAAAAGACATAAGCGGAGAGAATGGCAGGGGAGAATAAACGTCGAAATGTATGATAATATACAGAGGTATAATGGCAATCATCGGGGATTTATGCCAGCTTGAATATTGAGATGGGTTTTTAATTCTTTCAGACTTATACAACAGTTTACTTGACAGGTTTTGATTGGTCGTAATTATTTAACAAGATATTTAGTAAGAATATTTTCAAGTTCTGATATACGAATCGGTTTGGAGATATAATCGTCCATTCCCGCACTGATGCATTTCTCCCGGTCGCCAACCATTGCATGAGCTGTCATTGCCACAATCGGAACGCCAGGTGTTACGCAACGCCCAGGGTCATTTCTTATGATCCTGGTAGTCTCATAACCATCCATTTCAGGCATCTGGCAATCCATTAAAACAAGATCGTATACTCTGCTCTGCATGGCCTCAAGGGCATCTTTTCCGCTGAAAACAACATCAGCAGAGAGACCAAGTTTTTTCAGCATGGAGATAGTTACCTTCTGATTGACAGGATTGTCTTCAACGACAAGGATATTGAATGTTTTAATCGCAGGTTGCTGCTCAGTTTTGCGTTCATTTTTATTCGGGCTTTCTCGTGCATCATCTTCAACATTCAGAATATCTTCGATGGAATGGAAAAGTTCCATACGTCTGACAGGTTTATGGAGTAAGGTAAACTCCTGGGGAGTGAGACGTTTTTTTATATCTCCAGATTGAATGGGTGAAGCAAGTATTATTATTTCACAGGCAAGTGTTGCATGAACCGCGTTCACAAACCGATCAAGTTCATCTCCCGGTTTGCGTTGGTTATCTACATCAAGAATTACGGCATCCCAGGACTCAAGTGACTGCGGATCATAAGGGTCTTTATTAATCAAAGAAAGTGCTGCTTCAATACTGGAAACCGGGGTATAAAAGCACTTCCAGGAGTCAAGAAGATCGCAGAGCATATTGAGCCCGGTTGTATTACTATTGACAACAAGAACTCTAGGTACAGCTGTTCCATGCACTAATACCGGGAGCTTTTCAGGCGAACGTTTCTGTTTTTTAAGCCTGACATCAAAGCTGAACAAAGAGCCCTCCCCCGGTTGGCTTTCCACTGAGATGCTGCCACCCATTTTGTTGACAAGATAGTGTGAAATCGACAAGCCGAGACCTGTTCCTCCGTATTTCCTTGCCGTTGATCCGTCTGCCTGAATAAACGGCTTAAATATAGAGCTTATAACCTCAGGTTGTATGCCAATACCCGTATCCCGGATGGTACATCTGATCAACACATCTGTTGCTGTTTCCTTTTCCGGCATTACACTGACGACTATATCACCATGATGAGTAAATTTTACAGCATTACTGATCAGGTTAACAAAAACCTGTCTGATTCTTACCGGATCACCGACCAATGCAAAAGGAAAATCTCTGCCGGTTACAATCGTTAATTCAAGTCCTTTAGCCTGTGCTGCAAAACCCAGCATTCCGCAAACATTTTCAAGGATCTCCACAAGATCAAAATCAACGATATCGAGTTCAAGGCAGTTTGCTTCAATCTTTGAAAAATCAAGAATATCGTTAATGATTTCCAGCAGGTTCTGGCCGCTGTTAATAATGATTTCAACATACTTTTGCTGTTCAGGATCAAGTATGGTATCAATAAGCATTTCAGACATTCCAATAATGCCTCCCATAGGTGTCCGTATTTCATGGCTCATATTGGCCAGAAACTGGCTTTTTGCGGCATTGGCATCACTTGCTTCCCTGACTTTGTCTTCAAGCTTGCTGTTGATTTCCTGCAATTCTTTTCTTGCAAGATTAGCGTCTTCAATAAGGTTCAGCAATACAGACCTCTGCTGTTCCCGGTAGAGTTTATTATCCGTCTCGTCTTCATTTGTTTCTGTCGGATCTTTCTCTGAAAAAAAATCATCATCAATACTGGTATTCAGCAGCAAATCATCCTTTCCAGGAGAGATGCGGTCTGAAACAATGCCGGTATATTTTATGAGTTCCTGTCTCAGCTCTCCGACAACAGTTTTCAGTCCGTTTATGCGCAGTTCTCTGCCTATCATAACCCGGTTAAAGCGCTCAAGATCGTCCAGCATTCTTTTCAACTCTATTTCCATTCTCTTACGCTCCGAAATATCAGAAACAAGCACGGTAACAGAAGCTACCTTGCCATTGATCAGAGAAGGACCAAAACGTGACTCAATGTCAAGGGTTTCTCCGTCGGGAAGAGAGAGTTGAGACTCGATTATTGCCGGTTTTCCGGTACTGAAAGCCTTTTCTATTGCCTTATGATAGTGGCTATCGTGCTGTGGTTCAATGACATAGTCACAAAGGTGCTCACCTGGCTGCAGCAAATTTGTATGTCCGGGCAGGGATCGGTTGCTATAGGTTATACGGTGGTTGTTGTCAATAGCAATAATGGTATCGGTACTGTTGGTAAGAATCAGATTGAGGGTATTCTGGCTTACACGTAAAGAGTTCAGTGCCTCTTCCAGTTTTGACTGCGACGATTCGAGTTCAAAGTTTTTATCTTCGATCTGCCGTTTAACATCCGACAGTTCAATTGATTTCTTGATCAGTTTGATATTCTGCTCAAGGAGAGCGGCCTGTTTTTGCCGAAACTCCTGTTCAATACGGCTGCTTTGTAAGGAAGCTTTTTCCAGCTCTATTATTCTCTGCTGAAGTTGACTGTAATCCACTTTTATCATGACCTGTTTTTTTGGGGAAAAAGGTTATGGCAACTATTGGTACTTGTTATTCTTTTCCAAGCACCCAGAGAACAACGGTTTCGTTATGAAATTTTACCGATGAAAGTTCTTTTCTTGTTTTATCAATAGGGCCGATTTCTCCATAGGTATAAAAGCCTATCAGAGGAACATCCAGACCGATAATCTCACGGACGGCATCTACCTCCTCCTGGATTCGCCGCCCGAGAACAAGCTTTCTTCCAACACAGCTGAACATAATAATTGCCTGAGGAGTTGCTCCTGCAAGAGATTTTTTTGCCTGATCAGCAGCTTCCCTTGCTCCGTTGATGATATCTCCTCTTGAGGCAGTTGTAAGCGTCACTTCACTGCCTTCAGGAATAGATGCTGCCAGTGAAATTGTTCCTTTTTCATGATCGACGGATAAACCGCAGCGTAATTGAAAAATGTGTTCACTGCTGTTCGATGGATTATTGTCAATAATGCCAAAGGGGTATTCCAGGCAAACGGCAGGAAGCCTTGCGGCCCTTTCTTCACCGAGAAAATCTTTATAAAGATCAAGTGCATTGGTGTGCTCAAACTCTTTAACAACATTTCCTTCCGATGATGTACAGGTAAAGCTGTTTCCTATCGATGAAAAACCGCTCCGGACACCGATACCTGTTCTGAAGCCCTTCTTTTTAATCACCATCAGACCTGCGATAGCATCTTTATATACTTTCCCGTTATAATACTGAAACGTATTCTCAAACCTTTCGTCATCGCCAAGGTAGCCACCGGTAATCTCAAAATCCTTACCCAGAACAGATTGCAGTCCCTCAAGCACCTTAAGGCCGTCACCACCCATTCCGTTAGGAAAAATCAGGAGGGATGCATCGGGATCAAATGCAGCTTTGCTGAGAATATCGTTCGCCATTGATCCACTGCACGCCGCTTCATCACTGCTCATATTACGTCCTATACCAGTAACAAACTCAAGATCCTCATTACTGAGTGACATAACAACTACTGATCCTGTCGAAAAACCTGCAGAAGAAATCTCTCCGGCAGTTGTTCCGCCAACCATAGGAATATCTTTGGCAACGGACGAAATTCCAGCAAGAAGTTCACGATGATTAAACCGCATTGCCCCAAAAACAATCAGTACCTTGGGAGCTCCGATATGTTTTCCAATAGCGCTCTGCGCAGCTTCTTTTCCCGCAGAAAATGAATCGTCAAGGATACTGAACCCTACTCCAATAGTATAGTTTGACATAGCGAACTTTCCACAAAGATCAAGAGATTAACAGAATATTGAGATATTGATTTAATTCCTGCATCCCTTACGACTTCCTGTCAATAAGCCGTTTGGGGATCAGAAGCGAAAAAGTTTCTCGAATACTCCATCTTGAAGATTAACAATCAATAATGGGGGAGTTTTCTTCAGTAATATACAATCAATACAGGCACTCTTCAGCGAAATTTCTGATAAAAATTACCCCATGTTACATGGCAATAACCAACAACGATTTCTTACAGAAGAGAGAGCTGCAGCAGAAGCCAGCCATTAGTCCTGGATTTGCTTGATTGCCGGATCCATAAATGTATTTTGGTTTTACATGCTGGAAAACGGATTCATCTATTCTATTGCGGGTGTTTTATTAAGCAGGTGATGCAGCAAGGGAAGAATAAACGCAAACAAACTTCCGGCTTCGGGTGAAACCAGAAGTTTGAGCGAGTAACACTAAACATTTTTGATGCTTAATAGGACATAGAGAGCTCAGAAAGGTAGGTCTTGATTGACTGGTGTTTTCCGAGGCCAAGCTTTTTATGCATCCTGTATCGTATGCTTTCCATGCCTCTTGTTGATATCCCGACAGACCGGGCAATCTCAATAGTGTCGTAATTCAATTTTACAAGCAGGCTTATTCTCAGTTCACGCTGGTTAAGGTTGGGGTGCTTTTTCTGAAGTCTTGAAAGAAAAATAGAGTCAGTTTCAGTCAGCTCAATGTTGAGTCGCTTTTCGATTGTTTCGGTTTCAATCAGACTCAGGCATGAATCAGTCATAAGTCTTTTTACGCCGGCATCAATTTCCAGCGCATATATCTGGTCGAGAAGATTGCGCAAGGCACTGGTTTTTTCTGCGATTGCAGTTGAAACTCTTGTCAGTTCCATATCCTGGGTTGCAACTCTTGTTTTAAGTGCAGCGATCTCCTTTTCGAAATCAAGAGTTGACTTTTGGTTCTGTATTGCTTCTGTTTTCATTGTGTTATCATGTGGGTTATTCAATGTTCGAAGTAATGTACACGGCAGGAGAGCTTATCTAATTCCTCCGCATGCTTCCACTATCCGAATAAAAGTAATCATCACTTCCTCGACGTATTCTAGGCTGTAATATGGATTTTTTTTATAAAATACCAATGAAATTCGTTTTTTCTGTATAAAAACACTTTTTTTGTGGTTTAAGTACGCTGATGAAGGTTGCGCCGTTGTTCTTACCCGCTGCCGTATTTCCTTTTCCGATAAGCTATTACACATTTTTTTGTGCAAGTTCATTTTTCAGCCGTTCTCTGCTATTTTGTTATTAAAACCTAAATCAGCAGCTTATGTCCATCAGCGTTCTTTTTATCTGTTATGAAAATATCTGTCGTTCTCCCATGGCAGAAGGAATATTTTCCTCTCTGCTTGCCAGGTATAATCTTCAGCACCTGTTTTCGGTCAGTTCCGCAGGTACCGTCAACTATCAGCAAGGCTCCACTCCTGACGAACGGGCTATAGAAGCACTCTTGGCTGTTGGTATTGATATTTCTTCAGTTCATTCACGTTGTATAGACGATCTGGCTCTCTATGCCTACGACTGGATATTTGTTATGGATCATGACAATTATGAAAAAATATGCAGCTCATTCATTACTGCTCAAAGGCCAAGAGTACATATGGTTATGGATTTTGTTAACGGCCGTTCCGGCGAGGAAATCACTGACCCTTATTATGGTACAGCTAAAGAATTTGAACGGGTAAGGGGAGATCTTTTCGTTGCATCTGAACAGATTCTTCATCGGATTTTCGAAGAATTCCCTGATGTCGCACTGCAGGTATCCGGGCAATAACATAACACTCTTCCTTTTTTCTCTATTCACTTATGAAGAAAAGTTCTCGCTACCTTTTTATCGTTAATCCTGCAGCTAATAAGGGCCGTGCTGCCAGCAAGGTGTCATGGCTTCACGCACTCCTTTCCAGTCATGAAAACTCCTCCATGGTTACCACCACCCATGCCGGACATGCAGAAGATATTGCCCGTTCCACTATTGCGGAACAAAAATGTCTGATTTCATGTGGTGGAGACGGTACTCTTCATGAAGTAGTTAATGCAGTGGCGGAAAAAGAGATAACTGTTGGAATTTTACCCATAGGTTCAGCTAATGACTTTATTAAAACTCTGAATCCCCCCGACACCTCACATCCAGGTATCAGCCATTTTTTCAATGCACAGAGTAAAAAAGTTGATCTGGGGAGCGTCTCATTCGGTAGAGCTGATCACCGGTATTTTATCAACTCTCTGGGTCTCGGTTTTACCGGCAGGGTAGCTAAAGCCGTTAAAGGTGCTCCATGGCTGAAAGGTGAACTGTCCTACCTTTATGCACTTTTACGTGTGCTTTCCGGATATGCCTCTGTCAACATGCATATTAAAATTACTCTGGAAGACTCCTTTATAGAGCTTCATGAGCCTGTTTTTGCTTTTTCCGTGTTAAATGGAAAAATCGAAGGGGGCAAATTCAACATCTCGCCTCATTCCGAACTGTCCGATGGCTTGCTTGATGTGTGCATTCTCAAGGCAGTCTCCAGACTTGAATTTTTCCTCTATGTGCTCAAGTACATTAACGGCACCCATATTAGCGATCCAAAGGTGATTTATTGCAAAGCGCAAGCTGTTGAACTCACAATGTTGACTACAGATGTCATGCATCTGGACGGGGAGGTTTACGATAACATTCAAGGGAAAATCAAAATTTCAGTTGTTCCAAAAGGCATTTCCATGCTTTACGAACAGCCTGTATCAGAGAGATAAAGAGCGATTCAGGGAGATGATAATCTTAGCTAATTAAGCTTCGTGTTAGAGGACTTTTTACTTCTGCTATGGATTGATTAAAGGGCGCAAGCTAAGCCGACTTTTTTTATATTTATTCTGCAAGCCAATGAATAAATGCTCAGAATTGCTCAAATTCAGGAATATACAAAGTCAGATAGTACGCCAATACCTGCGGCTGATAACCAAACTCAAAATGTGTTATGAAAAAATATCTTTCCATTCTTTTTGTCTTTCTTTTTATGGGGATGCTCGCTTTCCCGGCACATGCAGTTGATACTCCATATTACCTGAGCGGAAATATCGGGGCATCTTTGTTCTCAGGCATAACACTCAATAGCCCAACCACACAAATTCAACAAGGCACAGTGCAGACAAGTGCCAGTTACGCTGTTGAGAGTGCTTTGGGAAAGGACTTTGATGGTTTTCGGGTAGAGGTGGAAGCTGGTCTTCAGCAAAACAAAACTACCGGAATCGGGGCGATTAACGTGGTCTCGGTTCTGCTCAATGGTTACTATGATTTCAGTGATCCGGATGAGATCAGTCCTTACGTTACCGCCGGGATTGGATATGCCGGTGTCTCTGCTGTCAATTATGTACGCAGTTCAGTGCTTGGCTATCAGGTTGGTTTTGGGGTTATCATTCCGATAAATGAGATAGTGGGGATTGATGCCAGGTACCGCTATTTTGGCACCGGTACCTGCAAGTTTATTGATAATAGCAGCGAGTTCAAACTGGCAGGCAGTAGTGTTCTGCTAGGGTTGAAATTCAAGATGAGATAAGAAAGGCATAGAGATACGGCAATATTCAGCAGCAGTCGGTAAACAGCAAAATACCTCACTCACTACATGCAGGTCATTGTTTTTGAAGATACCAGGGTTCCTAGGCTCAAGCCCCTTGTGAACCTTAAGCCGGTGTATGGACTCTATACCGGCTTTCGTTCCCTTCAGGCAAAACTCGAGCATTCGATCAGGGGAAGTGTGAAGCTCACCTGGCATCTGCGACGCTATCTTGCTCCATACTATGCAGAACAGCATCCCGCATTAGTGCTCAACAAGGTTGAAGAGGATGATGTGCTTTTGGTTAACGGCCGGCTGGTCTGTAGTGAGGCCACCGCTGCAATGATTACAGAGTGTGCCATTGAACCCGGCAAGGCCTGTATGCAGGGAGATGATCTTCTGTTTGCCAGGGTTCATCGTCGTATACTGGAAAATGACAGAGGCGAGATGCCTGATTTGATTGATACATCCCGTTTGGCCGGAGAACTTGTTTGTGAACCGGTCACAGGCTTCCGGATTATCAGGAATATATGGGATGTGATAGCGTTCCATCCTGACGAGATGCAGCGTGATGCTGAAACGCTTGAACTTGGCCATATTGCGGGTAATGTGCATCCCTCTGCTGCCCTGATCAACCCATCAAACATCTATGTGGCTCCCGGAGCCGTCGTGCGTGCCGGTGCAGTGCTTGATGCTGATGAGGGATTTGTGGCTGTCGGGGAGGGCGCGGTTGTTGATCCGCAGGCTGTACTGATGCAGAATGTCTGTCTTGCACCCCGTTCGAGGGTTAAAACCGGTGCCAATATCTATAGTAATGTCGCCGTAGGAATGGTATCTAAAATTGGCGGAGAAGTCGAGGATTCCATTATTGAGTCGTTTGCCAACAAACAGCATGATGGTTTTCTTGGTCACTCCTACATCTCTTCATGGTGTAATCTTGGCGCAGGGACTATTACGAGCGATCTTAAAAACAACTACAGTCCGATTAAGCTTCTGCTCAACGGTCGGGAAGAGATGACAGGCCTCCAGTTTCTTGGGCTTTTGATGGGTGATCACGGTAAAAGCTCTATCAACTCGATGTTCAATACCGGAACTGTGGTTGGTACAGCAGCCAATGTGTTCAACGCCGGGTTTCCTCCAAAAGAGGTTTTTTCTTTTTCATGGGGTGGCAGCGCTGGTTTTGAAATCTATGAGATTGAAAAAGCCGTTGAAACAGCAAAGATGGTCATGGCGCGCCGCAATATTGTGATGAGCAGCGCTTATGAATCCATGTTGCGTTTCATTGCCGCAACAGAGAGCCGAGACCCTTTATTTGTATAACTTCTAAGTATGAGTATGCATGATTCTTGTCGTCGATAATTATGATTCTTTCACCTACAACCTTGTGCAATATATTGGTGAGTCCGGGGAAACTGTTGAGGTCTATCGCAACGATGAACTCTCTGTTGCCGAAATTATAGAACGTAATCCCGAAAAGATTGTTATTTCTCCAGGTCCCGGAACTCCTGATGATGCCGGTGTATCTGTGCCATTGATTCATGCTGTTAAAGGCAGGATACCTCTTT
>CAIVSG010000260.1 GCA_903908555.1 uncultured Chlorobiaceae bacterium | reverse complement strand
GGCTTCAATTTTTTTCATAATCAATGTGGTTTTAATAAGTTAACTGATTGAAAACAGGGCGTTTGCCAGATCCCTGTTTTCAATCGACTGTATTTAATGTATGGTATATGCTTCAGCACCGTGTTCAAATACATCCAATCCGCCAACTCCGGTTTCACCTTCAGGTTCAACACGTAATTTAAATGGATATGGTAATTTATTAATTACCCACATTAAAATGATTGCAACGACAAAGGTTGTAATTGTAATGATTCCATTGCCTATAAACTGAGCGAGGAATACATTCCAGCCGCCTCCATAAAACAGTCCTGCTACAGGTGCACTGTTATCGGGTCCTAAAGGAGTGGCACATCCAAATTCGCCTGTCGCAAACAGACCAATAGCCCAGGTTCCAAAAATACCGTTCAGTCCATGAACCGGAACTGCTCCAACCGGATCATCAATACGAAGGTATTCAAGAAGGTAGATGCCGGCAAAAACAATCGCACCGGCAATAAGACCGATGATGATTGATCCAAACGGAGATACCCAGTAGCACGGTGCGGTTATGGCAACCAATCCTCCCAAGAGGCCGTTCACTGTAAAGCCTACATCAAACTTTCCTTTGAATGAACCTAAATAGAATGCTAAAAACATTGCACTTAAAGCACCTGAACAAGCGGCCAGTGTTGTATTTGCAGCTACACGCCCAATACCAACTGCATCCATTGCGGAAAGAGTGCTGCCAGGGTTAAAGCCATACCATCCGAACCACAACAGGAAGGCGCCTGTTACAGCAACCGGAAGGTTGTGTGCTGCAGGGAGTCCGCCTCTTTCTTTGTCATCGCGAAGGAAGACGCGTCCAATACGAGGTCCTAAAATAATGGCACCTGCTAATGAAACTACTCCACCGATAGTATGCACAACTGTTGATCCTGCAAAGTCACGAAATGGGTTGCCTAACCAAGGTAAAAAGTTGCCAGGAGTGCCCATGGTTACAAGGAATCCGTCAGGTCCCCATGCCCAGTGACCAATGATTGGATAAATAAAAGCAGTTACACCGATACTGTAAAGGATGTCGCCACGGAAGCTGGTACGGCCGATCATCGCGCCTGAAGTAATGGTGGAAGCTGTATCAGCAAATGCAAACTGGAATACCCAGTGTGCAAGTAAGGCGATGCCGGTTGTGCCGTACAGGTTAGGAGCGCCCTGAAGGAAGAACCAGTGCTGTCCGATAAACCCATTGCCTTCGCTGAACATGAATGCGTAGCCTATTGCCCAGAATGAGATACCGCAGATGGCTGTATCCAGAACGCACTCAATAAGTACGTTAACGGTTTCTGTTTTTCTGGCGAAACCAGCCTCCAGCATGACGAAACCAGCTTGCATTCCAAAGACGAGAGCGGCAGCTATCAATGTCCAGAGAGTGTTGAGCGAATTAATCATATTCGTTTCAACTGGTGTGTAGGTTGGCGCCGCAGCCATAGCCGGCAGGCCTACAATCCCGGTTAACGTTGACATTGCTAAAAGGACCAGGAACAGTCCGATCATCTTACCTGCAAAAAAGGTCAACCCCAGTTTCCAGTTTTTTTGTTTCGACATGTTCTCCCTGATTCGGGAGAAATACTCCCCCCTGCCGGGTCTTATTGTTGCTGATTTCATAATTAATCACGGTTAAAAATTTAAGGGACGCCTAAAAAGTAAGAGAATTTTTTAATAAAAAAAATACATTTAAGTAATATTCTTATGTTTTTCATCTTTTTTGCAATAAAAAATATGCCATTTATGTCGAAAGCCCGAAAAAATGAAGCTTTGGCGTGGATTACTGTGTTTTGAGGCGGTCGACTCTTCAAGAGTGCCTGTAATAAAAAAACTCCGCAAAAGTTCTCTTTGCGGAGTTTGAACTCACCTATGGCAGGGGAGAGAAAAGATGTCAAAAAAAGTTACAACTTTATTTTCAGAGGCCGTTACGCTTGAAAATGGTGTCGACGCTTGCTTTAAGCTTGTTAAGAATATTATCAAAGCTGAACAGCTCAGCAACCTCTTCCGGGGTGAAATGTTTCTGCAGTTCTTCATCATTCAGTACCAGTTCACGCAGGTGCACTTTTGTCGACCAGCTCTCCATGGCGTTGCGCTGGACGAGGCGGTAAGCATCTTCACGCGTCAGACCTTTTGCTGTAAGGGCAAGAAGAAGGGTCTGGGAGGTTGTCAGTCCGTAGGATGAGTTGAAGTTTTCCTCCATTCGTTCAGGATAGACAAGCAGGGTGTCGAGAGCGTCGCTGAAGGTGCGAAGCATGTAGCAGAGAGCAATGGTTGAGTCGGGCATAATGATGCGCTCAACCGAAGAGTGGGAAATATCGCGTTCATGCCAGAGTGCAACGTTTTCCATAGCTGCGATGGAGTTTGAACGTACAACACGAGCCAGTCCGGTAAGACGTTCGAAGGTGATCGGGTTACGCTTGTGCGGCATGGCAGAACTGCCTTTTTGTCCCTTGCTGAAAAACTCTTCTGCTTCGCGGACTTCCGTACGCTGCAGATGGCGAAGCTCAACGGAAAACTTTTCGATAGATGAGGCTATGATTGCCAGAGTTGTTGCAAATTCAGCGTGCCGGTCGCGCTGGAGAATCTGGGTGGATATTGATGATGGTTCAAGACCGAGTTTTTTGCAAACCGCGGCTTCGATATCGGGCGAAAGGTGCTGATAGGTACCTACTGCTCCGGAGATTTTGCCTACAGAGATATTCCTGACGGCTTTTTCCATGCGTTCGAGGTTGCGAAGCATCTCCTGATGCCATAAGAGCAGCTTCAGGCCAAAGGTGGTTGCTTCGGCATGAATGCCGTGGGTTCGGCCCATTTCAAGGGTGTATTTGAACTCTACGGCTCTTTTGGCCAGTACAGCTATAAGCCGCTGGATATCGGCAACAAGGATTATCCCGGCATCGCGCATCTGCATGGCAAGAGAGGTATCACCAACATCCGAGGAGGTGAGTCCTTCATGGATGTAACGGGAATCAGGCCCGACATAGCCGGCCACATTGGTCAGAAATGCAATGACATCGTGTTTTGTTTCTTTCTCGATTTCAAGAATCTCCGCGACATTGAACCGGGCTTTCTCCTTGATGGTCGCCAGCGCAGCCTCAGGCACTATGCCGGCTTCCATACGTGCTTCAACAGCGGCAATTTCCAGCTGCAGCCATCGTTGGAATTTTGCCTCTTCTGTCCAGATTGCGGAAATGTCTTTGGGTGAATAACGTGGTATCACAGGTAGGATTGGTTTAGTGTGTTGTAATGAATTTGTTCAATATAGTGACCAGAGACGTTTAAAGCCACCGCTCAGCGAAAAGAGGGGTTACTATGCTCCGGAAGGTTTTGTTTCATTGATATGTTCCTGGTAAAGCTTTTTGATATAGTCAAGGGCGGCGTCTCTGTGGTAGGGTATGAGTCCGTCAATGACGGCATTTTCCATCTTTTTTTTGATCATTCCTACAACCCGGCCCTGACCGAGGCCGAGAGTTTCCATGATATCCTCTCCGCTGATGGGTGGGCGCCATTTAGCGAGGAGGTCTTTTTCTCCAACTTCATTGATTTTCTTTTCAACATGGTTGAAGTTGCTCATTATCTGGAGCACTTTTCTCGGATTTTTGCTGGTGACATCTGCCCGGCAGAGGTTCATGAGATCCTGAAGATCTTCGCCGGCATCAAACATGAGGCGACGTATGGCCGAATCGGATATTTCCTCCTTTGACAGCGGTATTGGACGGTGGTGAAGGCGTACTATTTTCTGGACATAGCCGAGAGAGTCAAGAGGCCAGCGCATGTATTTGAAAATTTTCTCCACGATCCTTATCCCTACAGCATCGTGCCCGTGAAAGGTCCATCCGGCACTCTTGGTGAAGCGTTTTGTTGCCGGTTTGCCAATATCGTGCAGGAGAGCGGCAATTCTCAGCCAGAGGTTTTCCGTTTTAGCCGCCACATTGTCAATAACCTGGAAGGTGTGGAAGAGGGTGTCTTTATGGCCGAGTCCATCAAACTGTTCAATGCCTGCCATTGCAGCCACTTCCGGCATGATCTCCTTTAAAACCCCTGTTTCATAGAGCGTGATCAGTCCTGTGGAAGGGCGCGCCGAGAGCATGATTTTAAAAAACTCGTTACTGATTCTCTCCATAGAGACAATTCTGATCCTTTCGCGCATTATTTTCATTGCTTCAAGCACTTCAGGCAGGAGTCGGAACTCAAGCTGGGATGCAAAGCGGGCAGCCCTCATCATACGTAACGGGTCATCCGAAAAGGTTTGTTCAGGGTCCAGGGGAGTTCTCAAGATACGGGCTTTAAGGTCATCAACCCCGCAAAAGTGGTCAATGATCTCGTTTCGCCCCTCTTTGTTCAGGACAAGGGCGAGCGCGTTAATGGTAAAATCCCTTCGTGAAAGGTCGTCGTCGAGGGTTCCTATGAGGGTTACAGGCTTTCGTGAGTCGGAGTTGTATGACTCTTTTCGTGCGCCGACCAGTTCAACTTTGAACGTTCCATGTTTTGGGTCGGTAAGTTCAAGCTGAGCTGTACGGAAACGCTCAAACAGGACAAAATTCCTGCCGTGAAGCCGGTCACGGACAGTTTTGGCAAAAGGAACAGGATCCCCAATGAGCATAATATCGATGTCGGTACAGGGTCTCTGCATGACCATGTCGCGGACATAGCCTCCGACAAGGTAACAGCCTATACCGTTTTCATCAGCCAGGTCACCGATACTGTAGAGTATTTCAGGAATTGATTCTTGAGAGAGTGTTGTCATGGGGTGTTCTCTATACTATATCAGATGACGCTGCATTGGCTTCAATTTCGGCGGTGATTTTTCCTGCCACCATAATTGCCCTGCGTCCGTCAGCCGAACTTACGGCAACTGGAGTGTTGTTTCTGAGTGTGTTGATGAATTGCTCGAGTTCATCTCGAAGAGCATTTACTTTAGGAATTTCGGGGTGGATGTAATCAAGTACCATACCCTGCATGGCTTCCTGAATTTCTCCGAACTGTTCAAGGATTTTGCGAGCTGCAAAGGATTTAAGAGGGTTTTTAGAAGAAGCTTCCTCTTTTTTTACAAGTCTGAATACTTCTGATTTACCAGTTGTCAGATCAAGTGAGACATAACTTTTCGGGTTGGTGCCGAAAAAGCGGAATTTACGGTGGCGGCTGCGGCTAAGGCGGCTTGCGGTAACATTTGCGGTAGCACCGTTGACAAAGTCAATTCTTGCCGTTGCCATGTCGAGTTCATTGGAGAACACTCTTACTCCCGATGCAGAAATGTGCCTGATTTCGGATGGTATGAGCGATAAAACCAGATCAATGTCATGGATCATAAGGTCAAGCACAACGGAGACATCGGTAACGCGACGGGAAAAATTACTCAATCGTTCCGCCTGAATATACATTGGCCGCCCTATATAGGGTTCAATTGCACGAATGGCCGGGTTGAATCGTTCGATATGTCCCACTTGAATACGCACCTGATTTTCTGCCTCCAGCCGTATAAGTTCATCGGCCTCTTCTACTGTAGTTGTTATAGGCTTTTCAATAAAGAGGTGCAGGCCTTCCTTAAGCAATGCGCTGGCAATTGTGAAGTGGGAGCTTGTTGTTGTTGCAATAATGGCGGCATCACACTCTTTTGCCAGAAGCTCAAGAGAGGTGAAAGAGGGGACATTATATTTGTTCGACATCTCTTCGACCCGGCTGCGGTCTAAGTCGTATATACCGGCACAATGAATATCCGGCTGGTCGCGGGAGATTTCCGTGAGAAGCTTTGTATGAAACTCACCGAGTTTCCCAACTCCAATAACCCCAATATTCATAGTGTTTGCGCCTTGTATCAAAAACGTTGCTGGTTCAGTATTGTCAGGCATTACTTACTTCAACTGAATGACCGAGGGCTTCAATTTTATATTTGAACAGGCTGAGTGCGATTACTGCCCCTATCAGGGTCAAAATCCCGGCAAATACATAGGGGGCGTGAAAATTCATTCCGTAGAGTATACTCCCGCTGAATGGTCCCATAATTCGGGCAAAAGAGTTGACAGATTGTGTCAGACCGAGAATCTGTCCCTGCTTTTCTTTATAGCTGTAAAGAGAGATCATGGACATGTTGATCGGGTTAACCAGACTGGTTCCGACGGCAAAAAAGAAGAGTATGACAAGCCCCAGTGAAAAGAGGGAGGTTGGCGGGGCGAAGGGGACAAAAAAGATGCCGATAAAACTGAAAAGGTGACCCCAGAAGAAAAGCTTGTGCTCGCCCAGTAATTTTATCAGCTTGCCGATAAGCCCACCCTGAACAATGACTGTCCAGATGCCTACATAAGCAAAAATGTAGCCTATCTGCTGGTCGGTAGCCGAAAAATACTCTTTCCAGAGCAGGATGGATGCCACCTGCATGTTCACAATGGCAAAGGTATAGATGTAGTTTGCAATCATCAGCAGCGCAAGAGGGCGGGAACTGAAGCCCAGCTTCAACCCTTCACCATACTCTTTCAGCTTTTCGCCGAGAAATGCTGATGTCGAGCGGCGGGGTTCGCTGTCAGCAGTTCTTTTTTTCAAAAAGCCGAATTTGATTTTTTCAGCCAATTTGTTGGACTCTGGAAGCAAAAAGACAGCAAGGATAAAGTCGATGCTGATCAGGGCGGAGGAGACATATCCTACCATCTGAATGCCATAATTGTGTTTCAGCATGCCTCCGATAAGCGGGCCTATGATAAAGCCTAAGCCAAATGCAGCCCCCATCATCCCCATGGCTCCGGAGCGGCTTTTACTGTCGGTTACATCGGTGATATAGGCCTGAGCTGCAGCAATGTTAGCTGATCCGATACCGGATAGTCCTCGTGCGAAAATAAGCAGTGCAATAGTGCTCGCCTGGGAAAAAACAAGATAGGATACTGCTGTGATAAAAATACTGATCAGCATAACCGGCCGACGGCCGATTTTATCGCTCAACTTGCACCAAAGCGGAGAAAAGATAAACTGCATGATGGAGAAAATCGCAGCAATCAGTCCGATCATGAACGGATTAGCACCGAGATCCTTTGCATACGTAGGAAGAAGCGGAAGCACGATGCCGAATCCGATCAAATCCAGTAAAACTGTAAGGAGTAAAATGACCAGTGGAGAGCGCTTCATGCATGCATATCGTTTTGTTCCGCCAAAGGCACAAAGATAAAAAAATTAACGTCGATTCTGATAGAGAGTGCCCAAAAAATCAAGGAACTGCCGTCTCATGCGCATGGATTGTTCGGTATAACTGTTCAATGCCCTGGATTACTCTCGGTCCGGGACGCAGGAAAAGATTGTTGTCGAAATGGTCGTAGACCCGGTGGTTTTTTACGGCAGCAATATTCTGCCATCCGGGACGGCTCAGGACATCATCGGCTGCTGATGATTTTTTTGACATATACATACAGGCAATCACGTCAGGGTTTTTTTCGATAACCCACTCCTGTGATATCTCAAAATATTCCTTTTTCACCACATCGCCGATATTCCGGCCACCCGCATAAGCAATAAGCGCAGAGGTATAACTTCCTTCTCCGCCAGTCCAGAAAGGGTCGTTCCATATTTCAAGATAGAGCGTGTTTTTATTGCTCTCTTTTTCAGCCTTCATTTTGAATTGAGCAAGACCGGTAGTGATAGAAAGAGCCAGGCTGTCGGCCTCTCTCAAGTGTCCGGTAAGTTTGCCGAGTTTTCTCAATACAAGCGGGATATCGTCCGGGGTCTTGCAGGAAAAGGTCTCTCTTCGCATTCCAAGTGCGGTTATTTTTTTGCCGGTCTCTTTATCTGCCAGATCAACATCAATCACCAGATCAGGGTGTATGGAGGCAAGCAGTTCAAGTGATGGACGGCCGAATGCGCCAATGACCGGTATTTTCGCTGCTGCAGCCGGCCAGTCGCACGCGTTCGTTCTGCCGACAAGCTGATCGCCTGCTCCAATGGCAAATATCATCTCTGTAAGGCTGGGAGCAAGGCTTATAATGCGGAGTTTGCCTGTCGGGTGATCGTTACTATTGTTCTGTTGACGACTGCATCCCGACACCATGAAGAGCAGCAGAGTGAAGAAAAAAAGCAGGAAATGGTTACTGCGGAAGGTGTTGCGCATAGTACTGAAGTATCTGTAAGTGATTAAAGGCAAGTGGCAGCTTAAGTGCCTCATGAAGGGGAAACCATGAAATCTGCTCAACCTCATCCGGCATCAACTGTAAAGTCCCTTGCCCGGTACCGTAGAAACAAAGTGCGACAGCATGAAAGCCGGATTCAGGAAAGATTTCGTCACAGTACGTAAGAAACATCGGGTCGATGAACTCAAGGCTGGTCTCCTCGGCTACTTCCCTCTCAACTGCTGCAAGTGCTGTTTCAGCTGCATCAATATGCCCTCCAGGCAGGCACCAGTAACCTTTAAACGGCATGACACTCCTGCGGGTAAGCAGTACCGTCGAACGTCTTGACTTATCCGGAGCGATGACAGCCGCTACCGTTGCCTTTGTAATTTCACTTCTATCCATCAGGGAAAATGGCAAAAAAAGATGATTTCTAAAGGATGTAAAACATAATAATGCAAGACCTCTTCTTGTATTGGTTTGAGCTTATTGATTATATTATTGTAATAATTACGTATTTATTTCTTTCCTTTGGCTTTTATGAGTAAAATGCAGTCAATTAAGATTAAAAATGCATATTATGCATGATATATGGGTTTTAGATGTGTCTTTAGCATCAAAACCGACATTCAGTCGGTTTCAAAAGAACCATAATAAAGAGTATGTATCGTGTTTCAATAACCTTGAAAAAATCAAAAAACTACTCAATCAGGGAAAAAAACTAGCTGAGCTAGAGTATCATCCGTCATTTTTTCGGCATGAAACAAATGGAATATTTCGAATAGGACAAAATGGATTAACTGGCGCAAAAGAATCAAGATTATATGTTTACCCCTGTTTTCGAGAAAATGTGATCTACATCCTCGGAATAGGAACCAAGGAGACTCAACAGTCTGATTTGGCCCGAGCCAAAAAAGCAATTAAAGGTATCTGTTGAGAATGGTAGGTTCAAAACAGAGGTAATGCCAAATAACTGATCTATATAAAAGGAGATAGGCTGTGGACGATCTTAGGTTTACATCAATAGGGGATGCGGCCGCATACCTCGCGGGAGATGAAAAGGTTAAGCAACAGGTGGATGAAGAGATTTGTTGCAGTCAGCTTGTCAATACCCTTCTCCAACTGAGAATAGAAAAGGGGATCTCTCAAAAAGAGCTGGCAAAAAGAATAGGATGCGATCCGAGCAAAATCTCCAGACTAGAGGCTGGTAACGATTTGCAGTTGAGAATGGGTGATGTGATGCAGTATCTGTCTGCTCTCAATGTGAAAATGAATATGGTTGTTGAAGACACTTCACTCCCTGTTGCCGAGCAGATTAAACAGCATGTTTTTCTTATTCATGAAAAGCTTGAGCAACTGGTAAAACTGGCCAAGCAGGTTGATGGAGATGAGGTTATCATCAATAAGATTCACGTTTTTTGCAGTGAGGTCTTATTCAATTTCCTATCGCGGTTTGGTGATAAGCGCTTCATGGAAAATGATTCCGTAATAAAACATGCCAGCCCCAAAACAGATTATCCATTATTGCGCCGTAGGGGCGACCCTTGTGGTCGCCCTCCGTTGTAGTGTATGAGATGCTCACGGATTGCATCGGTGTGGATGCGGTAGTTCAACTTTGAAAGGGTACGATTCAGGTTCCAGGAAAGGGAAAGGCGACGGTTTTCGTCATCCTTGAGACGCTGAAACTCCTTGATGAGGTAGAGTTTGAATTCAACTG
>CAIVSG010000259.1 GCA_903908555.1 uncultured Chlorobiaceae bacterium | reverse complement strand
GCTTGATATCCAGAGCTATTTTACCACCAACGTGGTGCAGACTACCCGTGGTTGTCCCTACAGCTGCGATTTTTGCAATGTGCATGTCATGAACGGCCATAAGCTTCGTCACCGGAGCATTCCATCGGTTCTCAAGGAAGTTGAAGCATTTCTAAAACAGGATAAAAGAATATTTTTCTTTCTGGACGATACGATCAATGCTGACGACGCCTATGCAGAAAAACTCTTCACTGAGCTTGTGCCTTTTGGAATCAACTGGGTAGGTCAGGCCACAACTGCTCTTGGTGAAAAACCGAAATTGCTCGATACTTTTTCCCGTTCAGGATGCGGAGCGCTCCTTGTCGGGATTGAAAGCCTCGATGATGGAAGCAACCACGCCCATCAGAAGTTTCATAACCCGTCAAACCGTCAGGTGGAGTGCATACAAAATATCCGTAAAGCCGGTATTTGCGTCTACGGCAGTTTTATCTACGGTCTTGATGAGGATACGCTTGAGCTACCCAAAAGGATTGAGGCGTTTATCGAGGAGACCGGTATCGATGTGCCCGGTATCAATCTGCTGCGCCCGATTCCCGGTACCGGAGTCTTTGATCGTCTTGCCAATGAAGGTCGTCTGCTTCACTCAAGAGATGATCATGATGCCTTCCGTTTTTCATGGGGCCAGGAGATGCTCTATAAGCCCCAACGTATTCCCATTGAAGAGTTCATTCCCAGCTACACCGGCCTTACAAAGCGAGTCTTCACCGTTCAGAACGCCCTGAAACGGGCAATGCGCGCACCCAAGCTACGCTCAGCTGTTCTCATGTTCAATCTCCTCTACGTCCACATGTACAGCCTCTCACGCAAAGACCTCCATCGCCAGCTGCGGGAACTTGGCTGATGAAAGTCGAGCTAAACTCCCTGGCTCCAGCAGCTTCCTGTCCGATACTCTTTCGCTGCCTAAACTAACAATTTCCTTGCTTAATCCGGCGGAAAAAAGTATCTACATTGTATAAACAAAAATGGAGATAGGTATGCTTACAAAGGTTCAGAAATGGGGCAATAGTCTTGCGTTGAGAATACCGATGAGCTATGCACTTGAGGCTAAACTGGAAAAAGATTCGGATGTAGATATCTCTTTGGTTGAGGGAAAACTCGTTATCCGCCCAATAGTCACTATCAAACCGGATCTTGCTCACCTGCTTGGTGGCATCACTGACGATAATTTGCATGATGAATGCGATACAGGTGACGCTGTTGGAAAAGAAAACTGGTGATCGTATGGCTTATATTCCGGATCGGGGTGATATAGTATGGGTTGCCTTTACTCCACAAGCAGGGCATGAACAGGCGGGACGTCGTCCTGCATTGGTACTCTCTCCTGCTGCGTACAATTCCAGAGTTGGTTTGGTGCTTCTTTGCCCGGTTACCACGCGCATTAAAGGGTATCCGTTTGAAGTGTTACTCCCTGAAGGCTTGAAGATCAAAGGAGCGGTATTATCTGATCAGGTAAAAAGTCTTGACTGGAAGATCAGGCAAGCTGAGTTGATTTGCAGTTTACCGACAGCAGCGGTTGATGAAGTGTTGCATAAGCTGAATACTCTATTGGGGTTATAGTAGCACCATGGAATGTTGGTCTTATCTAACCGAATTTCGTACTATATTAAGTTAGAGGAGAAAACGAATAAGGAGAGACATGAATATTACTACTGACATCAAACCGGTCACCTATCTTAAGGCTAAAACAACTGATCTTCTTGATCAGATCAATGATACCCGTCGTCCGATTATCATTACCCAGAACGGTGAGCCGAGAGCTGTTCTTCAGGACCCGAAAAGCTATGAGGAGATGCGCAATGCACTTGGATTGCTCAAACTGCTTGCTCAGGGTGAAGAGGATATCCGTAAAGGCAACATTCGTCCACAGGAGGAGGTATTCGGTGATATTGAACGCCTGTTGAGAGCCGAGAAGTCATGAGCGCAGGTTATGCTGTGTTATGGACTGAAGTTGCTGAAAGAGATCTCAGAGAGATTATAACCTTTATTGCAAGCGATAATCCGCTCAATGCCTTGCATGTTCTTGAAAAAATCAAGCTTAAAGCAGCAGCGTTGTATCTCTCTCCCGAGCGAGGCAGGGTTATTCCTGAACTATATGCACGCGGTATTTATATCTATCGGGAGCTGATTATCTCGCCATGGAGGTTGGTGTACCGGATTGCTGCCAGCAACGTTTATATAATAGCGGTACTCGACAGTCGCCGCAATGTTGAGGATATTCTTCTGCACCGTCTTATTCAGCCGTAACCAATCTTTATTTCTGGCAAAGCTTGAACTTGATGTAAAAATAAATCATAATGTCGAAAAAAATCATGCTGCTGGGCAGCGGGGAACTGGGCAAGGAATTTGTTATTGCTGCAAAACGTCTCGGGCACTATGTGATAGCTGTTGACAGCTACAATAATGCACCGGCGCAG
>CAIVSG010000258.1 GCA_903908555.1 uncultured Chlorobiaceae bacterium | reverse complement strand
GCATCCTCAATTGTTGACTTCATGGCCTTATAGTTCCCTGTCGAATCATCTGGAGCTGTAAAGCCCATGCCTGATCCTGCGCCGAAGCTCTTGATATCTTTAGCACCGATATTCGAGGTCATAATGATAATGGTATTGCGAAAATCAACCTTTCGTCCCATGCCATCAGTCAAAATCCCCTCATCGAGCACCTGCAGCAGAATGTTGAATACATCGGGATGCGCTTTTTCAATCTCATCGATAAGAACGACTGAATATGGTTTGCGGCGAACTTTTTCCGTCAACTGACCGCCCTCTTCATAACCGACATATCCTGGAGGCGCTCCTACAAGACGACTGACCGAAAACTTCTCCATATACTCGCTCATATCGGCTCTGATCAGGGCATCCTCGGTGTCAAAAATATAGCGGGTCAAGGCCTTAGCAAGTTCGGTTTTACCGACACCGGTAGGGCCAAGAAAAATAAAAGAGCCAATAGGGCGGGAAGGATCTTTCAAACCTGCACGGGTACGCTGTATGGCCTTGGTAATCTTTTTGATTGCCTCATCCTGACCGATGACCTCTTTTGTAAGGTCAGCTTCCATACTGAGGAGCCTTTTCGATTCAGACTGCGCAACCCTTGCTACCGGAATACCGGTCATCATGGCAATAACAGAGGTGATATCGGCCTCGGTAACATCGTAAACGCTTTCGGATGCCCGATCTTCCCACTCCTGTTTTGCATGATCAAGGGCATCAAGCAGGTTTTTCTCCTTGTCGCGGAGCCTTGCAGCTTCCTCGAAATTCTGCATCTTCACAACCTGATTTTTCTCTGCTTTGACCTCCTCGATGGATTTTTCAAGCTCAAGAATCTCTTGCGGTACATGAATGTTGCTTAAATGAACCCTGGCACCGGCCTCATCCATAACATCAATGGCCTTATCAGGAAGAAAACGATCGGTGATATAGCGCTCGGAAAGCTTTACGGCTTTTTCGATCGCGTCTTCGGAATAGTTCACATGATGATGTGACTCATATTTCGACTTGATATTGTTGAGAATCTGGATGGTCTCATCAACAGAAGTAGGCTCGACCATTATTTTCTGGAACCTCCGGTCGAGTGCACCGTCTTTTTCAATAAACTGACGGTATTCGTCAAGCGTGGTTGCTCCGATACACTGCAGCTCGCCACGGGCAAGAGCTGGCTTGAATATATTGCTTGCGTCAAGCGAACCAGAAGCGCCACCCGCACCGACAATGGTATGCAGTTCATCAATAAACAAAATAACGTCGCGCGACCGCTCAAGCTCATTCATGAGGGCTTTCATCCTCTCCTCGAACTGCCCCCTGTACTTGGTACCGGCAACAAGTGCTGCCAAGTCAAGGGCTACAACCCTCTTGTCGTAGAGTACTCTGGATACCTTACGCTGGACAATCTTGAGGGCAAGGCCTTCGGCAATGGCAGTCTTTCCGACTCCCGGTTCTCCAATCAGCACAGGATTATTCTTTTTACGGCGGCTCAGAACCTGGGCCACACGTTCGATCTCCTTTTCGCGCCCGATGATTGGATCGAGCTTGTCATCAAGGGCAAGACGGGTAAGATCGCGACCAAAATTGTCGAGCACAGGTGTCTTGGTTCTCTCGCCTTTTCTCGGATCCGGTTTTTTCTGCAGCCGTTCTGCACCTCCTGACGAGTATGATCCCTCCATTGGCGGCTCATCCGACTCGCTCTTGCTGCTTGTGATGTTTATCAGTTCATCCCTTACAAGATCGTAGGTCACACCAAACTGCTCGAGAATCTGAGCGGCAATGTTATCATCGCCTTTCATGATCGAAAGTAGAAGATGCTCGGTTCCAATAACGCTTGACTTGCAGATTTTGGCTTCGAGATAGGTAATTTTCAACACCTTCTCGGCCTGCTTCGTCAAGGGGACATTACCCATCTGGGTTGCAGGAACCTTGGGATGGGTACTTTCCTCAATTTTCTGTTTGAGGCTGAATAAATCTATCTTGAGGTTCTTCAATATCCTGGCGCCTATACCTTCGCCTTCCTTTATAAGGCCAAGGAGAAGATGCTCAGTGCCGATATAGTCATGACCTAACCGGAGAGCTTCTTCACGGCTGAGTCGAATGACATCCTGTACTCTATTTGAAAAATTGCCTTCCATTATTTATGTATCGATCTAATTGTTTTGAATACCCTTAGCTGATGCACTCAGAAAAAAGAGTGCCTAATAAAATTTATCCTTAAAGATAGTTACTTATAAACCCAATTCCATAAATCAGAAAACTCTTTTGAGCGGTTAAAGGTTCTCCCTATCCTGACTAAGCTATGAATGTTCAGCACATCATTATCAACGACAGCAATCCCGAACACCGTGAATTATCCATTTACCGGATCGGAAAAGTAAACCGGGTAAATCTTCAGGACAAAACCTATACAACATACCATTCCCTTGAAATGGACGGCCACGACTATGCCGCGTTTTTCCACTATGGAATTGCAGAGGCCTTAAACAAACTGCCATTCATGTCTGAAAGCAATAATGGACTTGACAGCTGGGACGAAGCCTTTCTTCATAACAGCAGCCTTGCATCAATGAAGAGGATTCTTGATGAATGCACAGCGGAAATCGACCCTGAAAAGAAGGAAATGATTCTGCTTGGCTGGCACGATCAACCATTGCGGGCAGCATACCTCCGTGAGATCGATCCGGCAAAATTTCTTGCTTTTATCGCCACGCTCAAACAGTTTGTCGAGGAATCGGAAGCCCTTGGGTGTGATCTTGAGTTTATACTGTAAAGGGGGTTTGCCGGATGGCGAAGAAAAAAGGCCGTTTTTACGGAAATATTAACAGTAACTGAGCGATATCGCGTATTAATACGTAACTTGACTCACAAGGCAGATGAAAATATGAAGCCATCAATCAATCATTAAGAGAGGTTTTATTATGAAAATTCAACTACAAATTGATGATGTAATCAGCAATGATTTTATGAATTTTTTAAAACTTCTGCCACAGGATAAAGTGCATGTTCTGTCTGTTGAGCGTAACCCCAGCAAGGTCGCAAGCTTAAATAAACTTGCAGGTTCAATAAAATCTTTAAGCGTTGATCCGTTAAAATTTCAAGAGGAGCAACGGAATGAGTGGAATTAACTATCTATTTGATACAAACGCCGTGCTGTATTTTTTAAATCAGCCGAAAAAATTACAAGATGGCAGCTCTGACGTTTTTGTTTCATTTGTGAATGAACTTGAACTCTTGTCGTACAGTAAATTGAGTTCAAATGAAGAAACGGCTATTAAACATTTTTTAAACCTGATAGACATAATAAATATTGATCAGGAAATAAAGAGTGTGACGGTAACATTGCGTCAAAAATATTCACTAAAACTCCCAGATGCAATTATTTGCGCAACCGCAATGGTTCATAGACTGACCCTTGTTACTAATGACCTGAAACTGCACAAAATTTCTGAAATTAAATGCTGTCATCTTGAAGATATTACTGCATGAAGCTCGCAACAGTAAGCATCACAAGGGCGTTGCGGGAGAATGGTTCTGTTCCGGAGGTGATGGAAAGGAAAGTTCAGGGAGAACAGGGATTCAAATGAGTAAACAAATATTCTGGAAAACCACGGTTTTCGCCCCAGTAGAGGTGAATGTAGGAGGCTATGGTATTTTCCATTCTGAACACCGGAGTTTCGACACTTTCTCCCCGTGCGTTCTTCACTGCTGCAATGTTGCGCAATTCTCCCTCTCTACTGATGCGTGAGTAATGAAATTCATGGCCAGGAAGCTCTACCCCCGGCATCTCTTCCAGAACAACTTTTCTGTATCCAAGCGAGAGTTTCGAATCATGTATGGTAGTATCAAAATCGAAGACGCCGCACATCGGATAGAGGGTTCCATCCTTGAGAGTCATAGTTTTTCCCAGATACATCATCCCGCCGCATTCAGCATAGGCAACACCGCCCTGACGGCAATACGAAGCGATTTCTTCACGCATGGCACCATTTGAGGAGAGCTGTTCGGCGTAAAGTTCAGGGTATCCGCCCGCAAGATAGAGCATATCAGCTTTCGGAAGCCGCTCATCATCGATCGGACTGAAAAATACAATCTCACCTTGCTCACCGAGTGCCTCAAGGTTTTCGTGGTAAATAAAGTTGAAAGCTGCATCCCGGGCAACAGCAATCACTCTACCGCCTTTCCGCCCCGACACGGGAACTGGATCACACGGGGGAAAAGCAACTCTTGTGAGATCAAGCAAACGTTCAATAGCAACAGTTTTTTTGACATGCTCCGCCATAGCAGTGATAACACCCTCACGGTCATACCCTGTTGATATATCAAGGCCGAGATGACGTTCGCTGATGGCAACCGCATTGCTGTAAGGAAGATAACCAAGTGGTTCAACGCCGGCATCACGGGCGGCTGCTTCAAGGTAGCGGTAATGGGAAAGCGTATTGACCTGATTGAAAATTACTCCGGCAAGGTTCACTCGTGGGTCAAACGTTCTGAATCCATAGAGCAGGGGGGCGGCCGAATAGGCCATACTTTTTGCGTTGACCACCATAATGACGGGGATGCCGAGAGCAGAGGCTATCTCAGCACTGCTGCCTTCAGATTTTTCCGCGCCGTCAAAAAGGCCCATCACACCTTCGACTACTGAAGCGTCAGCATCAGATGAATAACGGCAAAAGAGCTCCCGCACATGCTCTTTTGATGCCATGAAGGTATCAAGGTTGATCCCGGTACGGCTGTTTCCGCCCCATGAAGCCGCAAGAGAGTGCAGGCGGGTATCAAGGTAATCGGGTCCGCATTTGAACGGTTGAACCGTAAGTCCGCGCTCGGCAAATAGCCTCAGAAGAGCGAGAGTCAAGGTGGTTTTTCCGGATCCGCTTGAGGGTGCTGCCAGAAGAAAAGCTGTTTTTTTTACTGCCATCGTTACGCCGTACTATCCCTCTTGAGCCGCCGGATCGGGATAGAGAAACTTATAGTGCAAGGCACTCGTAAGCTTGTCGCTATTCACTATTTTATAAGGCGCAGGCTCTGCAGAGGATGCCAGAGGAGGTAACGACATTCCTGCCTCTAGAGCCGCTCTGGTGTAGTAGTCGCGTCGCAGGGGATGAACCGGACTGCAGGCATTGAACACTTCACCCCACTGCTGAAGACGGATAATTTCAGAAATTATCTTTACACAATCATCGCGATGAATAAAGTTCATCGGCTGATCAGGATTGACAACCTCTTTCATGCTTGAGAGATACTTTTCCGCGTTACGGTCATAGCCGATCAAGCCTCCAAAACGCAGCACAGTGGTCTGAAACCCGCTCTCCTGCATCAGCATCTCCTCAACAAGCAGCAAAGCCTGCCCGGAAACTGCTTCAGGATCAACAGCATCCTCTTCGGTAACTTCCCTGTTGAGGGATGGATAGACGGATGTTGAGCTGACAAACAGCACCGAGCGCACCGGCGATTGGCCGAGAGCATCGATAAGCGATGAAAACTGTTCTATATGGTACTCGACAATGTCGTCGCGCCTCTCAGGCGGTATGTTGACAATAAGAATATCGCTGTGAAGAAAATCTGTAATGTCCTCTCCATTCACTTCTGGATCAAGCTCTACAAGAAAAGGCTCGAGGCCGGCTTCGCGGAGTGTTTCAAGGTTTTCCTCTCTCGTTGTTGATCCCTTCACCGGATAGCCCGCTTTAACAAGGGCTTTGGCAAGTGGCAGCCCGAGCCAGCCGCAGCCGAGAATAGTGATGGTTTCTTTTTGCATGTGCATGTTTTGCGGTTACTCTATTTCATTGACCTAATGTACTTGATCAACAGCAGCATTTCAACTGAATTCACACGGAGTTTTAAGCCTTTCAATGTATGCGGCTAGATTTTCAAAGTCAAAAAGTTGGGGTATGATGAAAATAGGAATATGCTTATCTTCAGAATGTTACCTAATAGATATGACTTGGAGACTAAAATGAAATTCAACGTAACAATCAATCGAGATGAAGATGGCATCTGGATTATAGAATGTCCAGCAATTCCCGGTTGTGTCAGCCAGGGTAAAACCAAGGACGAGGCGCTTGAAAATATCAAAGACGCTATTCACCAATGTCTTCAGGTAAGGGCAGAACATGGTTTACCCTTAACCATTGAGACAAGGCAGATCGAAGTGGCCGCTTAATGCCTCCACAACTCCCCATTATCAATGGCCGCGAAGTTGTTCGTGTATTTACATCCCTCGGCTGGCAAGTCGTCAGACAAAGTGGCAGCCATATCATTATGACTAAAGAAGGTGAAATCGCAACATTATCGATTCCTGATCATCGGGAAATTGCTAAAGGAACCTTAAGAAGCCTCATCCGTGCGGCAGGATTGACCGTTTCTGAGTTTGTTGATACATTTCGAGCACAGTAATTTCTTCAGTACACTTATTCTCTTCTTTCTGTTTAAACAAACTACTCAGGCACTTTCTCCTGAACCGGCTTTTGCAATCAATTCGTCGAGACAGGTGCTGCAGACGCATGTTTTATAGCGTGCGGCAAGGTGCTCTTTGACTGCAACAGGAACGACTCTGGTGGCACACCAGCATGTTGGTGAAAGGCTGCAAGTAAAGGATTTCCCGCATTGAGGACAGGTTACCGTTTTTTCGCTGCCGGTAGCATGATCAATAGAATTTGTCATAAAGATTTGATCTCAAATTTATTTTGTAAGCAAACGGTCATATTCCGCATGATTACCCGATCCAAAACCATTGAATACCGTCAGGAACAGGAATGCCTGATGCTCTATATTTCAAGCCGATACGTACGCTTCGATACTGACCGCTTCTCACTTTCTTGAAATGCAACGAGGGATGAGAAGGAGCATGTCGAAGAAGCTTGTAATTTTCCTTAGCCAGTTGCTGCACCAACTCAGGAAGAAAACAGTAACAATCCCAAAACCTGCTTGATGCATAGTGTTTCAAATCTCCTTGGCCTTCCCTGATTTATATTCTGCAAGGGCCTCGGCGGCAAAAGCGTCAAGCTTTCCAGCCTGCGCATCTTGCGCAATCTGGAAATCCCATTCGTCGGCATCCCATTCGAGAAACCACTCGCGGAACTCCTGTCGTTCAGTGGCTGACAGTTGTTTGACTTGTTCTTCAAGATATTGGATTGAGGTCATGAAGACACCTTCCTTTGTTAGCTTAAAGCATTAATATTTGAGTTCAACAAGAAATCAATAATCACGTCCATTTATCATATAAAAGAAAGCTAAAAATAACACCACCATTTTCACCTTGATTTTTACCCATAAAAACGGTAAACGATTTTCCGCAGGGTTGTGAGTTGCACCATGCTATACAGCCATTGTCTGGCGAAGCGCTTTCTGCCAGCCCCTTAAAAGCTTCTCTCTCGTTTCAGTCTCCATGGCCGGCGTATAGGTGGTTTGTACCTTATGCAACGCGAGCAACTCCTCACTGGAACTCCATATTCCTGTCTGCAATCCGGCCAGATAGGCAACACCGAGAGATGTTGATTCTATATTTTCAGGTTTCAGAATCGGAACATCCAGGATATCGGCCTGAAACTGCATGAGGAAAGCGTTGGTCACTGCCCCGCCGTCAACCATGAGTGCTTTCGGAACAATTCCAGTGTCAGCCACCATAGCCCTGAAGACGTCGTACGTTTGATAGGCTATCGATTCGAGGGCTGCGCGGACTAAATGGTTTCTGTTCGTTCCTCTCGTCAGCCCCACAATAGACCCCCGTGCATCCATCTGCCAATGAGGCGCACCAAGACCGACAAAAGCAGGCACAATATATACTCCCGCATTAGTCGAGGCCTCCAGCGCCATTGTTTCGGATTCCCTGGCATCCTTAATCAGCTTGAGCTCGTCCCTCAGCCACTGAATAACTGCTCCTCCGATAAAGACCGATCCCTCAAGAGCATAACATGGCCCGCCTGCCGCATTGATGCCGAGCGTTGTCAAAAGACCGTTGTGCGACTCAATAAAGGTGTCGCCAGTATTCATAACCATGAAGCAACCGGTACCATAGGTATTCTTGATTGACGATGGTTCAAAACAACACTGCCCAAAGAGTGCGGCCTGCTGATCACCGGCAACAGCGGCAATAGGAATATCGTAAAGCTCCTTAAGGGCAGTTACCCTGCCGAAATCATCCATGGAGTTCCTCACTTCAGGCAGCAGCGACTCCGGAATAGCAAAAAGGTCGAGCAGCTCTTTATCCCACTGCTTCTCCCTGATATTGAAAAGCAGCGTTCTGGACGCGTTGGTGAAATCGGTTGCGTGGACTTTGCCGCCGGTCAGTTTCCAGACCAGCCAGCTGTCGACTGTGCCGAAAAGAAGGTTATCGGAATTCAGATCAGGAAAGTGGTCAAGAATCCAGCGGATTTTTGTGGCGCTGAAATATGCATCGAGTGGCAGTCCGGTTTTGGCGGTGATGTGCTCTTGTTCCGCTTCGTATCGGCGACACAGTTCGCTGGTCCGCCGGCATTGCCAGACGATCGCGTTATAGATCGGTTTGCCGGTTATCCTGTCCCAGACAATGGTGGTTTCACGCTGGTTCGTGATACCGATGGCTGTAATTGGCTGATCATACTTCGCTCTCAGCTCTCTCACCCCATCCACTACGGTTTGCCATATCTCTTCCGGATCATGCTCTACCCACCCTTCCTGAGGGTAAATCTGGGTTAATTCCCGGCAGACCTTGCTCATGACCTGCCCTCCGGAGTCATAAAGGATAGAGGTCGTCCCTGTGGTTCCCTGATCGATTGCCAGAATTGCCATGCTTTATTATTCATGCGTTGCTCTATATCAGCCTGAAATCGTGAATATCAAGGTGAATCAATACCGGGCCACCGAGCGGCTTGCCTTTAGGCCCCGTCGGGGTTACCCGCCTTATAGAAGGATAAACAAGAGCTGTGTTGTTTTGGGTGTGCTGAAGAACAACATTGGATGCGGCTGCAAGCGGGCTGATGATATCGGCAATATAGTCGTGCTGCATCAGGAGGCCGGTCTGGCGGTCAAACCTGAATCGCTGCACCCTGCTGTGGGTCGGAATTGCGTCCGGAAATCGCGCCTCCAGCAAACCGGGTTCGAGCTCCTTCCAGGCGATATCCTCACGCATCAGCAGCGCTGGCAGGGTAAAATAATTCCAGGAAGCATAGTTGGCGAAATAGGACATATCGAGGTCATCCCAGTAGAATAACCTTCTGCCGATTTTGAAATAATCCCGAGCATTCCTCCGCTCTGAGATGACCTTCCCCTCTTCATTTTCCAGCCGTACGTCAAGACCCTCAAGTATTCCAGTGATAGCAGGGCTTCGGCCAATCGGGGTCAAGGTTGAAAATGGTCGGTGAACATCTAAAACCATTCTGGCATGATGGAAAAACGGTCGCCGCTTCAGGGTAAAGGCGAGACCATAAGCGCTTATTTCGGTTTCAAGAGTTTTGGCGTTTTCCCAAAGCGCACGCCCGCCATAGGCGGCAATTGCTTTTTCTGCTGTTTCTGTCAGTTTCATAGGCGTATTTGGTAGCGGTTGTAAGATAAACAATCTGGATTTAGAATTAATTTATCACGTAGCAGTTTACCAACGTATACGGGCGCTCAGTTGATCGATACAGTGAGATGTAACAGCTGCGTTCTTGATTTTCACCAAGCCTGGTATTTGAAAACTGATTGTGTACTTTTGCAACAAAATCCTATATCTTTGAATAGTTACAAGTTCAATGATCACTTAAGAGAGGCATGAGGACTATGGAAAATCAACTTGAACTACTCGAAGCTGAGGCTCTGAAGCTTTCAGCCACTGAACGTGCAGCTTTTGCCCAGCTTTTGCTCGCCAGTCTTGACGAAGATGCCGAGATTGAAGAAGCATGGGCTATCGAAACCGAACGAAGGATTGCGGAAATCGAGAGTGGCACAACCCAAGTCATTCCTATCGCTGAGGCGCTCGCACAGGTGCGTGCAGCACTGAAATGAAACTCGTTATTGCACATATAGCTTAGAACACCTTCTTCACTCTCCTTGCTTCTCAACTAGATATTTCCAGTATTTCATGGGCATGTTGGATTTCTGGAGTCGAGGGTTTTTTCGGTCGGGTATGGCAATGGTTTTAAAGAAAACCTGCCATAGGGCCTGTACCTTTTTTTCGTCTTCCGAGAGAGCGGGAGTAGTAAATTGTTCGATGGTACCGAACTGAAGAGTGCCATTGTTCCAGCGAGCTGCCATGCGCCGTTTGACGTCGTAGAGAAACCAGTGCTGCGCTCTGAGCCTGCGACTGAAGTGATAGGCAAGAGGGTGAATGATATTATAGTCTGGTGCCATTTTCGCCAGATATGCACCATCCTGAAGTTTTTCGAACCTGAGGAGCCCTTTCATACGGTGCAGCTCCCTTCCGGCTTTTTTTGCAACATTGACAATATCCCGAACAGCTGGATGCGTGAGATAACCCTTGACCTTGTCGCCATGCTTGAAGGCTAACGAGACATAGTGCAGCAGGCTGG
Organism: uncultured Chlorobiaceae bacterium; assembly: GCA_903908555.1. Classification (GTDB taxonomy): domain Bacteria; phylum Bacteroidota; class Chlorobiia; order Chlorobiales; family Chlorobiaceae; genus Chlorobium. The sequence continues at coordinate 2,559 of CAIVSG010000258.1, read as the reverse complement.
TTTCCATCCCCTCTTTTTCGGCAAGCATGAAGGAATAAAGGGTATGTGCAGCATCGGGTGCCTGCTGTTTCAGCCGAAAAAACAGCGATTCGGCCAGGGTTGCATCAGTACCAATAGTGAATCCCTCTTCAAAAAGAGTATCCATACGCTCTCTGAGCGTAACCTGTTCCGGATCAGGCTCCTCTTCAAGGATCCAGGCAATGGAAGACAACAGGCCGTCAGCAGTACCGTCGTAAAGGTAGCAGTTCATAATTATGCAAAAAGACCAGGCAATACAAGTTGTTTGGGAAGTATCGACATTGGCGCTTCACTGCTTTCACCAAGCAAGAGTCGCTGGCGGATGAGTGCCGGTGGCTGATCAGATTTTTCAAAGGACCTGCCTCGGCAGGTGATAAAATATTTTGCCCTTTTAATAACTACCCCGATTTTTTTCAAACCATCAGGGGTAATGCTTGAAAATCGGCGGGCAGCAACGATACGTTTGGCAGAAAGAACCCCGATTCCAGGTACACGCAAAAGTGTGGCATAGTCGGCGCGGTTAATCTCAACCGGAAAAAATTCGGGGTGGCGGAGCGCCCAGGCTGTCTTGGGATCGAACGATTCATCAAGATGGGGTGCATCGTCCGAAAGGATCTCTTCGGCGGAAAAGCCGTAAAAGCGCAACAGCCAGTCGGCCTGATAGAGGCGGTGTTCGCGTAAGAGAGGAGGAGCCGCAAGCACGGGAAGGCGATTATCCTCTATCACCGGCACATAAGCCGAATAATAGACCCGTTTGAGGTTCATTTTTTTGTAAAGCCCCTGGGAAAGGCGGAGTATCTGGAAATCGTTTTCTGGACTTGCCCCTATAATCATCTGCGTGCTCTGGCCTGCCGGAGCGAACCGGGGAGCCCGGTGACTCGCCTTCCGTTCAACAAGGCTAGTGGTTATCTCCCTCCCGATAAGTGCCATGGGCTCAAGAATCGCATGTTTATGCTTTTGGGGAGCAAGTCGCTGCAGGGAAGCCTGAGAAGGCAGCTCAATATTGACGCTGACACGATCGGCGTAGAGTCCGGCTTTTCGGACAAGTTCACTGCTGCATCCTGGAATAATTTTCATGTGTATGTAACCGCCGAACTGCTCCTCTGTGCGCAGGGCTTCGGCAACCCTGACCATACATTCCATAGTGTAATCGGGGCTCTGCATGACAGCCGAGCTTAAAAAGAGCCCTTCAATATAATTGCGGCGATAAAAATCAAGGGTAAGATCAATCACTTCGCGGGCAGTAAACGATGCACGCTCACCCGGATTGGTCGACCGGTTCACACAGTAGGCGCAGTCATAGATGCAGTCGTTTGAAAGCAGAATTTTCAACAGCGATATACACCGGCCGTCATCCGCCCAAGAGTGGCAGATGCCGCTGCTTGATGTATTCCCGGTTCCGCCATAGGGCCCATCACGCTTGCTTCCGCTCGAAGCACACGAAGCGTCGTAACGCGCCGCACCGGAAAGAATCTGTAATTTGGCAAGGGTATCCATGGTTGAAATATAGTGAAGAAAGGACGAAAGAGAAGGCAGATGAAGCATTGGCTATTGCTCATTTGCTCTAGAATCGTTGGCTCACTATGCTCAGGTGATGCACAAGGTTAAGCAATGCAGGCGACCGAATAGGTATTTTAGAGGCTTATGCTACTAATTGAGCAGGGTTTTGTATTATATTTCGAAATTATTGTTTCACAATCCCTTCCCCAGGGTATAAATCCGAAACATGAGCTTGACTCAAAAACACACTCGACAACTAAGGCTCCATTTTGATGGTGCCGCCACAGATGGCCATAAGCTTCCAGCCTCTGCTTTGGTTCAAGCCCTTGAACGCTTTCAGCGGGTGGTACATTTGATTGCAATGGCTGAAGAAGGTCGTGAAGTACTACAAATAGCAAGGGTTACTAAAGAAATTGAGCGTCGTTTCCCTTTAATTTGCAGCATACCTGAAGATGGCGGGTTCGCTCTTCCGATAACAATTGGAGGTAAGGCTGATCAGTTGTTTGATGAACATGAGTATGAGAAAATAGCCAAAACCACTTGTAAAGTAATTTCGGCGGTCAACTCAGGAGATGCTAAACAATTAGGTAGTATTGTGCCAGACTCGTTTTATCGGCGCTCTATTTTGCAAGCATTAGAAAGTATGCAGCCTGCAAAAAATTCTTGTCTCATTATAAATATTGAAGATTATTATCAAAAAACACTTTTAGATGGTTCCTCTGCACTGGAAAAAATCAAGCAACTGTTAACCCCCCCGCTCAGCGAAGTTTCTACTGCTGATTTTGGATATATTACAGGGACTCTCATAGAGATGAAGTTCCATGAAAGAAGGCTGGTTGTAAAGTTATTAGATTCAAGCAAAACTCTCACTGCAACCTATGCAGATGACTTTGAACCTGTTTTGCTAAACAATGCTCGTGAGCTTATTCAAGTTCATGGAAACATAGTCTGGAATGATGATGGGTCACCCCAATCCATTTCAGAAGTTGATGATATACTTGAGATTGATGAAACCGCAATCGAAATAAGCCTTGTGAAGTT
>CAIVSG010000257.1 GCA_903908555.1 uncultured Chlorobiaceae bacterium | reverse complement strand
GTTGGCAGTTGGCAGTTGGCAGTTGGCAGTTGGCAGTTGGCAGTTGGCAGTTGGCAGTTGGCAGTTGGCAGTTGGCAGTTGGCAGTTGGCAGTTTAAAGGAAGAAAAGTTCTTGGTGCTTAATTAAAAAATACTTTGCTCATTCCTCTGTTTTTCTGTCATTCCGTTCTTTCTTTTTCATCCCACCCCTCCCTTGTCATCCCGACCAAAGGGAGGGATCTATTCTCAGTACCCTGCACTTTCTTCCGTACCTCCTGGCTGCCAACTATCTTCCTTCAGCTCTTCCTTTGCCAACTGCCCACTGCCTACTGCCCACTTTTTTTTGTCGCATTCACCCCTGCCATCCATCCGGTAGAAAATGCGGCTTGGAGGTTATACCCTCCAATTTCGCCGGCATAGTCGAGCACTTCTCCGCAGAGAAAAAGCCCTGGAACAACCCTTGACTGCATAGTTTTCGGATTGACCTCTCCAAGGGAAACGCCACCGGCAGATACTTCACCCTGATCAAGCGGCACAGCTCGAACAGTTCCAAGCGGAAACCTCTTCAGCACTGCAAGCAGGGCTTTCCTCAGTTCTTTATGCAGACCACTCCATGTTATGTCGATCTCAAGAAGAGAGTGTCGAATAATATAGGGGACAAGTGCTGTGGGAATTGTACCATGCGGCGCCTCTCCGAGCCCCTTCTTGAAAGGAGCAATCGGGCATGTCTGCAGAAACTTCCGAACCATCTGTGCACCATGTTTTCGTGCATGCTGAAGAAGCAAATGATCAAGTTCAGCAGGAGTATGCTCAGGAAAAAGGTCAGCAAAAAGAGATGCACTGCCAAACTCACGGCACAGCTCCGCAATATCGCGCGATAGCGACAACGCAACAGGGCCGCTGAAACCGCGATGTGTAAAAAGCAGGTCCCCGCGTCGTTCAATACTCTTCCCTCCAGCTGACACAACCAGACCTGCCGAACGCAGCGATACTCCCGAAAGAGATGCGGGAGGTGCCTTCTGGGTAAACACCGGCCCCAGCGCCGCCGAAGGTTCTTTAATTGAATGTCCAAGCTTTCGGGCAATCACAAGGCCGTCACCCGTTGTGCCTGTGTTTGAGTAAGAAACCCCGCCAGTAGCCACAATAACCGCATCAGCACTCAAGGGCTCACCGTTGGTGGTAATCATAAACGACCCATCCCTGCGTTCAACACTCTTTACCCTGCAGGAAGAGATCAGCTGAACCGACAACTCCTTCAGTAACTCCTCAAAAGCCATGGCTACAGAAGAACCGTCTTCGCTCAAAGGAAACACCTTTCCATCCGGTCGGACCTCAGTTACAACTCCCCGGGAGTGCAGGAGTTCAAGAAGATCATTGTTTGAAAACCCGTAAAGAGCGTTTCGCAAAAAACGCTGTTCATTGATGCGAAGAAACCCCTGTTCAAGCAGTTCAGCAGGACTCCCCTGATGGGTCACATTACACTTCCCTCCCCCTGATATCCTGATTTTCGTACCCGTCCGGGCATTACGTTCCAAAATCGTTATGGAACACTCAATACCCGCAGCCTCAGCACCTCGATGAGCGCCAATAGCTGCCAGCATCCCTGCTGCTCCCCCACCAATAATAACCACCGATAGAGGGCGTTGTTGAATAACGATAGTAACTCCAATTCAGTTAGCGAAAATGTTCATACCATATTGTCTCTCTTTCGTAACATAAGGCAATATTTGGCTCGATAAAACAACTCATATCCGATCATTACGCTTTATCATCTTCAGGCCCCCCATCTCTCCGTCACTAAAATCAAAGAAATTGTTACATTTTGCTGTCGCAACACCCCGGAGCATCTGAACAATTAGAAAAAGCCTATGGAACCCAACCTTATTGTCATCATTTCTCTATGCCTTATCTCAGGCCTGGCGGTTGGTATTGCCATCGGCATTTTTCTCAAAGGAAAACGTCCTGCCATCAAAAGAGGAGCAGTCGTAATCAGCGCTTCAACCGTCAGCGGTCGAGGAGCCTTTGCAACGGAATACATCAAAGCGGAAGCTATTATCGAGCGATGTCCTGCCATTGAGGTCACTGATCGCGACATCGGAGGTGAACTGGTCAACTACGTATTCTACGGCAACGTTGAAACCGCCCGGCTTGTGGTTATGGGCTACGGCATGCTCTTCAACCACTCATCGACCCCTAATGTCGCATACTATCGTGAAGAGAGCTCCCTTGGTCCGGAAATGATCCTCTATGCCCTCCGCAATATCGGCAAGGGTGAAGAGCTTTTCTACAATTATGGAGACGACTGGTGGAAAACCCGCCAGTAAAGCGACACGCCCTTCAATACCGCTATGTCCGGTTGGGGTGATTCCTGAACCCCAACAAAACCAGTTAAAGAGTTTGTCCGGGTAGCTACCGGGACAAGCAGGCTGACCTGAGAATTTAGCTCAATGTGGCAAAGTCAGGATTTTATTACCCCCTTTATTTGTTTTTGATAAATAATTCAGGTTATAACATCAAGGAAAACCATGCCTTTAAACATCATGACAGCAAAACCATTACGAAGGAAGCTGTTCGCTGCCGTTATTATATTGCTCTCAAGCATTTCGCCTTCCTTATCACAACTCCATGCTGCTGAATCTGTTGCTGTTGCGCAAGGAGGAACCGGTGAACTCGATCTCTCTGCCACCAAAGCCCTTTTTGACACTCATTCGATATGTTTTGTCGATGCACGTTCCGAGTATGTCTATTACAAATCACATCTCAAAGGAGCCATTTCTCTTTCCAAGAGCAGGTTTGACGAGCAGTTTCCTGATTTCAGGCAAAAAAAATCCCTCGATACCTTTATTGTGGTCTATTGCTCTGAAGCCAGTTGCGGAAAGGCCAGAAGTGTTGCTAAAAAACTGATACAAATTGGTTACAAAAATGTCAAGGTATATACAGGCGGTCTGATCGAATGGGCTCATGCAGGCTTCCCAATGGAAGGATCAATTTGCTTGAAGTAACACCTTCCCAAATCATAAACAAGGAAAGGCAGGAACGCCTATGGTCAAGATTGGCTTTCCATCAGCATTAATCACACTCCTGCGGTTGATTCTCGGAGCTTTTTTCATCATGTCGGGATATGAAAAACTCCTGGATCTGAAGTTTTTCGGTCTTGTCATCGCTGAATACCAGATTCTGCCATCATTTCTTATCCCCGCCATTGCGCTCCTCTTCTCCCTTTGTGAACTTCTGTGCGGCACCATGCTTCTCATAGACCTCTTCTCGCGGTTCAGTTCCTCGGTAATGCTCTGCATGATGGTTATTTTTATCGCCGCTATGATAAACAATGTACTGAGAGGACTCGAGCACGACTGCGGCTGCTCCCAGTTTCTTGCCCAATGGTTCGGACAAGAGGAGATCGGTATCGGTCCGATTGTTAGAGACATCCTGTTTTTCATCCTGTTACTGCCAATCGCGTTGCTTGGCAGCAACAGAATTCCCTGGAAAAAAGACCGGAAATAAGCCACTCTTCTGATCCATAGATGTAATTCCCAGCACTTTCGCCACTCGTGCCGGAAGTTTCTCATTTCATTCCGCTATGATTCGGACAAGCAACTATGAAGAGTTGCAACAATACTTTCTTTATCCTTTACACATGCAAGATCAGGCTTTCGATGTCCACCTTTTACAACTGAAGGCCGCAAGGTATTTTCAGTCGTTCACTTCCTATTCCCGTGCGGCCCGAATAAGGGACTTGTTTTTAAGCCAGGTAGAAAAACCGGTTTCATCCATTTCACCTGCCGCCAAATCAATAACCGCGTTAACAGCTTCAACTTCTCCTGACCTCAGCTCCCATCCGTTAATATTCAGAAACACATAGGCAACAAGAAACCCTGTGCGTTTGTTGCCGTCCACAAAAGGATGGTTACGAATAATGCCGTAGGCATAGGCTGCGGCCAAATCGAAGACGGACGGATCACCGTAATTTGCCTTTTGTTTCGGGCGAGCAAGGGCTGAGGACAAAAGCCCTGCATCTCGGATCCCGGGGCTTCCGCCGTGCACAGCAATTTGTTCGTCATGGACGGCAATAACTACCCCTTCCAGAAGCCAGCGCCAAGTCATTTGGCAAGCTCATGGAGGGCGTTCCGGTATTCCAGCATGCCGCGACGGGCTGCCTCCATTTGCTCTGCAAATTCTGGATCATAGGGGGTTACCGTGTAACCTGTTGGAGTTTCCGTTAAAAATACGATATCCCCTTGCTTTACCTTAAGGCGATCAACCGCTGCCTTAGGCAGGATAACGCCTGTTGAATTACCAATCTTTGTTACCGTAGCACGCATAACACTACCTCCCTGTTTTGTTATACCACATGTTATAACAAAATATATCCATAATCAAGCGCTTAATCCCTTTTAAAGAACCATTGGTTTGGGATTTATTATTTGCTATATACAAGTAGTATATCCAACTCTTTGAAGATCAATTACTATGGCTATCAGCACCGTCTTTACCAATAACCGTTCTCAAGCTGTCAGGTTGCCAGCTGAACTGCGTTTGCCTGAAAACGTTAAAAAAGTAAATGTTCGAGCTAAAGGCAATGAGAGAATAATTTCTCCAGCCGGGCAGACTTGGGATAGTTTTTTCCTTGGATCACTGAAGGTTACTGAAGATTTTATGGAAGAACGTGATACACAGGAACAGGAAGAGCGCGAGGCATTATAATGCTACGCTACCTCCTTGACACCAACATCGTTATTTATACAATGAAGTATCGCCCAAGAGAGGTGCTGGATGTTTTTAATAGCAATGCAGATCGTATGGCTATTTCAGCTATTACGTTATCAGAATTAATGTATGGCGCCGAGAAGAGCAGTAATGTCAGCAGAAACCTTGCTGCCATAGAAGATTTTTGCTGCAGAATAGAGGTGTTGCCTTATGGAATGAAAGCATCTCAGCATTACGGGGCTATTCGTGCGGTTCTTGCAAAAGAAGGAAAACAGATTGGCGTAAACGAGGTTCATATTGCAGCGCATGCCCGCAGTGAAGGGTTGATTCTTGTTACAAACAATGTTAAAGAGTTTGTCCGGGTACCTGCGTTACAGATTGAAAATTGGGTAAATCTATAAAACCCCTTTCCCTTAGAGTTCATCACCTATCCTGACGGCGGCAAGTCCCTCACAAACGTCTGGGGCTTGCCGAAAAGAATACCCATTGCTATAAGGTTGCTATAGGTTAGAATAAGTGCTACCTTTTACAAAAAGGAGATTTGGTCATGTCACAGACAAAAGGCGTCAAATTAGACGACACTACACAGCAACGACTCGCCGCGTTGGCTCGCATCCGCGACAGGTCGCCGCACTGGCTCATGTGCAAGGCAATCGAAACATTCCTGGATCGAGAAGAAAATTACGAGAGGGAAAAACGCGAGGATATGGACCGTTGGGAGCGTTATCAATTAACCGGCGAGGCTATACCCCATGAAAAAGCTTCTCTATGGCTTGAAAATCTGGCAAAGGGAAAGGTGACCTCTTGTCCCAAATAAAATGGCTTCCAGAGGCATTGGCCGATATCGAGAGGCTTTATACGTTCTTGTACGAAAAAAGCCCCGGTGCGGCAGCTCGAGCAGCAAAGACTATTCTTGAAGGAGCGGGTTTTCTAAAATCAATACCAGACATTGGACGCCCAATGGACGATGACACTGGAAGACGAGAATGGGTTGTATCTTTTGGGGCAGGGGCTTTTGTTCTTCGCTATATGCGCGACGAAAACGATGCGGTTGTTATTATTCGTGTCTGGCACAGCAAAGAAAATAGAACGTAGAGACAGTTAAAAGTCGGCAAGCTTACGCCGGATGAGATCATCAAGCGCCGTGAAACTGCAGGTACAACCGAAGAATCATGAAATGGCCGCGAGTCCTTTCTGTTTGACGAATTTTTCTCCTGACAGCATGGCAGGCGGGTGCCAAGCGATGTCAAATAGAATGGTGATGCTTACTCTCTGGCCAGCAGCAATAGTATCGTTGGCATCAGGCTCGGTTTCTGATCGCTTTTATTAGAATCGGATTCTAAATCAAGAGATTTCATGACAAAGGGGAGGCTTATTGCCTCCTTTTTGTTCTCCATGCGAAATGTTTCTGGGGTAATCCCACCTCTTGTCAACCCAAACACATAACCATTCTCACCCAGAAACGCAGTGAGGGATCTCTTTCGTCCTCAAATTTTTTAGTCTCTTTTAAGCGTGGCTTCACGTTCACTAAAGGTTGCTTCCGGTATCTTTATTACTTGATGAACAATAAGGATCAAGCTAACGCAAATGTACAAGGAGCATACGATGAAGAATCTATCGATCTAAAACCAGAAGAAAAAAAAGGAGAGGTTCATCAGGATTTTCTGGTGAACTGTAGGATGATTCAGGAATAACGTCTTAAACAAAACAATTCACTTTAAACAGCAATAACAAATGAAATATTCACATAAAGCAGTATACGGATTACTTCTTCTTCTGATAACCGTGATTACTTCGACTTCAGATCTCCGGGCAGCAGAGAAGGATATTGACGGACGCACCATCAATACCGTGTCCATAGAGGGTCAGGTCTGGATGCAGGAGAATCTTGATGTCAGCCGTTATCGAAACGGAGATCTTATTCGACATGCCTCTACGAATCAGGATTGGCTTGACGCAGCTGCAAAAGGCGAAGGAGCATGGAGTTACTACAAGAATGATTCCACCGGCAACAAAAAATATGGACGCCTTTATAACTGGTATGCAGTACACGACCCTCGCGGTCTTGCTCCGTCAGGGTGGCATATACCGACCATTAAGGAGTTTAACACCCTTACAACGGCGCTTGGCGGCGAAGCAGTTGCCGGAGCAAAAATGAAATCCACCGGAACGTCACACTGGGTCAGTCCCAATTTTGCAGCCGATAACAGCAGTCGCTTCACTGCACTACCGGGAGGCATGAGAGGCACTGATGGAGCTTTTATTTTTATGAGTGAAAATGCCTATTTCTGGACGTCTTCTGAATCAACTCCGACAATCTCATGGTACAGTGTTCTTAATTACCACCTGCCAATAGTTGCTCAAGGCTCAGAACACAACGCAGATGGCATGTCCGTGCGCTGCATCAGGAATTAGTTTCGTCAAAGAGTGCCGTGCATGCGGTGAACGTTAGTGAGCGGCATGCATGGCACATTTGGCCCCTGCTACGAAATACAGAATAACCCGACAGCTGGCGCGCATTGTGTTGCCGAATGATGATCTCATAGAGAAGATTGATAAGGAGCTGGGGAGGGCGAAGGGGGGACCTGCAAAATCTTGAGCGTGCGCTTAAATTACGCTGATGCTGCTATACCCGTTCTATGCAAAACAAGCGAAAACGAACGTTATAACGTACTAATCTCTGATAATCCGGAAAAAGTTTTTTTTACGAAAAAAAAAAAGTAATATTCAGACAATTAATTACTCTTTTGTTTTTTATCTGTGACTCTCCAGAAATAAAAAAAGTTCGCTCCCCATGGCGGAAAAACAGGACATCAGTCGATCCTCTGACGGCTCTGAGTTGAGCTCTCCCGGTGGAGAGTATGGGGAACAGAAAATCAGCAACGAGGATAACCACTCCCCTCCAGAGGAGATGCTCCGGATAATCAGAGAGCTCTCTCTTCACCAGACCATACTTGAACAACATCAGAAAGAGATCGGGAAGAGCCTCGACCTGTACTCCGAGCTTTACGACTTTGCTCCTGTTGGCTATCTCACCCTTACTCGCGACGGCAGGATTGGGGAGGCGAACAGGATTGCAAAAAAAATGATAGGTGCAGAGTACGCCCTGTTAACTGGTATTCCATTCAAAAGATTTGTTGCTGCTGAATATCATCCTGCCATTGAGGCATTGCTTGACAGGGTTTTCAGCACCATAGTCCCCGCTTTCGTTGAAGTGATACTTTTACCCACCGGCAGCAGCCTCCCACAACTCTTACCTCATGGCCTTACTGTTCAGATTACGGTTCGCCTTGATGCTGTCATGAGTTACAGCTCCAGTGAATGCCGGGTTATTCTCTCGGATATTACGGAACGCAAGCAAGCACAGGAAATACTCTCGAAAAACAGTACCGGGTTCATGAAATTATTTCATGAGCATGTCAACATCATGCTGCTCATCGACCCGGATACCGGGAACATCATTGGTGCTAACATGGCAGCAGCGGCATTTTACGGCCGGTCGATTCATGAGCTTAGGCTGATGAGTATAAGGGATATCAACGCGCTCCCGCCTGAGAGTGTTAACCGTGATCTGGCGAAATACAGGGTGGAGAAGCAATACAGATTTACGAGAACACACAGGAAGGCTGATGGCTCCATCCGCGATGTGGATGTTGCAAGCAACATCATTGAGATAGATGGTAAAGAGCTCTTCGTTTCCATCATCAATGACATCACTGATCGGAAAAAGGCAGAAAAGTTATTGAATCGTAGCGAAGAAAGATTCAGAACAATGTTTGAACAGCATTCTGCCATCATGCTGCTTATCGACTCTGATAGCGGTAACATCATTGATGCCAACATGGCGGCGGCGGCATTTTACGGCTGGTCGACTGAAGAACTCAAGGGAATGCGGATTCAGCAGATCAATACCCTCCCTTCTGAAGAGGTGCTGACTGCAATGGAAAAAAGCCGAAAGGGAGAACAAAACTTTTATTTATTTCACCATCGCAGAAAAGATGGGTCAATATGTGACGTTGAGCTGCATAGCTCTACATTTACGATCAAGGGCCAGAATCTGCTCTATTCTATCATTCATGACATCACTGAACGTAAGCAGGCTGAGAAAGAGGGTGAGCGAATACAATCGGCGTTTCTCAGCAATGTCAGCCATGAATTACGATCTCCGATACATGGGATTCTTGGCTTGGCTGATCTCTTGAAAGAGCCTGATATAACTCCAGATGACCAGGTTAAATATATCGGACTGATACGCCATGCGGGCGAGATCCTTCTGCATCTTGTCAATGATCTGATTGAGAGTTCGCGTGTTGAGGCCGGTCAGATAAGACTGCAGATCGCTCACACCATGGTCAACCAGCTCATGCGTGAACTTCATGTTTTTTACGAGGTGCAGACCAAAACAAAAGGCTTGCAATTTTACTGCACAACAGCTCTTGATGATGATGAAAGCATTATTGAAACAGATCGGTTACGAGTGAGTCAGATATTGACAAATCTCATCCATAATGCACTGAAATTCACAAATACAGGAAGTATTCATATAGGGTACGAGCGAAAGAATGGAAGCCTCGAATTTTATTGTGTTGATTCAGGATGCGGGATTCCAGCTGCTATGAAAGAGAAGATTTTCGATCGCTTCCAGAAGGTTGAAAACTCCTCAATCCAGAATAGCGAGGGGGCTGGGCTCGGATTGAACATTTCGAAGTCATTGACTTCATTGCTGGGCGGCACTATCGGTGTTGAATCGGAAGAGGGCAAGGGAAGCCGCTTCTTTTTCACGCTACCCTATAATCCACCAAACGCGGTACGTTCTCCGATTAGACAGGAGCCGTCGAGATCATTAGCAGGGATAACAATTCTCCTGGCTGAAGATAACAAGGTGAGCGAGTTGCTGATGAGAGCGATTCTGCAAAAGGAAAACATGACCATACTCTCGGCTGAAAATGGGCAGGTTGCCCTGGAGCTGGCGGCAAGTCATCCGGAAATCGATGTGGTGCTCATGGACATCAATATGCCTGTGATGAACGGTTTTGAGGCAACAAGAAAGATCAAAAAGATGCTCCCCGACCTACCGGTTATCGCACAAACGGCACATTGCTCAATGGAAGATCAGAAAAAAGCTAAACGGGCTGGATGTGATGGCTTTATCTGCAAGCCAATCAAAACGAGTGAACTTCTGGGGCTGATCATAAAGCTGCTTACCAGTTGAACTGTTGGCTGTTACAGTTCGGGGAGCAAGGCCGGCCTGCAAAAACTTAAGCGCCCTCTCAAACCCTGCCGATGCTTATGTTTCTCTTGCAGCTACAATTCTGAACAAGCAGCTGGCGCGCATAGCATTGCCAAATGATGATCTGATTGAGAAGATTGATAAGGAGCTGGGGAGGGCGAAGGGGGCGGTGAAGCAGGTTCCTCCAGTGATAGCAAGCCAGTAAGATGGATTAAGAATTATAGCGTAAAAAAATTGATGTTTTAGAAATAGCTGCATATTCCCACTGTAAAAGCATTTGTTATTTACTGTATTTCTACAGCGCACGATAAAGCGCACCATTTAGCTTAAGTTACTGCAAGTTAATCCCTTACAACGAGAGCTTCAGAAAACGATCACGTAATAACCGGTAATCCTCTTTACAATCTTTCGGGTAACGGCAATTGCTATGCTTCCTGGGGAGTAACTTATGAAATACTTGTTTGCACCAAATACGTTGAGCGAATCGAGCGAGGTTTACGCGCTCAAAATCATACTCGACTCGGAAGAGATTGCCTGCTCTATCCGAAACGAATATCTCTCAATTGCTTTGGGAGAGCTTTCGCATCAGGATTGCATCCCTGCACTTTGGGTTTTGAATGATGCGGACTATCCAAGAGCGTGCGAGGTGATGGAGGCGTGGCGAGGTTCGCCGGTATTCTTTAAAGTCGTCTGTTCATAAATATTTTTGAATAATGTAATTTATTTTCGATTTTAGTAATAATCAGAGCAAAGGGTGCATTGATGGTTATCAATAAAAATCAGCCTTAAACAGTTTCGGAGCAAAACACCCTGACGCAATACCCGCAATCAATGAATGGTATGCCAAGGTAAAATCGGCAGACTGGAGAAACCATGACGAGTTAAAAACGACATTTCTGACTGCTGACTACATTGCTAACGAACGCTATGTATTCAATATAAAGGGGAATCATTACCGGATTGTTGCCAGAATTCGTTTCTCTTCAAGAACTGTATTCATCAAGTTTATCGGCACCCATAACGCCTATGATAAAATCGATCCTGTAACCATTCAACAAGAGTAAACGAAAAGAGGTGACAATGAAAATCAGAACTGTTGCTCAATATGAAAAAGCGCTCTTAACGATTGAATCCTTAATGAACGCATTCCCTGACGGAGAAAATGCAGCTAACGACAGCAAGATCGCTGAACTGGCAAAAGCGATTGAAGAGTACGAAGATCGTCATGCTGCCATGCCGATGTCACTGGTGATCAAAAATCCGGAAACCCTGCCTGACGTGATTGAACTCAAAATGTTTGAGAAGCAGATGAAACGCAAGGATATGGCAAAACTGCTGGGGATTACCGATACGCGCCTTTCGGAGGTTATGCATGGCAAACGTAAGGTCAATATGGAACTGGCTAAACGACTTTATAATATACTGGGCGTTGACCCCAGGTTTATCCTTGAAAAATCATAAGGATATATTCAACCAGATAGTTTTCCTATACAATTCCCCATTGTCATCCCGAAACGCACTGAGGGATCCATTTCCTTTTTCGTCTTTTATAAGTCCCCTGAGTCACATTACTCCTATTCTTTTCAAACAATAAAAGACTTTTAAATGCCGGGTAATTGGACGGCTGATTCGGGCTTCGGGGTTGATCAGGGATAGTCAGTGCCAGTAGCCGACGGCGATGATTGCCTGAAGATTATAGTGTTCCACTTCACGACGAACCTCCCGACTGCCCTCGGATTGAACTATTAGGTATTGCTTAACAGTTGCCCCTGGTTCCAGCTCATTATCGGCAAAAATGTTCGGCGGCAGTTATTCAAAAATTTCGAATAACTGTATCCGCTTCCAACTCACTGTCGTCAAACACCTTTTTCAGGTGGTAGTTGACGGTAAGTGTTTCCACCACATCACAGAGCAACCCAATCATTTTCTGAGTAAACACAATATTTTCTTCCGCTATAGTTGAGAACGGAAAAGGGCCTAAAGAATCCAATACAATTCAGCTCTAACACCGGCTTTGAAGTGAACTATCCGACACACTTCGAGCTGCCGTGGCAAGCAGGCTGACCTGAACTACATCAAAGCGGCACGGGAAGCGGCTGCGCTCGTCAACGCAGCCACATTGCAGACAAAGCTGAACCGGGCAGCTGGCGCGCATTGCACTCCCGAATAATGATCTGATTGAGAAGATTTACAAGCAGCTGAGCAAGGGAAAGGGGGTTGATGTCAAACCTAAAGCTCCAATACCGCTGGTATCAAACCGCCAAGCGACAAACGTAAACCATGCTAAAAAGCTCTTGGGCACAGAGTGCCGAGCATGCGATGAACATCAGTGAGCGGCATGTATGGCACTTTGTCCCCCCCAACCCACAGGTTATCTCAGGGCTAATCCGGCTTCATGGCATCTATTTTCGCAAGCAGGTCACGGGTTGACTGGTAGAAAAGCGGTAAAAGGTCGTTAAACGAAAGTCTCACTGTACCGGTTTCGTCGATGAGGACGTAGGCTCTTTGCGATATGCCGAGGAAGGCGATAGCGTCGTAGAGCTTGCTTACCCGCTTATCATGATCGCTGAGCAGGGTGAAGGGCAGGCTGTTCTTCTCGCCGAACTGCTTGTGGGAGTCGACGGTATCGATGCTGATACCGAGGATGGTAATACCACGCTTGGTGAATTCGGTATAATTGTCGCGGTAGCTGCAGAGCTGGGTGGTGCATACCGGAGAGTCATCTGCGGGATAGAAGACAAGCAGTACCTTTTTGCCAGAGTAGTCGGAAAGCGAGACCTTGTTGCCTTCTGAATCGGGGAGGGTGAAATCCGGAGCCTTGGTGTTTTCGGCAATCATGAGTATTCTCCTGTTTTGCAATGAATGTGGTGTTCTTTAGAGAAGAAACAGCATAGGCTGCTTTGGAGTTTCACCTGGCTGGAAAATATGTAGTGGCAAGTTATCGCAAGAGGGATGGCAGTGAAAACAACATTGTAAATCAGCAATAAAGAGAGTAAACAGCCCCGGCAATCCAGACAAATACCTCGGTAAGCTCACTGCCTGCCCCGAGCACATCACCGGTTACGCCCCCTATTTTGCGGTAACTCAGCATCCCGATAATCAATCCGGCACAGAGGGCTGTCGACACTGCAGCAACTGCAGCCAAGGGTTCAAAGTGGAGAAGCGCAGCAAGAAATATCAGCATAACGAGAGTGGTAACAAGAGCATGCAGCCAGCCCGCTCCATTCACAAAAGAGTGAGCTGTCCCCCCCTCGCTTCGGGCATAAGGCAGCGATGAAGCAAGGAGAACCTGCACCCATCGGGCCAGCAGCACTCCAGCGGCAATGAAGCCAAATGCTCCAAGGGTAAGAAGCCTGAGAACAGCAATCCATTTCAGCAGCATCATGCCTGAAAGAGCCAGCGCACCAAACGACCCGACGTTTGGATCCTTCATTATCCTCAGCGCTGCTTCCTTCGTTTTTCCACCCCAGAATCCGTCCGCCAGATCGGCAAGTCCGTCAGCATGCATTCCCCTCGTCAACACTATCCCGCTGAGTACAACGAGCGCAGCCGAAAGTTCATTCCAGCCTAAAATATACCCTGCATACCCGACCGCAAGCTGAAGAAGACCGAGGAGCAACCCGACAGCCGGAAACCAGAAAAGCGAGCTGCTGAAGTTTGCGGTATCCTTTCCAGGAACAGGCAGTACTGTCAGGGTTCTCAAGGCTGTAACAAGTCCGCTCAGCATCTGCTACTCTTCACTTTTTTCGCTGACATGAGCTCCACTGAACGTTGCCATTTCATTATAGATTTTTACAGCACCCTCTATAAGCTGTATGGAGAGCGCCGCACCGGTACCCTCACCAAGACGGAGATCAAGATCAAGAATGGGGCGGGCACCAAGCTTCTGCATAACAGCTCTATGTCCCTGCTCATTAGAGAGGTTGCTGAAAAACATGTAGTCATCAACTGCCGGACAGAGTTTAAGAGAGACAACTGCTGCTGCGGAAGAAATAAAGCCGTCAACAACTACAGGAACCTTGCATGATGCAGCACCAAGAATAAACCCGGCAATTCCGGCAATTTCGTAACCGCCAAGCGCAGCAAGCGCTCCAAAAGGGGTTTCTGAACGCGAAGCATTAACCTCAATAGCCTTTTTGATAACCCCGATTTTATGCTTCAGACGCTCATCATCAATACCGGTACCTCTCCCGGTTATACTCTCAACCGGAATATCCAGCAAAACAGAATAAAGAGCCGTTGCGGGAGTGGTATTTGCTATGCCCATCTCCCCCGTTCCAAAAATATGGTAGCCGGCTTTATAAGCCTCAAGAGCAAGTTCTGCCCCACTAAGGATGGCCCGCAAGGCATCCTCTTCGCTCATGGCCGGGCCGATGGCCATATTCTGGCTTCCAGGCTTCACCTTTCTGTTAACAAGACCAGCCACATCAGCAAAATCATGGTTCACGCCCATATCCACAACATCAAGATCCACACCCGCATGACGCGTCAACACATTAATTGCTGCACCGCCATTGAGCATATTATAGACCATCTGCGGTGTAACCTCAGCCGGAAAAGCAGAGACTCCTTCAGCAGCAACCCCATGATCAGCAGCAAAACAGCAGATTTTCTTCTTGGAAAGCACCGGCGTCAAAGAACCTCTTGCCAGAGCATATTTCAAAGCAATCTCCTCCAGGCGCCCAAGACTTCCCTGCGGCTTGGTAAGATCATCAAGATGAGCCTGGGCCGCCACAGAGAGTGATCGGTCAACAGGTGTAATACCATTCAAAAGCTGCTGCAACTCTTTCCGCATAATATATTTACAAATAAAAAGTTATCGTTTATCCTGCTACTTCAACCTTACAGGGATACCACTGCAGAGGAGATAGGCCTCTGTAGCTGTTGACGCGACACTCTGATTAACAATACCCGCTATATCACGAAACCGCCTGGCCATGGCATTTTCCGGCACAATACCCATCCCAACTTCATTGGAAACAAGGATTATATCACAAGGCGGATGACGCAAAACTTCAAGGAAGCAATCGATCCTTTTTTTTATCTCCTGCTCATCATCAAAATAGTGCATAAGATTTCCCGCCCACACCGTCAGACAATCAAGCAGTACAACCTCACTACCGTCTGGCAGATTCCGGAGAGCATGCTCAGGATAGAGAGGCTCCTCAATCGTTATAAACTGCCCACCCCGTTCCTCTTTGTGCTTGCCTATCCGGCTCTTCATTTCATCATCAAACGGCTCAGCAGTCGCCAAAAAAATCTTTTTCTCATACCGGGCCGCCAGCTGCAAGGCATAAGAGCTTTTACCGCTCCGCGCGCCACCGGTCACATAAAAAATATTCCTCATGAGTGCCATTAATCATTTAGCCCTTGAAAACGGAAATACCATGTCAAGGCCATTAATTAACAAAAATATTCTCAACTCACCACGGCCCGTTGGGCTCTTTCGAGATGAAATAATAATCCGGCAACAGGACATGAAAATCAAGACAACATAGAGAGCTGTCAAAGAGTGGCAAAAGTAACCGCGGAGGGGAAGAAAGAGAGTGAATTATGGGCACCTCTCTTTATTCATAGGCCTCCACACTACCTAACCGGGGAGGAACATAGCTATGGCTGCAGCACCCATGACTGCCACGGCTACCCATCCAAGAACAATGATCGGTCGGCTTGCGGTAAATTTCCCCATTACAGATTTCTTCGAAACCAGCATTATGATTACCACCATGAGTGGCACGGCGATCACACCATTGATAACAGCACTCCAGAATAACGCCTTCATGGGACTGATCGGTGTATACTGGATAACAAGCCCGAGCAGGACGCTGACGGCAATAATGCTGTAAAATCCAAGAGCATCTTTTGGTTTATTTTCAAGGCCGGAATTCCAACCTATAGCTTCAGAAAGTGCATAGGCCCCGGAACCGGCCAACACCGGCACACCTATCAAACCAACACCGAGAATCCCGATGGCAAACAGTAGAAATGCGAAGTCCCCGGCAAGTGGCCTGAGAGCACTTGCCGCCTGAGCCGCTGTATTAATATCCGTAATTCCAGACACATTGAGTGTGACTCCTGTTGCAAGGATGATAAAGTATGCTGTTAGATTAGAGTATAACATACCGCTCCATGTATCCCAGCGGATACGCCGAAGCTCTTTACCGGCAGATTTTGCATTGGATATGAGTGAAACAGCACCTGGCTTTGCATGCATATCCTCCACCTCTTCAGATGCCTGCCAGAAAAAAAGGTAGGGACTGATTGTCGTGCCGAATATTCCGACAATGACAGCAGCTGCATCAGAGTTTAAAGTAAATGTTGGCCACACAGTCCGCTGCATCACTTCACCCCAGGGCACATGAACAGTAAAGAGAACTGCTGCATAGGCCAGCAATGAGACCGTCAGCCATTTCAAAAAATTAACATAACGATGATAGGGTATAAACACCTGAAGCAGCAATGTGCCAAACACGAAAACTGCTGTCATGGTATGGCGATTGAAGCCTGTAATCAGCTCCGCCACCTCCCCCATTGCAGCAACATCAGCTGCAATATTGAGCGTATTGGCAACCAGCAGGAGAAACACAACACTTTTAAGTACAATCGGGGGAAACGCGGTTTTGATGTTGGCAGCCAGCCCTTTTCCGGTTACCCGTCCGATTTGCGCGCACATGGATTGAATCGCTGCCATCAAAGGAAATGCCAGCGGCATAGTCCAGAGCATATTTAGGCCGAATTGAGCGCCAGCCTGAGAATAGGTCGCTATGCCGCTCGGGTCATCATCAGCGACTCCTGTAATCAGCCCCGGACCAACCCTTGATAATGGGTGTTCCTTCAAGCGGTCCCAAAAAAATCGATGCACTTTCACCGTTACGCTCCATTGAGGATCAACTATTCGAAAAATATACAACCTCTTCAGTAATCAACAGTGATATGGCTTTACATATACAAACCACCGACTGGGATGTCTACTTTAAAACTACCTAGCAACTTTTAGAAAAGATTCCGTATTATTACTCCGCCAATATCAAAACCCCAAAATTCTGCAATGCCCTTTAATGTCTTGGATACTGTCCCTGGTGATTTATTAATACTTGTCGGATGGTACGTCTTCCTTGGATGCATTACCCTGGCCGTCTACTGGAATAAGCGACGGAATTCCTGATCAACAGGTAGAATAACCTTATCAGGATAGAAACCGTTGCATGGCACTGCAGGAAGAGTCAAAATCGTGCTGTGAGAAAATCTCCATGGTCATAACCCTCTCCGGCACACTCTCTTCAGCCAGCGCCTTCATAACCATATCCAGTGCCTCCGGCTTCATTAAGCCGAGAGAGTGATGGTCTTTCCTGCCCAAAGTCCCATGCATGTGGAGCACTTTTGCTTTGTGCAGGTATCGCTCCAGATAGAGCGCAGTCGGAAACCCGTAATATTCAAGATGTCCAACATCAAGAGTGACCGAGAGAGATGACTCTTCGACCACAGGCCAGACAAGCTCAAACGGATAGTTTAGATTTTCAACACAAAAGGTTGATGAAGCAACATCCGTGCCGTTTAAAAGCATTGCCACTGAATTGCGCAGAGCTTCGACAAAGAGAGTATTCTCTTCAGAAGAAAACCCGTTTATATCAATCCCCGGTCCGGCCTCGAAATGCATGACATAGGCTGATTTCTGGATATTGCGAGTCAGCTCGATAATCCTCAGACATTTCTTGACCGAGCGCTCTCTCTCTTTGCTGTCAACATGGCCCAGATAAACATCGAGCGGCAGATGTACCGAATAGGTCAGCGAGAATTCATCCGCAATATCCGCAAGCTTCTGCATATCAGCGGTGAGAGGAAGATTGCTGAACTCATCCGACTCAAACAGAACAAGCTCAATATCGTCAACCTTCTCTTTAAGAAATTCAACATTGGGTATAATATCAGCAGGAATAATATAGGAGGTGGTCCCGAAACGAAAGGGAAAACGTTGTTTACAAGTCATTACTGTCAACTGTGAGAGTGTTGATGAAGTTGAAGCATCAGTTCCTGTATGGATTGCCATCCGACAGCACCATCCGTCATTAATTTTGTTACGATTTGAAGGGCTGCCTTGCCTTCGGTATAATCACGATCAGCTATGCCTTTGGCGAGCAGAACGGTTTTACCTCTTTTCAGGGCTTCACTGGCCAGTTCAAGATTGACAAGGTTCCCTGAGCCTATCGGCACAGTACTGAGAATAACTGTGTCTGCATTATCAATCATTTTCAGCGCTTCGGCTATTGCATCGCTACCCACCGGCGAAAAGGGCTGTTCAAGCACAACCTGAATATTGAGAGCCCTTGCTGCTTCTGCATCGGAATCAAGACGGTTGAGCACCCCTGTTGTTACCTCATAGCCCTCGATAAGCAGCCTGCGATAGAGCTCAATGCCGCTTCCTCCTCCGGCAATAACATGGACATTCCTGTTCAGCTGTTTACGCCGGTTCAAACTGTCAACCGCTCCCGACACCTGCAGATACCCTGTATAAGGATCCTGCTGAACACGCAGATCGCACTTATACACCATGCTGAGTATTTCAGGGTCCAAAACCTCTGCCGGTCTACCGGCCTTTATCAACCGACCAGAGTCCATAAGCAAAAGTCGGTCAGAAATGCTGGCCGAAAGTGAAAGGTCATGGCTCACCAGAAGGATGGTCATCTGCTTTTCACGATTGAGATTCATAAGAATCTGGAGCACCTCCTGACGGTGATTGATATCAAGATGAGATATTGACTCATCCAGCATGATGATTTTAGGATCCTGTGCAAGAACCATTGCAAGAGCAACGCGCTGCTGTTCTCCACCACTCAGTTCTGTAAAATAGCGCTCCCTGAGCCCGAGAACATCAGTGTAAATCATTGAGCGCTCGACAAGATCATGATCCCGGGATGAAATAGTGCCCCATCGGCCGATCGAGCTGATTCTGCCATTCATAACAATCTGGCTGACAGTAAAAGCCATTGGCGACTCAATTTTCTGGGGAACAACGCCAAGCAGTGAAGCTCGGAGTGCCGGTTTGATACGGTGCACGTCCTGACCAAACAGCTCAACCAATCCTGATAAAGGTTTCAGAAGTGCAGCAGCGGTTTTCAAGAGCGTGCTCTTTCCGCAGCCATTTGGCCCGATAAGAGATACAAACTCCCCCTCCCTGACACTGAATGAAACATTATCCAGCACCTTGCGGTGTTTGTATCCGGCGGAAACCTCCCGGAATGTCAAAGCAGCTTGTTCCATACTATGCAATCCAGGCCTGTTTCATTCTCCGCTGCAGAATAATGAGAAAAAAAGGCCCTCCTGCAAGAGCGGTTACAACACCGACAGGAATCTCAATCGGAGCCAGAAGGGTACGCGCCAGAGCATCGCAGACGACAAGAAATGTGCCTCCGCCAAGAGCAGCAAGAGGCACCAGCTTTCGGTTATCAGGTCCAAAAAATGCACGCATGACATGCGGAACAATCAGTCCGACAAAACCGATCATGCCGGAAAGAGAAACAGCTGTTGCCGCAAGCAGTGTTGCGAAAAGCAATCCAACAACGAGCACAAAATCGGCATGCAGTCCCTGATAATGAGCCATCTCGCGACCAAGCGCAAGGGCGTTGAGGCGAGGAGAAAGCAGCCAGATTCCAACAAGTCCCCCAAAAATAAGTGCAGCAGAAAGCAGCTGCTGACCGGAAGATACCGGCTGCAGACTGCCAAGCATCCACCAGATAACATTATGCATACCTTCAACGCTTGCCGTTGAGACAAGAAACATAATAACGCTCGAGCATATTGAGCTCACAATAACGCCACTGAGAATAAGACTATAGACTGAGGGATGACCACTTGAACCCTGGCTTGCAATCAGGTAGACAAGCATCAGTGTTAAAACAGCCGCAATAAATGCCACGACAGGAAGGCCGAGTGTCACAAAGAGTCCAGACCCGCCAAGAATGCTGAGTGTTGCCCCGAGACCGGCTCCACCGCTGACGCCGAGAACGTAGGGTTCAGCAAGTGGATTACGCAGGAGAGCCTGAAAAACCACCCCTGATGCCGACAAAGCAGCCCCGGTCATCATACCCATCAGGAGACGGCTGAAACGGAGTGAAAGAATCGCACTGCCCGAAGGTGATTGCAAATCGGGAATACCTATACCGGAAGGGCCGAGAAGCATGGAGAGAGCGAGGAGCAATAAGAGTGCGGCAAAAAACAGAACAATCCTCAGCCCGGCCTTTAGACTGCTTCTGCCCGTAAAACTGTTATCCCGGCATATCTCGGAATCCTGCATAACCATCAGTTTTCAACACCCTTCATTGCAGCAATCCCCTGCTCAAACCCATGTTTGATCATTGTCATTTCCGTAACCGTATCGGCAGCGGCAACCAAAGCTTCAGGAGCATTCCTGCCGGTCATCACCACAATTTTACCATCCTCTCTTGAACGAAGTGCATCAAGAAGAGGCTCAAGGGGAATAAGCTTCTGACTCAGCGCAAAACAGAGTTCATCAAGAAGCACGAAGTCATAATCAGGTGAAAGAAGAGCTGCAAGAGAGGCGTCAAGTCCTTTTCCTGCTGCAATTCTGTGCTGCTCCATACTCGGACTATCGGGATCCCTCGGCAAAAAACCTTTACCGAACTGCTCCCACTCTACGCCGTGGAGGTGACTGAAAAACTTCTGTTCACCGACAGCATCATCGGATTTGACAAACTGTATCACCCTGGCCCGCATTCCATGCCCCAGAGCTCTTGCCAGCATTCCGAATGCCGCAGTACTTTTTCCTTTCCCGTTTCCTGTAAAAAGCAGAATCCTTCGTTTTTTCATAAAAACATCACTTCAATCTTTTTTTCTATTAAATTATTGTCAATAATATTGAGATAACAGCCTGTAATATTGTATTCTGTTAATCTTTAATAATTATTTCTGCTTCAAACTGAATCCTTGTCTTATAGTTTTTCATAAAATATTCGCGTTGCTCAAGGTTTACTTCCTGAAAACATGGAAATCTATATTTTGCATTTGCTACTATGGCTTTTCGCTTTGCAAAACCATTATAAAAGACTTGATGTTCAACTATCATCCTTTTAATAGTAGCTTCAATTTGAGACAATCCTAAAGACTGCCATGAATCTCTTTTATTTTTCAATTCAATAAAGAGAAGTGTGTTATTATAAATCAGCATAGCATCACAACGACTGTCCATCTCGCCGTCATCTCGCAACATTTCAACACAATTATCGATTGCTGTAAAAATAAGTTCAACACAATTATCATTTATTACTATAGCATTCCAACTCTTCTCATCAACTAATTTGATTTGAACAGGCGATGTATCTTCGGCATCAAATAAACCAAATCTTTTTTCTTTTGTTAATACTTGACACTCAGCTTTAAAGAAATCCACACTCATAACTCTTCTTCGATTTCCAACAGTGAGTCGAACAATTGATTGCTTTCGCCTATGTATTGATTCAGAAAGTTCTTGTCTGATGGGATTCCTTGATAGTTCCCTAGTTTTCTTATTGAACCATTTTTTTCAGATAGTTCATAAATAACTATATCACCAGCATTAACTGTAGACTCTAATGGCACTATTTCATTCAGTATCTTACGATGCTTTTCTGTCTTGATTTTATCTTTTAAAGCATTTGCCTTGATCGCAATTGTTAAATAATTTATAAGATAAGGGCTATGAGTTGTTACGATGAGTTTGTTACCATTATTCATATTATTGAAGGCCAATAAACTGAATAACATACCCCGTTGTGATGCAGGAAATAGATTTTGTTCTGGTTCTTCAACAATATTAATAAAAACGGTCTTATTGAACCTTGATGACAAAACCGATAGAGCTAATCGCCTTTGTTCTTCTGTGAAGTTTTCATTAGCCCATATTTCCTCTACTCCCCTTCTAAATCTTTCTATCTCCTCACTACTCATATTACTTGAAATTTCAGATTGTTTCTTTACAGAGTTTGCCAAAAACCATGAAACCAAGTAAAGTGGAACTATTGACTGAAATCCTGACGATGCTTCTTTTAGTTGAATCTTATAATCATTCCCTTTGAGATAAACGATATCGTTTAATTGTTGATATTCCACATAAACATTATCATTTATCGGCAATATTATTGGACTTTTTATTTCATTTTTAGCATTATCGAACTCAGTAACAAATTCGACTAAGGAATCAGAAGTGAGCTTTAATACCTTTGATGTTTTGACATTAGCAATAAAATTTCTCTCTGCCGGTACATACATGATTTGAGGCAAAGAATAGTTAAGTTTATTATCAACTTCTTTAATTGAAAGATTTTCGTTACTATATTTAAAATAAAAAGAGCTCCCTTTAAACTCTATTTCAGAACTATCTTTCCCTTGCAAATCAAAAAAGTATTTATCAATGCGATGATAAGCACAATATGTTGTCCTAAAGCGGTTATAAGCTGTAAAATCTTTTGTTTTATAATCACCTCTTGTCAATGCTTTTTCCATCCAGAGAAAAGTTGAAATCAGCTTCGCTACGGTACTTTTGCCACTTCCTTGATTTCCAATAAAAAGCGTAACCTTTTTTATGTCAATCCAGCCATCATTATCTTGGTATCCTTCTTTGATGGGACCAAAATTCTTTATTTTTATTTTGCTCATTTCCTGATAGATATGTTCTATTTTTAGTTCAAATCACCTGTAATGTTTTCGGACTCATTTTACAAATCAACAGCCACAATTGCATTATTATCGACGCCATCTTCATATTCTTCATCCAATCAATAAACATTTGTCTTGGAATTTATTCTCATATGTCTCAATAGTGGGGTGCATCTCGGATTTTTTGAAATGTACTGATTCTGCGTCATAAGCAGTAATGGAATCTATATAAGTGATTAGAATAAATGTTTGATACCCATACCTGCCCCAAGAAAGAGCACGGCAGTCATCCACATCAGCGCTATGCTCTGCCGGATGACGAGTGGCGTACATGCGCCCGGTTTAACGCCAATCAAGGGTGCCTGATAGACAACTCCGCCATACATTCGGTCACCTCCCAAGGTCACCCCGAGGGCTCCGGCAAATGCTGATTCAGGGTAGCCCGAGTTAGGACTTGCGTGAAGTCGTGCTCCGCGAAAAACAGCCTTGAACGTATCAAAAAACTTGAGCTTGCCGATAGCCGCCGCTACCGCTATAGTCAACACGGTCAATCGCGCAGGAAAGTAGTTGGCAATGTCATCCAGCTTTGCTGCGGCCCACCCGAACTCCAGATAACGTTCATTTTTATACCCGAACATGGAATCGAGCGTATTGATGGCTTTATACGCTATTGCGCCAACCGGACCGAACAACAGTGCATAGAACAAAGGCGCAGTCACGCCGTCGACAGTGTTTTCGGCCACACTTTCTGTTGCTGCAAGAGCTATACCATCTTCGTCAAGAGAGGCTGTATCGCGCCCAACCATGAGGGAAACCTTCTGGCGTGCCAGCTCACTGTCACCGGCTTCAAGTGCGGCCTGCACAGCAGTCGCATGATCGCCCAGGTCCCTGAGAGCAAAAGAGCTGTAAAGCAGGTAGATACTAAGGGCGAGACCTGCAACCCGATGCAGTTGGCTTAAGAGCGTGATAAGGAGCCATGCTGAAAATGCAGAACCTCCGACAACAATAATAACAGCCGCTATACCAGCCAGACGAAGTGACAGAGTGGTGCTTCGCATCCATGTTTCGGTTCTCTGGGCAAGCCATCCAATCCCTTTGACAGGATGAATAATCCCGCGGGGATCGCCAAAGGTGAGATCAAGGGTAAAAGCCAGGGGGAGAATAAACTCATCCATAAATGCCATAACGACTCAGCTCAATTTTAGTGACCCAGCTGCCTCATGCATTGCATCAAGAAAACGGTTGTTCTCAAAAGGCGTCCTGACTGCAAACCGGAAATAATTAACTTCAAGGCCGGGAAAATTCCGACAATCTCGAACAAGAATTCCTTGCGTCCCAAGATAAACAAGAAGCTCATCAAGAGAGCTGCCCCTTTGCCATTGCGCAAGAAAAAAATTTGCTGCACCTCCTGCAAGTTCCAGCCCATCAATAAGCGATAATGCTGCGCTGATTCTTGGTCTTTCACTCAAAATCATTGCTCGCAGCGACTCTTCGTAAGCATTGCATTGCAACAGCCTGATGGCAACCGACTCAGCAATCGCATTAACCGTCCAGGGTTCCTTAAACTCAAGAAGCCGTTTGATAACTTCAGGATGAGCAATCAGTGCTCCAAGGCGCAAACCGGGAAGCGCATAAAATTTGGTGAGCGAGTGTACCACGATGACATTTTTAAGCGCTATGACCTTATCCATCAGGGAGTTATCGGGAAACTCCGGAGTAAACTGAATAAACGCCTCGTCAATAATAAACCATTTTTCGGGAAAGCGGCTTGCCAAAGCCATGATAATCTCCGGCGGCACTTCCGTACCTGTCGGGTTATTGGGATTAGCGGCAAAAAAAGCATCCGCATGGCGCAAAGAGTCAGCAAGAGCCTCAATTCCTGGCAACTGGAAGCCATTGTCGGCATCAAGAGGCAGAAAAACAATCTCAGCACCTGCTATCCTTGCTGCCCGTTCATACTCATAAAACGAGGGAGAAAGCACCATGACACGGCGAAGTTCGAGTGCCCTTGGAAGAAGATAGATACCTTCAATAGCCCCATTGAGCGAAAGCACCATTGAGCTTGCAAGAGCAAACTTTTGCTGATAATACTCCTTTATACCCCGACCATCGATCGATGGATAGCACTGAAGAGCAAAATCATCGAGCGAAAGAGTCCCGATCGGAGGAAAAATCGGGCTGACATTAACACTGAAATCAAGCACCTCCCTGCCGTCCTCAGTGGAACTTTTTTTGGCGGCTCCACCATGTTTATGATAATAAAGGCTCGTCATGGAAGAGGTTGTTGATCAATAATTTCATAAACCCTGGCAAGATCAAGGTGATGTGAAAAATGTGCAGCAAGAAGTTCATAGCTCTCCTGACGCCCCTTTTCCTGCCTTTCAGCTCTGTATTTCGGCTCAGCGCAAGAAAGAAACCATTGCTTAACTGAAGGTTCATCGAATATACCATGAAAATATGTTCCGTAAACTTTTCCGTCAGCACTCACGGCCCCGTCAACAGCATCTTCCGGATTATTATTTCGGGCTGTTACCCTGATGAATGGCCTGCATGACCCCGAAACAACGCTCTGACCCATGTGGATCTCATAGCCGTTAGCCTCGCAGGTTTCACCGATAATGCGCCCACTGGCATTGGCAAGGTATTTTTCCTGTTCAAGCACGGTCTCAACATCCAGCAGACCAAGAGCCTCACTTATTCCCACTGCTCCCTCAACACCATACGGATCGGCAATACTTTTACCCAGCATCTGATAGCCGCCGCAAATGCCCATGATGATACCGCCCTCTTCCCTGAATGCACGGATTTCTTGTTCCCAGCCAAGCGACAAGAGCCAGTCGAGATCACCCCGTACATTTTTCGATCCCGGAAGAATAAGTGCCTTGTAACCTTTCAACGAGCGGGGATAATGGAGATAGTGCAGCGCAACTACAGCGTCATGCTCAAGAGGAGAAAGATCGGTAAAATTGGATATATGGGGAAAATAGATGACAGCAACCCCTATTTTCCCTGCTTCAGGCTCGCCTGTTGGGTCAACCTTTGCAGTTAAAGGCACAGCATCTTCAGCATCAATCTGGAACCCCCGGAAATAAGGAATCACTCCAAGAACAGGAACCCCTGTCATCGATTCAAGCATGGTCACACCATCTTTAAACAGCTCGATATCACCCCGAAAACGGTTGATAACAACCCCTTTGACCAGAGCCCTGTCTTCCGGGGGAATGATGGCAAGGGTTCCGGCAACCTGCGCAAAAACCCCTCCCCTGTCAATGTCGGCAACAAGGATCACGGCGGCACCTGCAGCTCTGGCAGTTCTGAAGTTTACAAAATCCCTCTCATAAAGATTCATCTCAGCGCAGGAGCCGGCCCCCTCAATAACCACAAGTTCATGCTTGATCATCAAGCGTTCCAGACTCTCCATTGCAGCTGCAGCCCAGACGGTGGTATCCCTGAAATACCCTCGAGCAGTCTCGGTGGTGCAGACCTTTCCCTGCAGCACCACCTGGGCTCCGGTATCGGAATTCGGCTTGAGAAGCACGGGGTTCATGTCAGCCGTGGGGACAACCCGGGATGCCTCAGCCTGGACAATCTGCGCCCGGCCGATTTCAAACCCGTCAGACGTAACACCCGAATTGTTCGACATATTCTGCGCCTTATAAGGAGCGACATCGATACCGGCATTGCTGAAAATCCGGCACAGAGCAGTTACAACAATGCTTTTACCGACATCCGAACCAGTCCCTAATACTGCGAGTGAGCGGAATTTTTTGTGTTGCATTACCATTTTTCGTGATGAACGAGAGTGTCAAGCTCCATTCTCGGCAGCCATCCTGCCTGCTCAAGTTCAGGTTTTGAATGAAAAAAGCTCACATAACCTATCGCAAGATAGGCAACCGGCACAATGTGTGCAGGTATGCCGAGCGCATGACGGATATGGTCGTGATGAATAATGCTGACCCAGCCGACACCAAGGTTTTCTGCCCTTGCCGCAAGCCACAGGTTCTGCACAGCACAGACCGAACTGTAAAGATCCATCTCAGGATTGGCGGTTCTGCCTATGACAACCTCTCCCGTACGAGAGCGGTCACAGGTAATACAAATACCAAGCGGAGACTCCATAATCCCTTCAAGCTTGAACGAGCGGTAGCTTTCCTGCTTTTCACCGCTGAACATCTCTGCCGCCTCGGCATGAGCTATCTCAAAACCCTCTTTGACCTTCCGACGCACCTCCAGGTCTTTCACGACGATAAAATCCCACGGCTGCATAAACCCTACGCTTGGCGCATGATGGGCCGCATCGAGCAACCGGGCTATAATCTCGTCCGGAACAGTATCCGGCAAAAACTGCCCTCTGACGTCACGACGACTGTAAATCACCTTGTAAAGGGCCTCTCTTTCCGCTTCACTAATGGTCATATTCATAACACGTTGTGTTTTGTGATGAAAAAAGAAACTCCACTAAAAAGTAACCTTTATACCCCCGTATGCTGACCTGCCCGGAGTGGCATAACCCCAGGCCTCTTCATAATAACCGTCAAAGAAATTGTCGAGCCGGCCATACAGCTCAACCCTGTCGCTCACCTTATATGAAGCTGTCATGTTCAGAAGAAAATAGCTCGGAAGCTGACCAGTGGTTTTTCCATCAACACCATGATCTGCACGTGTACCAACCCACTGCATGTTGGTACTGACCTTCAGCTTCGAGGATAACTTCCCGGTTCCCGTTATGCCGACCTTGTTTTTAGGACGTCTAAGCAGTTCACTGCCAAGGGGATCAGCCGTTGAAGTATAGGTATAATTACCGGTAAGAAGGAGCGGATCAATCGGTTTCCATTCCACAAAACTCTCTACACCTGAGGTCTTTGTCTGGCCTGCAACCTGGGCATAGGTGTAGGTTGAAAGATTAAAGTCAATACGATTATCAAAATCCATCCGGAAATACGTTACCCCGAACTTCAGCCGTTCGGAAACCTTCTGCTCGAACCCGGTATCCCAGCCGGACGTTGTTTCAGCAGTAAGTTGTGTATTCCCATAAGGAGAAAAGAGCTCATAGAGAGAGGGTGCCCTGAAACCGGTACCATAACTGAACTTCAAAACAGTATCATTAAAGGTGTAGGATGGCGCAACCCTATACGTTGTTTTACTGCCGAACTTTTCGTTATCCTCGTACCGCAATCCACCAACAAGATTCAGTCCGCCAAGACGCCACTGATCCTGCAAAAAAACACTCTTCGCACCAACGCTGTTGTCAAGGAAAGATGCATACGTGCCAAAATTCTGGTTGATCATGCTCTCCTGCTGGTAATTCAACCCGACCGACACCGTATTGTTCTCTTCTGCAGCAACATCCCCCTGCCAGCCTATTTCATAGCGATGTCCATTAAACCTGCTTGACACGGCACCGCTCGTCAGATAGGAACGATCCTGATCATAAACATTATAGTATAACGTTGAAACAAGTGGCTTATAGTTCATTTTCAGAGCAACACGACCGCTCAACTGGTCAGAATCCTGATTGAGTCCCGAGGTGTCAGATCCGCTGTAATCGTAGGCTACATTGGATTTTGTATATCTGAGTACTGTTTCCAGAGAGGTGTGTTCATTCAGCCGTAAGCCGAAGTTTCCCGAAAAGGATGTATTTTCATACCCATCTTTTTCAAATACTTTTCCTTTTGGATTTATCCAGCTGTTGTTTTGATCAACTGCTGAAAAGCCATCTGTTTTGAACCTGGAAACCCCTGCCGAATAGTTCAGAATACCCTGCTGACCGCTTGATCCTGCATAGGCCTTGTATGTCCCGTAGGATCCCCCTTCTACACCTGCAAAAGACTCAGGGGTTGAGCCGCCCTTTTTGGTAATAATATTGATGACCCCGGCCGACGCATTGGAGCCATACAAAAAACTGACCGTGCCGCGCACAATCTCTATTCGATCAATATTATCGACGGTAAGATTGGCAAAATTCGGAGCACGATTTGCATCAGCCGGATCGTTGGATGGAACACCATCGATAAGTACAAGAGTGTTTTTTGCATCTGCACCTCTTAAAAAGACACTGGCAATAGTACCTGGGCCGCCATTGGTTGCCACATCAATACCGACAGTTCCCTTGATAACCTCTTCGACACTCTGTTTGCCGGAATTCTTAATCTCTTCAGAGGTAATGACCGTGACGGATGAACCGCCGGCATCACTGATGGAATTAAGAGTTTTCGTGGCCGTTACAATCATCTCATTCCCGGCATAGCTTCTCGACTGCTCTGCACCGAAAACTCCTTTGCTGCATAGCAAACCTGCCATTACAACAAGAAATACTTTTTTGTTCATTTTGATTTTACCTGTTAACAGTTTTAGAAATACATCAACTGACAGGGGTTAGCTAAAGGCGTCGTGTAACGGCATGAAACATTGCTTGATGATTTTTCACAAAAGGCTGTTTTTGGAAAAAAAAGAGTGCACAAAGAAAAGCCCGAAAGCTTCTGTGTTCTCAGTAATCCAAAAAAAATACCCTGCAAAAAGATCAAGCGGAAAGCAATGCAAAAGAAGTACAGCTTTGCCCCGACTATATCCCGTAGTCCGATCTTGTAATGCAAAAATAACTGGCAGGTCTCCTGACTATAACGGCTTAC
>CAIVSG010000256.1 GCA_903908555.1 uncultured Chlorobiaceae bacterium | reverse complement strand
GTTTATTCGATCGATTCTGTCCGACAAAATTCTTGAATTATAACATTCTTAAGACTTTAAAACTGTATGAAAAATCCGAACGCTTTGAAATGGAGCGATCTGAGAACCGGAATTTTTTTCATTCTCGGCATCGGTTTTGCCGCCTATATCGGACTGGTCGTCGGTAAAAACACCAACCTGTTTTCCGGGATAACGACAGTAAAGATTCTCTCGAGAGATGTACAAAGCCTTGCTGAAAACAACTTTGTATCAGTATCAGGCAAAAAAATCGGAACAGTCTCGAAAATGAATTTTGTCACGCACAATGATTCACTTTACGTTGTTGCTGATTTAAGGCTGAAACAGGAATATGCCGTCCTTGTAACGAAAGATTCCAAAGCCACCATTAAAGCCCTCGGGGTACTGGGCGACAAATATGTTGATATTAAAACCGGAAAAGGGCCTGCTGTGAAAGAAGGTGATTTTATCGCTCTTTATTCCGAAGACGGCCTGGCAAACATTGCCAGCAAAGCCAGTCAGACGTTTGAAAAGATCAATACCATGCTTGATAAACTCAACAGTGGAAAAGGTATGGCTGGAAGACTCATTTCGGATGAAAAAATGGGTACTGAGCTTGCTGAAACAATCACAAGTCTTAAAACCACGACAGCCGAACTCTCTTCACTATCAAAGAAAGCATCTCATGGTAACGGTCTGCTTCCAAAACTTCTTAATGACAAGGGGCTAGCTAAAAACACGGAGGAGACCATCGAACGTCTTAACCTGACAGCATCCAAAGCCGAGCAACTGATCACCAAGCTTAACAATGACAAAGGCACCCTTGGCCAGCTCTCTTCCAATCCCGTCCTCTACGACAACCTCTCACGAACACTGTCATCGCTTGACTCAGTTCTCGTTGACCTGAAAGCACACCCTGGCCGCTATGTAAAGTTGTCGCTTTTTTAATTTACAGGATCAAAGCCGATGCAATCAGGCCGCTTGTTTCTTGCTTCACTCATCATCCTTGAAGGGTTGAGCACATTGCTCCCTGCAAGAGGTATAGCTTTTGATTTCGTCCCCCTTGAGACCGCTGTAAACAAAGCAGTCAGTGACAGTGTCTTTCCCGGTGCAAGCCTTGCCGTTCTCTACAAGGGCAACGTTGTATTTCACAAGGCATTCGGCAAATTAACCTATGACCGCACGAGCAGCCCTGCCGACACAACGACAATGTATGATCTTGCGTCACTGACCAAGGCTGTCGTTACAACAAACATAGTCATGCAGCTTGTTGAACGGGACTCACTTAATCTTCATGCTCCCGTATCACACTACCTGCCTGAATTCACAGGAAAAGGCAAGGAAACAATCACCATCGAGCATCTTCTGCGACACACCTCCGGACTGAGAGCCCACACTCTTTTTTCCAAAACGTGCAGTACACCGCAGCAGCTCTTCAGCACCATTGCGTCCGACACCCTGCTCTCCAAGCCAGGTACCACAACGCTCTACAGCGATCTTGGTTTCATGCTTCTTGGCAGAATCATTGAAACTATCACCGGAAGAACGCTCGACGCAAACTTTCACCACCGCTTTGCCGAACCCCTCGGTATGACATCAACGATGTTCACTCCTCCGCAATCGCTGTCATGGCGGATTGCCCCCGTAGAAAAAGATAACCTCTGGCCTTTCACCATTCAACGTCCTCAGGTTCATGACCAAAACTCTGCTCTACTTGGAGGAGTTGCCGGTCATGCAGGATTGTACTCAACAACCGCAGACCTTATCAGCATGGTTGCCATGCTGATGAATGGAGGTACAGTCAAAGGCCATAGCTATATCAAGGCAGCAACACTTAAAAAATTTCTTGCACGAAAGGATTCTCTGAGGGCATTAGGATGGGATGTCCGCTCTCCTGGCGGCCACTCTTCAGCGGGTGACTATTATTCAACCTCATCTTATGGACATCTTGGCTTCACCGGCACCAGCATCTGGATTGATCCGGCAAACGAACTTGCTGTCATTTTTCTCTGCAACCGTGTCTATCCATCATCGGCTAATATCAAAATCAGATCGTTCCGTCCCCTGCTCCATAACACCGTCGGCAGCTCTCTTGGCTTGAAGAAAACAGCAGAAAATGCCCGCTGAAAACCATCTGAAAACGGCTTCAGGCAAACAAGCCCTGCATTGGAACAATCGGAAGCGGAACCGTTTTCACTGATTCAAGGCGGAAAATCGCATTAGCCGCCATGCGTCCGGTAAACACTGCTGCCTCCATCAGAAAAACCGGTGCATCAACCTTCACCCAGTCCCCTGCAAAAAAAAGATTAGAAAACGGTGTTTCAACACCGGGTCGATGGGCATGATCACCCGGAGCCCACCGCGAAAAATTGGACTGCTGCATAAAGAGTTCATGCAAAATAGTCGCCGACCCGGTTTCCGGAAATATGGTATGGAGCTCTTGAAGCATCGCTGCCTTGATCTCAGCTTCCGGCTTTATATCTGCAGGCGCAATAGCATAGGCATGCAACTCTACAACGCAACCTGCATGTTTTCTACCCCATGAAATAAACGGTTCCTGAAAATCAGAGTAGATAGAGATTGAATCGGTATAAGGATATCCCGAAACCGTATAGAAGGGAAACTCCTTTGAAGCAAGCGGCCTATCAAGCCAGAGACGGTAAACCGCATAGGGATCAGCTTCGCCAAGCGAAGCTACATTGGATTCAAATTCAGGACGGCTCAACTGTGAAGCTTTCACCAGATCTCTTACACCCCGCACATTGGAAGCAACCACACAATAATCACAAGCAAGCCGTTCACCGCCTTCAGGCTGCCTGATAAGAAGCATTCCATCATCAACTGTTACTGCAAGCTTTGCAAGTGGTGCTTTTGGAGGTCCACTCACCGGAGTACCGGCTGGATCAAACAGACCGGCATGGCACGGACAGGAAAAACCGCCGGTCAGAGCATCCGGACTGACGGAGCACCCCATATGCGTGCATCGCCCGTCATAAGCCAGATAACCGTTTTCAGATCTTCCAACCATAACCGGCACACCCTCAGTGGTAATAAGCGCAGCGAACCCCTTTTGCGGAACCTTCTCAGATTCAACCGTCAACGACAAAGCACCGCCACTTCCCTGAGTATCAATAACAACCTCTGAAACCTTATTCCCTGTGACCTTAATGCTCCTTGCGGTACTCCCTTTCCGAAGTTTAACCCCAAGCTCCTTCAGCTTTGCCTCAAGAGGATTGATGAGAGCACTCATACAATCCCGGTTTGTTATTTTAAATGCGAGTCCTTCAGGACTGCCCATAAAATAAAAATGGAAGTACCGGAGCGCCTCGGCAGCTGACAAAACCTCCATTCGGTTCATAGTCGCATCAGCAAACGGATGGAGCACCGTATCAACAAATGCCGGCAGATCCTCCCCTTTCCGGCAATAGGTCATAAAATCGATGGAGTCATACTTCAGGAACGTATCCTTATACTCATATCGAAACAACTCCACCGTCGACAGCAATCCTTTGTAGTTTTTCAGAAAGGAGATCATATCAAGCCTTCGCGACTGCTCTATAATCGAGAGAACATTAAGAGGAAATACTTTTGAGGTCTGACCAAAGACCTCTTTAGGAGAGTTCTTAAAAATCACCGGATATCCGGGAGCTGGAGTAAATACCTCTCTCTTGATTCCTGCAAAAGCAAATATTTCATTCAAATTATAATACTGATCAAAAAAGCCATGAAACCCGTGTTCCACTGGAAAGTGTTCGCCAAGAGCCTCAAAATCCCAGCCAGTAAGCTTCCCTCCCAATGTCGCTGAAGATTCGACAAGCGTTACATCAAAGCCCCTTCGAGCCAGTTCAAGGGAAGAACTGATTCCCGCAAGACCACCACCAACAACAACTACCTTTATTAATTTGTCAATCCTCTCCTTCCCCTCCATGTTCTGCTTGCCATATAACGTTTTCCTCGGCTGATAATAGCCAATCAATCCCGCTGATCCAGCTACGGCAACTCCGGCGCCAATACCTGTGCGGACAAACATTTTTTTAATAAACTCACGTCGTTCCATAACATGAAGAGAGCGTTGCAATGAAGGGAATCGATTTTCTGAACTGTATATTTAACGAATATAAGTATTTGCTTAAGCAACCACCCCGAATAAAACCTTCACTATGGCTGATCCTTCAACCAATCTTGCCCGCAATATTCGCAAGGAAGCTGCACGGTTAGGATTCTCTGCCATAGGGATTTCCTCACCTGTAGCGCAGTCGCTCGCTATAGAGCGTTACAAGGCCATGATTGATGAAAAACGCCATGCCGAGATGACCTACATGGAACTCCGAATTGATGAAAGGGCAATGCCCGACATGCTTCTTCCCGGCCTTAAAACCATCATTTCAGCAGCAATAAGCTATAATCACCCGCTGCATAACAGGTTCGGACAACCTGTTATCTCGAAATATGCCCTCATTGATGACTACCACTCCATTATCCGGAAAAAGCTTGAAGAGCTTCTAAGATTCCTGAAAACAATCATGGGAGAAGATCTTAATGCAACAATAGCTATCGACAGTACCCCTGTCCTTGAAAAAACGTGGGCTGAACATTCAGGCATAGGAAAAACAGGAAAAAACACACTTCTGAATGTCCCCTCCGCAGGCTCTTATGTTTTTCTCGGTGAGATTCTGATCGACAAAGAAATAATCGACAATAAGCCCCCTCTCCCGAACCTCTGCGGAAGCTGCACCAACTGTCTTGAAAGCTGCCCTACAGGGGCACTTATAGAACCAGGGAAACTTGACGCTTCCAAATGCATCTCATACCTTACGGGAGAACTGAAACGGGAATTCAGTACTGAGGAGTCCGCAATGATAGGCACCCACCTCTTCGGCTGCGATCACTGCCAGGAGGTATGCCCTCACAATCAACAGGCGAGCATCAGAGCAGACAGCTCTTTCACTCTGCGTAACGATCTCCTCAACATCTCGACAGAAACAATTCTGAACCTCACTAAATCAAGCTTCCGAAATTTTTTCTACGGCACTCCGATTTTCCGAATCGGACTCAAACGCATGAAACGAAATGCCCGCGCTGTAAAGGAAAATCTGAAAACAATAGAATAAGTATTGATGTGTTCCCTCAATATTTATTCAGCAAAACAAACTATTGAACACTCCACAGGCTCCAAAGAAAAGATGTCAAGGGGCACCTTGCTGCCTCACTGGCAATTACGGAATAATGCACTTCCAGGCTAAAAAACTGAAGCCTGACACATCAGTCCAGCGGACTCAGCATATTTGCCACCATTCCAACCCGTTCTCAACAATCCGCGCTAAGCATAGCTGCTGTTAAATCCCCCTACCCATCGCTCCAGCATCTTGCTTTCAAATTTGCCGATTATATATAATAATTATATAAAAAATGCCGAATTTTAGTCATAAAGTCATTTATTAGTAAAATAACCAGATATATTGTCAATAAATTATATATACTATATAGTAACAGTAGTGATTAACCAAACATGAGTTTGCTTGTGATTGGAGTGTGAACTCAAAGATCAAAAGGAGAGAAAAATGCTCGAAACAATTGCTGTAATTCTTGTGGTCCTATGGCTGTTAGGACTCGTTACCTCCTACACAATGGGGGGACTTATTCATGGCCTTCTGGTTATCGCAATCGTGGTAATCCTGATTCGTG
>CAIVSG010000255.1 GCA_903908555.1 uncultured Chlorobiaceae bacterium | reverse complement strand
CCGAACCGATAAGTCTTTCACACGGATAGACATTTCCCGAAGGAGCAAACGCATACTCCCCTTTACCCATCCGGCATTTCTCCATAGGTTGGTAACCTCCACGGAGTATCACCACGATTTTGCTGTCAATAAGACTGATATGGCAGGGTACTCCAGTCCGGTAGAACTCAATGTACTTCTTGCCGATACTCCCATAAAGCTCTGGAAGCATTGCAACATCCTCTCTGGTCCATCGAGCAGAAATATCAGGGTTAAGGTAGATGTTCCTGACGCCGAGTCCGGCAAAATAATCAATAACTTCAGGTAGAAAACGTAGCGTTTCCGGCCTGTAAACCGCATTGACAGGCATAAACGGAAAAAAACGCAATGCTTTTCTGATGTTCGCCTCAACAATCCCGGAACTACCGCTTCCATCAGCAAAAATTCTTGAATAGTCATGTATCTGTGGTGGGCCGTCACAACTTATCCCCATGGTGATCTTAGATTGTTTCAGGGATGCCGCAATCTCATCAGAAAAAAGTGTACCATTCGTTATCACCGAAAACAGCACTCTTTGGCTCTCATAAAGCCTGTGGCCTGTTATCATTCCAACAATTGTTCTGATAAGCTCAACCTCAAGGAGAGGTTCACCACCAAAAAAGCCGATATCAATTTTCTCGCCCGGCGGGGTGGACTGAAAGATGAAATCAACAATACGCCCTGCAGTGTCAGGGCTCATCTGCTTCTGATCCTTGTCAATGTAGCAATACCTGCACGCCAGATTGCACTGCAGAGTAAGAGCAAGTGTAAATTTCATACATGCAATAAATCAGTGCAAAGGAGGCATGGAGCCCATGCCTCCTTTGCTGAAGTTCACAGATGACTGATAGCGCTGATCGACTCGCCGATTTCAATAAAATTTTCAAACCCGATAGTATTTGCTGCAGCAAGACGATTACCGAACTCTTTCAACAGCGGAGCTGAAAACGACTGCCATTGTTTTGCATCGAGGATGTACAAATCTCCCCTGTAGTGCAGATGGGGAGTTCTGCGGCCTCCACGGATATTGAGGATGTAATCGACAGTGATGGATTTATTTTTTTCTGGAGCCAGCTTAGCGGCAATCGGGTGGGCATCGACGCGCAGAGCTTCATGAGTAACTGCAGTCAACTTGTTTGCCTTAATAAATTCGCCGACCATTTTTTCTTTCAGCACCCAGAAATCGGCAGGAATACCGATTCTGATTCCCCAGTCAAGGGCGTTAGTTGGCATTGCGATCTCCGTTTTGTTATTGATCTGCTCATCATCGAAAACAAATGCTGGACCTTCATCTCACTGTTCTGCTACAACATTCCCGGATAAACAACGGCGGAGATAACACACGCCTGAAAAAATGACCAAAGAGCAACAAAAATAACCCGGACTCAACGAGATAAAAAAGCCCTGCATCCCAGAAAATATATATAAAATATATTAAAAATGTAACGAAAGAAAATTTTCAGCTCTTCAAAACCTGCATTCATATACATCAGAATTTTACAGGTGGTTCTGATCGAAAAGGCATAATGAAAAAATGGGGCACGGGATATTGTTTGCACAACTCAACCGCACCCCAAATCATGCCGCCCCATAAAAAGTCAGCCCACTAATGCTTCATTTTGAGAACCATGAGTCGTCGGCACTCTTCTCCCATTTGTCAACCATTTTTTCAGCTTCTTCTTGAGCAATGCCATACCGCTCCTGGATCTTGCCGCGAAAGTGCTCTCTTTTGCCTGCCACAACATCAAAATCATCATCAGTGAGTTTACCCCACTGCTCCTGCACTCTACCCTTGAGTTGTTTCCAGTTACCTTCAATCTGATCCCAGTTAATCATTAGTATCTCCGTTTTGTTTCATAAAACTCATCTTTCCTTCTTCAAACTATTACAGCATCAAATGACTTTTCCAGTATTCAAGAATTCAACAGCTTACTTTTTAGAGGTAAACACTGATACTACCCCATCCAACGCCTGACTAACTGCCGATAAGACGTTACCAGCAAGGTTTATCGAAGTTGTGCCAACAAAAACAATAAAGTTTGCTGACGAGTTGATTCCAATTTTCACAAGCTCAACTTGATAGTGGACAAGTTTACCAATGGTTTCCGAGAAAGTGTGGAGGTCACCCTGATACTCATTAATTGATAGGTTTGACATGGTTGTTATTGTTTAGATTTATTAAAGCCCAACATTTCGAATGGTTATGCTTTTCAGCGATTACTGCGTACTCGTCTCATTTATCAGTAGTGTTTTTCAGGAGTCTTTTCATCGACCCAGTAACCGTGGCGATTGTAATGACTGTGAAGTCCTGTCTCATATTCCCGAGTGAGCAGAGAGTCCTCTGTGTATTCAGGTGACTGCATGACGGTCTCGCGGAGAAGGTCAACGTAGACTTTTCCTTCTTCCCAGCTGATACTTTCGATCCATTGTGGTGAAAGCAGTACTTTTTTTCCTGGCCACCAGTTTCGTGTATCGACAATGAGATAACGAATCGCCCAAGTCTCGTCATCAACGATAAAATCTTCAACGTGGCCAATCTCACCGTCTGTAGCCTGAATGTGGTAGTCTGTTACTTGATGCGTACTCCGTAAATTGGGATCCCATGGTTTTTCACCACCGGCTGTAACGTTTTTCCATTGTTCATTGTCACGTTCCAGGTAAGGATAATATCCCCACATATAGGGGGCACCCCAGTATATCGGCCAACCATAATACCCGTAGTAATCTGTCTCAAATTGTTTGGAGACAGGCTTGTCACTGTCCAATGATGGACTGTTTTCAATCTGTGATTTTGTTAAATCAACGGTAATGAGTTTTTCAATGTTGTTGACTGCCCCAAGAGCATAGGGAGAGATGAGCACCTGCCTGCCCGTGAGCCAGTTTCCGGTGTCGGCAACCAGATAACGAATAGTCCAATGATGGTCGTCAAAGTAGAACTCTTCGACCTTTCCGATTTCTCCGTCAAGGCTGCTCAGCTGATAACCTTTAAGTGTTTTGGCTTTGATTAAAATCATTTCAGAGATTTTTAAGTTTGCAACAAGTGCCAGAATGAATGCATCACATTGTCCGAAATCAAACACAATACGCAGTGTGTTTGCCCCTATCGTTTCCTCCACTATTCATCACACTCTTCAGCATTCAAATAGTGATACCCCTCTAAAGTAATTATATATAACATATATAATAGCATTATAGTTCAACTTTCTTCCTCTTCTTTGCCACCACACCTCAATAACAATAAATAAATTAACTATTTATATTTATAATAATACTATAGCGCATATATTATTCTTTTTTAACAGAAAGGGATTTTTTATTGAATTTTTAAAACCATACATATTTTATATATTTCCTGCTGTATCGTAAATGAGTCTTACCTATGAAAACCAATAAATGAGGAAGCCATGTCAACCGCACTGATAGTCATAGCAAAAAAATGTGAAAACAAGGGATCACAACAGACTTCTGAAGAGCGCGAAGAGCAGAACAGGGTTGCTGCATATTATGAGTGGAAAGCGAAGGATGGAAACCTCTGGTCAGATAAAACCGACTGGTATGAGGCAGAAGATTACCATGTTGAGGGCATTACCGACTGAAAGTAATTATTTCTTTCGCCACCGTGAATGTTTGCCCCTTGGCAATCAATGATGCCCTTTGTCCGGCCATCCCCCAAACGCAAATAATAGTGCAAGCATTAAGCACAGTCCTGCACTCCACGATTCCGACACAAACGATAAAATGAACACCAATAAATAGAGTGGAGGTGCATACCGGTATTGATTGGTGAGTTGAAGGGCTTCATCTACTTTCTCCTCGGATGCTATCGGAGAAAGCAGATGGAGTGACGCGTGCCTCCATAGAGCGAATAAGGCAATTGATGTAGCCAGAAATGTCCCCGAATAGAGGGTGGAAGCTACCTTTGCCTCGGGATCGGTAAGGTATTCTGACAACAGTGCCGTCGGAAATGGTATAAACGAGACAAAGAACAAAAGGAGACCATTCCAGTAAAATAAAGCATGGCCATCCCTTCTGATCAACTTGAAGATCCAGTGGTGGTGTATCCAGATAACAAGGATGGTAATAAAACTGGTCGAAAAGGCTAAATAGCTTGGCCAAAGTGCTGCAACAGCTTGCGCCAGCCCTTTGACCGCCACCACCTCATGGCGAGGAACTTTGATTTGTATGACAAGAAGAGTCATAGCAATAGCAAATACGCCATCACTAAATGATTCAAGACGAACGGTTTCATTATCCCGGTGCATAGAATATTATTTTGGAGCAATTGCAAGTTCTTCAAAAAAGCTTTTCAGATGCCTGCTCCCGTAAGCAGTCGAGGCATTGAGAATTCCAATAATTTCCGGATTTCCGTTCATCAAGCTCTCCTTGAAGTCTTATTGATGCATTGACACCGTGTAAGGGACTGCGCACCCTTTATGCGTTATCGAGCCTGCCCCCCCCTTACGATCAATACACGAACATTATATATATATTAACGTAGTAAGCAACCCAAAAAAGCACATATTCTGAAATGATGAT
Organism: uncultured Chlorobiaceae bacterium; assembly: GCA_903908555.1. Taxonomy (GTDB): domain Bacteria; phylum Bacteroidota; class Chlorobiia; order Chlorobiales; family Chlorobiaceae; genus Chlorobium. The sequence continues at coordinate 231 of CAIVSG010000255.1, read as the reverse complement.
CACTTTTTGAACTAAATGTATATATATCTTGTATACAATAGTAGGGATTAATGGACGACAAACCATGCTATCCTGATCCATACATTCACAATCAAAAGGAGAGAAAAATGCTCGAAACAATTGCTGTAATTCTTGTGGTCCTATGGCTGTTAGGACTCGTTACCTCCTACACAATGGGGGGACTTATTCATGGCCTTCTGGTTATCGCAATCGTGGTAATCCTGATTCGTG
>CAIVSG010000254.1 GCA_903908555.1 uncultured Chlorobiaceae bacterium | reverse complement strand
TCATAGCATTTCATAACTCACCTCTCTTCAATTTTCACCACATGGCCTACCCACCACCCGGGCCCCAAACTCGATCTGTCCTGATATCGTGCAATGCTCCACAATGCCGGCAAGATTTTCATACTTCAGGAACCTTCGACAAGGCGCGCTACTTTATGCCCACAAATTGCGCAGTTTCCCTTGAGAAGCAGATCACCGCCCACAACTGAACCGGAATAATCAACAATTCTGACAGAGTCACGACAATGCGAACACAGGACGTTATCGAGTATTATCTCCTGGAATTCTGCAGGAATTTCCTCCCATATTTTGGCAGCTTCCAGCGAGAATTGGGGAAATTGAAATATGGTCATGGGGAGTAGTTCTTTACGAATTAGCTACTAAACCTCTCAAACCAAACACCCGGCTCACGATGCTGATGAAAGAACGAAACCACGAGTAACTCATCAAGGTTTGGGATATAGATGAGAAAGTAGGGAAACTTACGAAATAGCACCCGGCGGAACTCTTCTTCGATGCGTAAATGCCCAAAAAAATAGTTAAGCGCAGACGCTACTGCCACGTCAGTCGCACGAGCAAACTCAAAGCCAAGCCCCAATGCTTTTGATTCATACCAAACCTGAGCCTTTGCTCAGCCTCAGGACGGAGCACAACAACATCAAGGCTTAATCCTTTTCAGGAAAGTTATTTAACTTTGTGATTAATGGTTAGTTTTTTTACTGTGTTTTTATAGCTCTCCTTAGTTAAATAACTTGTTGTTTTGTTGGGGTTCGCAAGCTCCCCCCAACCTACTGCGCTACGAGCTAACGACTTTTACAGGTAAAAGTCAGAGACACTTAAAGTATTTACACCAGTCAGTCGAATAGCAAAATCAGCAACATTGTCATTACCAGTACTGCCATACAAGATGTGATTGGTAGCATCAAAACGTAATTGCCCTGTAGCATCTGTACTACTAAATGCCGCAGTGCCGATAAAAGTGAAGGCTTGATCGCCCGCCATGGTGAGGTTAGCGTCAATACCTGATAAATCAATTTTATCACCTTCGCTGGATTTGAAATCGGCAATGGTGTCCGCTGTAGCGGCGGTATTTCCCGTTTCGGCGATTGAATTAAAATCAAACGTGTCAGAGCCCAGGCCACCCGTCAGGATGTCCTTACCTAAAGCACCTGTCAACACGTTATGGTCAGAATTCCCTATTAAGGTGTCGTTGTAGTCAGAGCCATAAACGTTTTCAATGCTGATTAGGGTGTCATTACCTGCTGCGCCTGTGTTTTGTGAGCGATTGACGATATTCAAGTCAACAGTTAAAGAACCAGCGATATTTTTATAGGAGGCAGTATCAAAACCTAAACCCCCATCAATGGTGTCATTACCAGTACCACCATTCAATATATCACTACCTAAACCGCCTCTAAGCACATCATCTCCTCCTTGAGCATCTATTTTATCCTCGCCAGCCCCACCCATAAGAACATTTCTGTTTGCATCACCTGATAGAAAATCATCGCCATTAGCACCTACTTTTGCACCAGCTAAAACGTCCTTAAGCAAGTCGCTATTCACTAAATCACTGACACTAACGGGTGATCCATGTTCACTGTCTAACAAGCCAACCAAATTAATCAGACTATCGTGTTTATCCGCTGTGTTGGCTAAAAAGAAACGATTAATCAATTGATTAATGCTGTTAGTGTCGGTCTCCCCCACTAACAAGCCATTGTGAAGCATAGCAGTGATTTCTGAGTTAATGGCACCAACGTCATGGGTATAATCTGCTTCTGTGCCATAAAGATATTTCCAATCAAGGCTTAAAAAATCTTTATAAACTATTACATCTTTGGGCGGAGCTTCTCCTCCTTGCTCCACAGTACGACCGTTTTCATTTGCGGCCCTATAGGTTATTTTGTATTGATCATGGATAGAACCATCAGTATTTACGGTTCTCACCGTATCAACAGCTGTGATAATACCAGTGTGTCCATACGTTCCATTAGGACTAAGAAAGGCTGAACCTACTATTGGGATAACTCCAACGTGAAAATCTTTATAAGTTCCGCCATAAGTTCCAACAGTATTAAAAACAGTTTTAGGGCATCCCCAGCTACCAGGGATATTGCCGTAACGGGCATCTTGGACATAAACAACACACTGTACATGCTGACCTGCATCCGCTCCGATATTCTGAACATGAATACTTGTGACAGAATTACTGCTTATACTATCCTGAAAACTTTCTGTACCAGCTTTAGCAGTTGTCAGAGCGCTCAATGTATTTAATTGAGTTGTACCAAGTGTAACGCCTGTAGTCGTGAAGTCCAACACACCTGCTGCAAGACCCGCAAAACTGTTGCCTGCTGAATCAAATACCGCTCCAGCACTGAAAGTGACTTCGATGTGGTTGCCATTGGTCAAATCATCTACGGGATTGATGGTCATGGTATTACCCGAAAAACTCACCTGAGTGGTGTCAGAAACGCTGATGTCGCGTCCGCCCCCTTTCGTGAAATTGTCGAGATGAATAATACCCGTTCCTGTGTGTACCGCCTCGTTGAACGTTAACACAATATTAGCTCCCACCGCGACATTACCTGCTTCATCAGCAGGAGACAAGTTTGTCAGTATTGGTGCTGTGTTATCGGTAGTTCCACCACCACCATCATCATTATTAATGACTCCTATTTCGGAGCTGTTGCCCAAGGTGGCATTGGATGGAGTGGACAAACTAACTTTGAATAATTCAACGGATTCCACGGTTGTATCGCCAGCAATATTGATAGTCAGTGATTTGCTGGTCTCGCCGTTGGCAAAACTGATTGTGCCTGAGGGCAATGAGCCGCCAAAAAAGTCGTTGGCAGACGCAGCACTGCGAGTGCTGTCGCTTGCACCTATGACGGTGTAATTGACGCTCGAAGCTCCGATACCATTGCTACGGTTGATGGTGAACGTAAAAGGAGTGCTGCCGCTGTTACCTTCGTTTTTAACGGTGTCAGCTATGGTGGAAGCGATGCTTATAACTGCCGGTGCGGCAACATCATCATTGTTTATGGCTCCGTAGTCACTGCTGGTGCCAAGCGTCGCATTGCTGGCGCTCGACAGGGTCACATTAAAGCGTTCGGACGTTTCAACAGCGGTGTCACCGGCAACATTGAACGTCAGCATCTTGCTGGTCTCTCCGTTGGCAAAGCTGATGG
>CAIVSG010000253.1 GCA_903908555.1 uncultured Chlorobiaceae bacterium | reverse complement strand
TGAGTTCGCTGGTCATCGTCAGCATCTCCTCATCAGTAAACCTGAGCCTCGCCAATTCAGCGATATAGGCAACATCTTTTGTTGTGACCGACATAAAATATGTTCGTAATATTATTCAAACCTTCAATCTGATGATCAATTCGATCATGCTGAGATCATTAAAAAAGAACTATAGTCTGCAGATGCCGAATTTCTGCTCATCAATCCTGTTTTTCGGACGTATTTCAATCGGCATATATGCCCGCTCGTCTTCTCCGAGATAGATTTGGCGGGGTCTTGCGATTTTCTGTTCCGGATCCCTGACCTGCTCGGTCCACTGCGCGAGCCATCCTGGAACCCGACCGATTGCAAAAAGTACGGGAAACATGTCAAGAGGAAATCCCATAGCCTGATAGATCAGACCAGAATAGAAATCAACATTAGGATAGAGCTTGCGACTTACAAAATAATCGTCTTCAAGTGCTATTCTTTCAAGTTCAAGAGCAATATCGAGCAGAGGGCTGCGACCGGTTTCCTCAAAGACATTAAAAGCAATGTCCTTAATGATTTTCGCTCTTGGATCATAATTTTTATAGACTCTGTGGCCAAATCCCATCAAGCGTCCTTGACCATCTTTGACTGATTGAATAAAAGCAGGCACCTTGTCAAGAGAACCAATTTTTTTGAGCATGTGAATAACCGCCTCATTTGCTCCGCCGTGCAAAGGCCCGTAAAGCGCAGCACAACCTGCAGCGAGGGCGGAGTAGGGATCAACACCTGAACTGCCGACAGCTCTTACCGCACTGGTTGAACAGTTCTGTTCATGGTCGGAATGGAGAATAAAAAGAACATCAAGAGCGTGCTCAAGAACTGGATTCGGCTTGTAGTGCATCTCAGTCATCCTGAACATCATCGACAGAAAATTGCCGGTATAGCTCAAGTCATCCTCTGGAAGAATATAGGGAAAGCCCATGCTGTGGCGGTAACTCATTGCTGCAATAGTAGGTATTTTACCGATAAGACGGCGAACCTGCAGCTTTCGTGACTCTTCATCGGCAATATTCTTGGCATCAGCATAAAAGGTCGACAATGCACCGATGGTACCAACAAGAATTCCCATTGGATGGGCATCATAGCGGAATCCATCCATAAACTTGATCACATTTGAATGTGTCAAAGTATTGTGCCGGATATTATATGTCCAAACGGCGAGTCGTTCCTTGTCAGGGAGTTCACCCTTGATAAGAAGGTATGCGGTTTCAAGAAAGGTGCTTTTTTCGGCAAGCTGCTCGATTGGATACCCACGGTAACGTAAGATTCCTTTATCACCATCAATATAGGTGATCTGGCTCTTGCAGGAAGCAGTATTCAAATAACCGGGATCATAACCCAATAAACCGAAATCATCAGGTGAAACCTTGATTTGACGAAGCTCAGCGGAGCGGATAGCACCCTGATCAATTGGAATCTCGTAGGATTGACCCGTACGGTTATCGGTAACTGTAAGAGAATTTCTGAAATCGGTATCTGGCATAAGTGTGCTGTATTGATTGTTTTAAAGCATTTACCGCTAAAAAAAACAACGTGTTTCACTGCTTGAACACGCTAGTACAATCGTGTTCGTTCATAGCGAACAAAGTTATAAAAATCCAGCCAAATACGGTGAGCGAAAAACCGTTATTTTTTCAACTATTGCTTTGCTCTCATTGACCGTGAAAAGAGACTCTCCTGCTCATATTTTAAAAATTGCCGGCAGGGAGAAAAAAAATACACCCACAAAGAGGGACAAAAGTCTATAACTGCAATAAAAACAATACGCTGATAAAATATCTTTCTCTTTATCGCCAGCAAGATAAACAGAAAAAAAAGGAAAATACTTTTTGGATATTATGCATCAGCTCTATACATTAATTCCTCTTTCAAGGAGCTGTAGCTCAGTTTGGTTAGAGCGCCTGCCTGTCACGCAGGAGGTCGCGGGTTCGAACCCCGTCAGCTCCGCAAAAAAGTTAAAAGGCACTGCTATGCAGTGCCTTTTTATTTTTCCTCCACCGCATTTGCAAGAAGCAATACTTTACCTCGGTACCAACTCCACACGACGGTTTTTTTCCCGTCCAGCTTCTGCAGTATTAGGAGCAACAGGGGCAAGATAAGCGACGCCATTTGCTGTTAAACGAGTTGCCGGTATACCGTACTCTTTTACGAGAGATGCAACAACCGCATCAGCCCTGTGTTTTGATAGGCCCATATTAAACTCATACCCCCCAACATTATCGGTATGACCAACAACATGCAGCTTCAATGCCGGCTTTTGTTTCATAAGTTTCGCAATTTCCTGAAGAGACGGACGAGAGGCTGGTTTTATTTCCCATTTATTCGTATCGAAATAAATGCCATAGAGAGATACCTTTCCTGTACTATTAAGGGAGTTCGAAATTTGATCGGCTGTTACCGTTACCATTTTTTGAACCAACGGCTGGGTCTCAATAATATCCACAGCTACATAAGCACCCCGCTTTGCCTTGAACACCGGATCAGCCTTCCCCCACTCCACGACGGTCAAGTGGACATAGACATTGCCATCAGGCCTGTTCATTTTAGCGCTAGCGACACAAATACCTACCCGCTCAGCTGCAAAAAAAATATATTTAGCGCGGTTGGTCTCTATATCCATGGAGCCGAATGGAGCGAGGTAGTTGTTCCACTGAGTGGCGGCGGGGTCTTTTTTTGAATCGTAGAGGATAACAAATCCTTTGCTTCTGAGTTCATTGAGATAGTTCCTGAACACCTCGAGAGAACCGACATCACCGGGAACCTCATACCATATCCGTGTCAGTCGGCCTTCAGGTTTCAGGGAAGGAGCAGCATATTCACGCTTTTTGGTTTCTAAATTATAGCGGTTGAATGTTGATGTCTGCAATTCGTACTCATCAAACCGCTTGACATGATAGCCGACAATTTCCGATCCAGCAAACCGTTTGAGCAAGGGATGATCTTTCGAACCGGGAAGATCAACCGCATAACCCTCAGTAAACGGAAGTAATAATCCCATGACAAATAGAAGTATAATCACCCTGAGTTGTCTCATAATAAAACTCCATATTCAAGTTAGAATGCATCAGTCCTTTTTGCGTTTATCACGAACGTAGATTGCTTTTGATTGACCTTCTCCGGTAATTCGCTCATCGAAATCGAATAGTTTTGTAGCTGCCAGTAATTCTCCAAGCTTGATGTAGCCGTAATTGCGCGGATCAAACTCAGGTGACTGTTTTGCGATATTGCTGCCTGTTGTTGCAAGATGAGCCCATCCGCTTTCGTCCGATGAGGCTTCAACGGCATTTCTCAATAAACGCACCAGTCGGGTATCCTGCTTGAGTTCTGCTGATGACTTTTTAGCAATGGACTCATTTTCATTGATTTTGGCCCGCAAAACTTCGATATAAATAAACTTGTCACAAGCGGAAACGAAGGCAGACGGTGTTTTTTTCTCTCCAAACCCATACACATAGAGACCGGACTCCCTGATTCTCGATGCCAGTTTTGTAAAGTCACTGTCACTGGAGACGATGCAGAATCCCTGAAACTTTCCAGTATACAACAGGTCCATAGCGTCAATAATCATAGCGCTATCGGTTGCGTTTTTTCCCTTGGTGTAACCAAACTGCTGTATAGGCTGTATAGAATAATCCAGCAACACCTCTTTCCAGCCTCTCAGCGCGGTTGATGTCCAGTCTCCGTAGATCCTTTTAACGCTTGATGTGCCATACTTTGCAACCTCCGCGAGAAGACCTTCTATAATTGTGGCCTGGGTATTATCGGCGTCGATGAGGACAGCAAGACGCTCTGTTTTTTCAAGTGCCATGATACTTTCCGTTCTTATGTTTTATGAGTATAAAACCTTAGAAGATAATCACGATTTTATCTTGAATCCCTGCTCCTCTATAACAGATGCAATGGTCGATATGTTTACCATGTTCGGATCAAAATCAACTGAAACAATACCTTTGAGATGAGAGGCATTGACATCTATCACCCCTTCAAGATCCTCAAGTGCTTCTGTGATAAGCATCTCACAACTGCCGCAGTTCATACCGCTAACCTGTATCTCTTTTTTCATTGTATTGGCAATTAATATTTATTGTAATCAGCTTGCATGAGTGTTAATGCACATGAAATAAGTTACGGACACTGTTGACCAATAGGAAATTTTTTCCATAAAATCAGGGGCAGGCTTAATCAAGATTGGCAGATCACTGGATGAGTGATTATATTGACGCACTATGACATTTTACATCCCACATTTAAAAGCCGGCATTCAACGACTGCTCGTATGCATTTTACTTGGCAGTCTGACATTGCTGACTTCATGCAACCGCTCGGGGAATGAACTGAAAAACCTGCAGCAGCAAGTCTGGAAAAACCCGAAAGATGCAGGGGGTTACATCCTTCTCGGGCAGGGATATGCGCGCAGCGAACGCTACAGCGAGGCGAAGGAGGCATACAAAAGTGCGCTTGCAATAAATCCAAAACTTGATGATGCCTACCATGCTCTTGGTGCTATTGCTTTCAACCAGAAAAACTATGCAGAGTCACTGAAATATTTTCAAAAACATCTTGAGCATGCTCCAAAAGACTCCCTGACACTCTACGATATCGGCAATGCCTATATGCAGCTTAAAGAGTTTGACAAAGCGGCAAAATCATATAGCGAATCCATTGACAACAGTGAATCATTTACTGAGGCACACTACAACCTTGCCATCTGCTATCTCAATACAGGACAAAGAGCTGAAGCTCAGGCGATTTATGAATGGCTTCTTAAGAAAAACAATTATCTTGCTGTCTCACTGCAAAAACATTTCAAAAAAGATCAAATACGGTGATTTAAGAGTGTCGTGATCACGAAACAGTTTTTGCAATCAAAGACTGAAATCAAAGTTTTTTTTCGACTGGAAACCATTATTGCAAAATTGTTGTACAATTTGTTACCAGAGAGTGCAATAGAGAATTGTTTGAGAGTTTCAATGCCGATAAACGCATATGAGTGAGCACCAGAATATCATTATATCTTCAGAGGAATCTTTATCAATACAAGAGGCAGTTTCACGGCTTAAAGAGGCTTTAACCCTTTTTGATTACAAGAGTGCCTTGTCTGATGGCCTTGAAAAAAACCTCCTTGTAACGTTTTCTCAGCCGGTACAGCCTTTGGATATGACAGGCTGGCTTTGCCGTCAGGCGGTATATCCAAAACTCTTTTGGACAAACCGGGAAAAGGATTTTTCAGTAGCAGGCATTGGTATTGCCGATAGCATTGCGCTGGATGAGTCCGGAGATAATGATGCATGTTTCCAGAAATTCGGAATTTCTGTTGCGGATAAAAATCCCGGCGCGCGCTATTTCGGAGGATTCAACTTTAACAACCAGGAACATCAAAACCAGATCTGGGATAAATTTTCCTCGTTTTCATTTGTGCTTCCGCTTATCCAGCTGACCTTTGAGCATAACACCTATTCTCTTTCATGCCACCTTTCGATTGAAAGCGGTGTAAAGCCCGAAACAAAAATCAGTGCTATCACGGAAATGCTTGACCGCATTATTTGCGATGCCGATTGTTCAACGTTGAAACTGCCGGAACTGCTGGATCTCTCCTATAATCCGGATGAAAGAAACTGGATTGAACAATGTCATAAAGCATTGGAGACATTTAATTCAGGCGGCATGGATAAAATAATGCTTGCCCGACAGACTGTTCTTGAATTCAGCAGCAGTTTTTCACCGCTTCTTTTTTTGCTTCATTATCCCTTTCCGCAAAATGCGGTCTACAGGTTCTACTTTGAACCCCAGGAACATCATGCGTTTTTCAGCTTCAGCCCGGAACGGCTTTACAAAAGAGACAGCGATCTGCTCCTTACTGAGGCACTCGCCGGAACATTTTCGAAAGAGACTATCAATGGCGGGGACATTCAGGCTTCTGAAGCACTTCTTAATTCAGAAAAAGATATCAGGGAGCATAAATTCGTCAAGGACATGATCTATCAGGAGCTGCTCAAGATTTGCAGTGATATTGCTATGGAAAAAGAGGTTCAGGTTCTGCAGCTTAACAGACTTGCTCACCTCTACACCAGTTTTGCGGCCAAGCTTAAACCTGAATTCCAGAATGACAGCGCAGTCCTGAAACTTCTTCATCCTACCCCTGCTGTCGGCGGTGTGCCGAAGCAAAAGGCCATGAAACATATCATGAATCTGGAACCATTCAGCCGCGGCTGGTATGCGGGGCCTGTGGGCTGGATAAGCCAGGATGCCGCCGAATTTTCGGTTGCTATTCGATCAGCTCTTGTCAATGGTCGTTTTGCCTATCTCTACTCTGGTGCCGGCCTTGTAAAAGGCTCAAATCCCTATTCCGAATGGGAAGAGGTCGATCAGAAAATTGGAGATATTCTGGCTATAACCCGCCAGGAAGTATGAGTGCTCCCGAAATAACCTCACTGTGGAGCTTCATCGTCATTGAAGAACTGATCCGGCATGGTGTGGACTTTTTCTGTATCTCACCCGGTTCACGTTCAACACCGCTTACCGTTGCCGTTGCAAGGAATCCGAAAGCCCGCTGGAAAATGTTTGCTGATGAACGATCAGCAGGCTTTTTTGCCCTTGGCTATGGCCGTGCTACAGGCAGGCCGGCAGTGCTTGTCTGCACATCAGGGACTGCTGTTGCAAACTACTTCCCCGCTGTTGTAGAGGCATCCATGGACCTTCAACCGATGATTATTCTTTCTGCCGACCGCCCTTTTGAACTGCTTGAGTGTGGCGCGAACCAGACCATACGCCAGGAGGGCATGTTCGGAAGTTATACCCGATGGAATATGCAGCTTCCTCTGCCTTCAAGAGAGGTGCACCTTAACGCTCTGCTCTCCACATTAGCATACGCGGTCGCTAAAGCGGTTGGTTCACCTGCAGGGCCGGTACATCTCAACCAGCCGTTCAGAGAACCTCTTGAGCCTGAAAGTTTCGATTTGAACGACCCGTGGCTTGAGCCAATGCAGGAGTGGCTGAAAACAGGCAACCCTTCAGGCTTATCGGCATTCCCGGAACACCATCCGGGTGCAGGAACTGTGACAGTTGTTCGCGAAACGCTTGCAAAAGCAAAACAGCCTCTGATCATTGCCGGAAGCATGCATAGTAAAGAAGAGGGTGACGCGGTCAGGGAACTTGCCCGGGATCTGCAGGTACCTCTCTATGCTGATCTCTCATCGGGAATACGTCTGAGCGATGGAGTGCAACCATGGCAACTGGCGTTTCAGTCGTCAGGATTTACCAGACACTTCAGGCCTGATCTGGTACTCCATTTCGGTGGTCATATTATCGCAAAACATCCTGCCTCTGCTCTCATTGAATGGAATCCAGAACACTATATTGTTGTACGACCCCATGCCAACCGGTTCTCTCCCGATCATAACGTAACCCTCAGCATTGAAGCTTCACTTGTACATGCCTCAGCAAGCCTCAAAGGATCACGTACTGCGGTATCCGGCATAAAAACAGAGAGTGCTGAAGAGTTTTTCAGGCGCGCCGGTGAGGAGATTGATGCTGAAACCCTCCCCTTGCAACCAGTTACCGAAATATCCGCGGCACGCCTTACCTCACGTCTTATCACTACAGAGCAGTTGCTCTTCATTTCAAACAGCATGCCGGTCAGAGATATGGACACCTATGCGTTCAACGGGCATCATAACGGCATCAGGTGCGGCATCAATCGGGGAGTAAGCGGGATAGACGGTATTCTTTCGACTGCAGCCGGCTTTGCTGAAGGATATCGTAAAGCGGCGACACTGATTATCGGCGATATCGCCTTCCTGCACGACTTAAATGCGCTTTCACTGCTCAGCACCTTGAGTTTTCCACTTCAGATCATTGTCCTGAACAACAACGGCGGAGGGATTTTCTCATTCCTGCCTGTTTCAGAATACAGCGATATTTTTGAGACCCATTTTGCCACACCACAGAACTACAGCATCCACTCGGCTGCAGAAACCTTTGGTGTGGACTATGCATGCCCCGAGACAAACAGTGAATTCAGCGAAATCTATACAGCTGCATCCGCAAGTAATCGAAGCACCGTTATAGAAGTTAAAGGCTCCCGGCAGGAAAATCTGCAGCAGCATCGTGCACTGCAGGCAAGAATCAGTGCCCTTGCCGATCACTATCTTTACCGGTAGATTGTTAGCAGGCAATCCTTGTTCAACAGAGTCCATTACCATGCAGAGATCCATACAGGGCGTTCCTTTCCATATTCTGACCGTCGGAAATATCTCACTTCCCCGGATCATCTTTCTCCACGGGTTTCTGGGGTCGGGCAGTGACTGGCTCCCAATGGCCAGGCAGCTTTCTCAGGACTACTGCTGTATGATGGTTGACCTTCCCGGGCACGGTAAGGCAAGCTTTGAAGAGAATCCACCGAACGACGGTTTTTTTGAACAGACAGTAGACGCTCTTGCTGAACTGCTGAAAGAGTCGGCTTCCCCGAAAAGCTATCTTGTCGGTTATTCGATGGGAGGACGTCTTGCACTTGCTCTTCTACTTCGTTACCAGGAGCTTTTTACCAAAACCATTATCGTCTCTGCTTCTCCAGGACTCATGACAATAGAAGAACAGATCAAGCGGCAGGAGCATGATGAAAAGGTTGCAAGAAAAATTGAAAGGAATTTTGATGGGTTCATTACGGCATGGTATGATCAGCCGCTTTTTTCAACACTTAAACATCACTCTATATTTAAAGAAGTTGAGAGTGAACGAAAAATCAATGACCCCCGGAACCTCGCTCTGGCATTGAGAGTGCTCGGAACAGGACGGCAGGGTTCACAATGGGAGGCGCTGCAGCATAACAGGGTGCCGGTAAGGCTTTTTGCAGGGGAAAAAGATGAGCGCTACGTTGAGATTGGTCGTCAAATGGTTAAGTTATGCCCTGGATCTGATCTTGATATTTTTCCTCATTGCGGTCATACCCTGCAACTTGAAAACAAGGAATTGTTTCTGGATCGTCTGAAATTTTTTTTCAACCAGCAAGAAGAATAGCACTTATGAGCGTTGTAAACTGGATACAAACAGGTGATTTTACCGATATCCTCTACCATAAAGCCGAAGGGATTGCAAAAATCACCATTAATCGCCCGGAAGTACGAAACGCATTTCGCCCTCAGACTGTGGAGGAGATGATTACAGCACTTTCTGAAGCGAGAAACGATGAGACCATCGGGGTTGTCATTCTGACCGGTGCCGGGGATAAGGCGTTTTGTTCGGGAGGTGACCAGAAAATTCGCGGTTATGCCGGCTATGCAGATGCCAAAGGCATCAACCGCCTTAATGTCCTTGATTTCCAGCGTGATATCCGCACCTGCCCTAAACCGGTCATTGCCATGGTCGCAGGGTATGCAATCGGTGGCGGACATGTACTGCATATGCTCTGCGATCTTACCATTGCGGCCGATAATGCCATCTTCGGCCAGACCGGTCCAAAAGTAGGCTCTTTTGATGGTGGATGGGGAGCAAGCTATATGGCGCGTCTTGTCGGCCAGAAAAAAGCTCGCGAAATATGGTACCTGTGCCGGCAGTACAATGCTGCTGAAGCCCTTTCGATGGGACTGGTGAACACTGTTGTACCGCTTGAGCAGCTTGAAAAAGAAACCGTGCAGTGGTGTCGTGAAATACTTGCAAACTCATCACTCGCCATCAGGTGCATTAAATCGGCACTCAATGCGGATTGTGACGGACAGGCCGGACTGCAGGAACTTGCCGGAAATGCCACGATGCTCTATTACATGTGTGAAGAGGCTCAGGAAGGAAAAAATGCTTTTGTTGAAAAACGAAAACCGGATTTCAGTAAATTTCCAAAAAGACCTTGAATGCAACCCATGCACTTCTCTACAGCTATGCTGTCCCTTTTACTGAGGCTATAACTGTAAAAGGGCATCGGCAGCTGCTAAGGGAAGGTATTATAGTTGCTCTGAAAACTTCTGGAGAGGAGCACACCGGCTATGGTGAAATTGCTCCTCTTCCAGGTCTGCACCAGGAGAGCCTTGAATCTGCCGAAGAGCAGCTTTTGGAGGTGCTTTCAAAATACGAGATAATCGATCACCGTGTTCTCCATGACGGACTCTTCCCGTCGGTACGCACAGGTCTTGAAATGGCCATGATCAACCTTGATACGGCGGTCTCTGGAAAGGCTCCTGCTTTTTCCGATAGAGCGGCAGCTCCGTCACAACTTGTTCCGGTCAATGCTTTGCTCTTTGGAGATACCATGCAGGTCATACAAAGAGCAGAGAACTATTTCAATATCGGATACCGCACTTTCAAGCTCAAAATCTCAGCTGGCAATAGTGAAAGTGGCATCCGAAGCATTGAGGCCCTGCACAACATTTTTGGAACCACTATTGAGCTGCGACTGGATGCCAATCAGTCGTTCTCACTGGATGAAGCACTCTACCTGGCAGGAGAGATTCCAGAAGGAATCATTGCCTATATTGAAGAGCCCCTTACGAATGCTGAAGAAATCGGTGAGTTTCATGCAAAAACTGCTATCGGCTCTGCGCTGGACGAAACTCTATGGCAAAAGCCGGAACTGCTTGATCACATACCCGCCAGAGCTCTTTCGGCACTGATTCTGAAACCAAACCGGTTGGGTGGAATATCGGTGACGCTTGAGTTGGCCCGGTGGGCAAAAAAACACAATCTGCTTACGGTTTTCAGCTCAGCTTTCGAGAGCGGAATCAGCCTGAGCTTCTATTCCTGGATGGCTGCATCAACATCTTCTGAACCAGCAGCATGTGGCCTTGATACCTACCGTTACCTGAAGGACGACCTGCTTGAAACTCATTTCAGAACGGAAAACGGAGTGCTTGATGCTTATAAACTCTACCGTGAAGGCTTGAAGGTCAATAAGAGAGATCTCAAACTGACCTCTCTGTGGACACTGTAAATGCAGGAGAATTCTTTTGGGATATTCACTCCTTGGCTGCTTTGCGCTTAAGCCGAAGAACGGCGAATGCTCCTCCAAGGCCGGTTATCGGCGCATAAAACGCACCGGAAAAGACCATGTTCATCAGAATATCAACGAAGCTTAACTTTACAGGCGTAAGAGCAAGTTTCTCTGCCGCAACAAGTGCCTGCACCTGCTGCTGAACCTCAGGTCGCCCTTTTGCAATCTGAAGCGCCCAGTCAATGACAAGAGCAAGACTTTCCGTCCCCGGTCTGTAATTGAAAAGTTCCATCAGAATAAAGGTTATCCCTTCTGACAGCACGCCTCCCACCAAACCGGCAAGACACCCGAAAGCAAACGCCTGGTTGAACGTCAAGCGGACCTGAAAACGCATGATGGTCTGATGAAGCGCGACTGTACCGGCAAGAAAGATACCTGCAAAGAGAAAAACATTAAGCAGCGTCAGATAGGGAATGGTTGTCGTCAAAATAATAATAGCGGCACCAATCAAAACACAATAAAGCTTTCCTTTCAAAGAGAGAGTAGATTTCACATTTTCAATAGCCATATATCTTCACGAGAGCAGTTCATTTAAAAAATCATCCATAGTATAAAATCCCGGTTTGGTTTTATGACGAAGGGCAAGCCAACCGGCAGCTTCAACGGCACCTGACGCAAAACCTGAACGGTTTTTCGCCGTATGCGAAATCACAATTTCATCGGCATCAGAATCAATAAAGGCTGTGTGTTTTCCGAACACACCTCCAAGCCTTAGAGCTGCGACCTGCAGTTCATCAGGAGCAAGCTTTCTGTCCTCCGAGAGCTGACGGACAATGGTTTTTTTTCGGCTGTTTGCCGACAAAATTATATCAGCTGCTCTGAGAGCGGTTCCACTCGGAAAATCAGCTTTAGCGGTGTGATGCTGCTCTGCAAAAGCAATATCAAACTGGGTAAAAGGAGCAATGAGCCGTGCTGCTTCGCGCACGCTTCTGAGGAAGATGTTCACTCCAAGCGAGAAATTGGCTGAATAGAGAAGTGAGGCACCAGCATCGGAGACCTTTTTTTTGACATCATCCATGACATCATCCCAGCCTGTTGTGCCTACTATAATGGGAACCCCGGACAAGAGCATGGCTGGCAAATTACCGAGAAATGCCTCTCTGACTGTAAAATCAATAATGGCATCGCTGCCATGAAACACCTCGGAAACAACAGGGGTATCCACATCGAGAACTGCGACAGTTTCGTGGCATCCAGACTGACTGATCACACTAGCGACCTGCTTACCCATTCTGCCATTTCCAACAAGAGTAAACCTCATAATTATTGCTGTACTTAACGTTTACGGTGAAAAAACTCCAGCCGAAACTGGCCTCTTTTCACACTTAATTCATAATATCCAGAAGCCTGTCGAGATCGTCATTCGAAAAATACTGAATATGAATTTCGCCCTTTCCACCTTTCTTTTCAACGATACGAACCTTTGTTGCAAGCTTATCTCGAAGATGGGACTCAAGCTGGGTAACGTGGGAAGAGCGCTCGAATGAGTCGGGCGCTAATGGTTTTGTCTGATCCCTGAACATCCGGTTAACCAGTGCTTCGGTCTGACGAACTGAAAGCTGACGGCTGAGAATCTGTTTCCATACCTTCAATTGCTGCTGCTCACCCGGGAGGTTAATCAACGCCCTTGCATGTCCTGAGGATATTTCCCTGTTGCGGATGCTGTCCTGAATCTGTAACGGGAGCTTGAGAAGCCTGAGGAAATTACTGACCGTCGAACGGTTTTTGCCAACTTTCTTCGCTATCTCGTCCTGAGTCAGACGGCATTTAGTTGTGAGGCTTTTTAAGGCCAGTGCGACTTCTATGGCATTAAGATCCTCGCGCTGAATATTCTCGATTAGTGCCAGCTCCAGCTTACTTGAATCATCATGAGCCTCAATAACATAGGCAGGAATAAATTTAAATCCAGCCTGCTGTACTGCTCTGAGCCGACGTTCTCCACTGATGAGCTGATAGCCGTCACCATCCCTGCACACGGTTACCGGCTGTATGACTCCATTTTCAATGATTGAGTTTTTCAGCTCTTCAAGAGCATTTTCATCAAATTCTTTGCGGGGTTGAAACGGGTTCGCACGTATTTTTTCGACCGGCAGGCTGCCAATACTCCCATCCTGGGCAAGCTCCCGTTCCTCATCCCTTGGGCCGGAATCAAATCCTTCGTCAGGAATAAGCGCCTTCAACCCTCTTCCCAGTGCTTTTTTTGTCATATCCCCACCAGCTAACCGGTCAGCTGCTACTGCCGGACTTTAAATTTTTTAATATTGCCGTCTCTTTCAAAAATCTCCTGTGCCAGATCGAGATAGTCTTTCGATCCAATACTCTGGGCGTCGTAAAGCAGCGCAGGTTTACCATGACTTGGCGCTTCAGAAAGGCGAACATTCCTGCGGATATAGGTTTTATAAACCTTGTCTTTGAAAAACTTCTTGACTTCTTCGGCTACCTGTGAAGCAAGACGAAGTCTCGCATCGTACATGGTAACCAGTACACCTTCAATTTCCAGTTTCGGATTAAGGTGCTTTCGGACAATACTGATGGTATTGAGCAGCTTTCCCAAGCCCTCAAGTGCATAATATTCTGCCTGAACCGGGATAAGCACTGAATCAGCGGCTGTAAGCGAATTAAGCGTGATCAGCCCTAATGATGGCGGACAGTCGATAATGATATAATCGTACTGGGCGCGAATTCCCTTGAGCGCTTTCTGCATCACATACTCGCGTTCTTTCATATTGACCAGCTCGACCTCCATTCCGACGAGATTGACATTGGAAGGAAGAACATCGAGATACTCAATACTGGAAGACTTGATAGCATCCTTGATGTTGCCGCCTTTTACCATAACCTGGTAAAAAGTATTATCGATTTCATCGCCTATTTCCAGGCCAAAACCGGACGTGGCATTGGCTTGAGGGTCGATATCGATAAGTAATGTCTTAAACTCAGAAATAGCAATAGAGGCGGCTATATTTACGGAAGTGGTTGTTTTTCCAACCCCTCCTTTCTGGTTTGCAATCGCAATAACTCTGCCCATGTACTAACCAGGGAAATTTATAGCAGTTGAAGTTCTGTCATGACTTGGTACATTATAATACTTACATGAACCATTACAAATTTTTAATCTTGCTTCATGGGCATGC
>CAIVSG010000252.1 GCA_903908555.1 uncultured Chlorobiaceae bacterium | reverse complement strand
GCTTTGATGTACTGATCCATTACCCTGCTGAAGGATTTGCCCAGGCATTCCAGAACCTGAGCAGCCTGACAAAAGGTTCGGTCATATTCACCTATGCTCCTTACAACAACATTCTTGCTTTCCAGCATTGGCTTGGCGGTTTTTTTCCGAAAAAGGAACGCCGTACAACCATCCAGATGATCAGGGATGAGGAAATGCACAAGGCTATGGATGCAGCCGGGATGAAAGTGAAAAGTCGGGAAAAAATAAGTTTTGGATTTTATCACACCATGCTTATGAACGCATCACACAAGTGACGGGCGTTGTGGTTAATAGCTTATGAGAATTTTATAAAAAAGTTGTAAATTAATAATTCAGGGATTTTTATCAGACAAACCAAGGTTTTCTTTGTAATGTACTGCAGTCCCTATTTCGTAATAACAAATCTGGAGGATGGAGACCGATGAAAATACTGATGGTTCAGCCAAATTATCATTCAGGGGGAGCCGAAATTGCCGGTAACTGGACGCCAAGCTGGGTCGCCTATATCGGTGGCGCCCTTAAAAAGGCAGGATTCGATCAGGTGAAATTTGTTGACGCCATGGCCGATGACATTCCTGACGACCAGATTGAGGAGATCATCCGTAAGAATATGCCTGATGTGGTGATGGCAACCAATATCACTCCTTCGATCTTCAAGGCACAAGATATCATGAAGCTTGCCAAGAAGGTGAATCCGAAGATCAGAACGATCATGGGTGGTATCCATTCAACCTTCATGTATCCACAGGTACTCACTGAAGCGCCTGAAACCGATTATGTTGTTCGCGGTGAAGGCGAAGAGGTAACCGTCAACCTCATCAGGGAGATTGCCGCAGGAACCGATATGCAGAACCGTGGAGAGATTACCGGCATCGCCTATATCGACAACGATGGCAAGGTGTTTGCAACGGCTGCTCATCCGGTCATTGAAGATCTTGATACACTCTCCCCCGACTGGAGCCTTTACGACTGGGATAAATACATTTACACTCCTCTGAACTGCCGCCTTGCGGTTCCAAACTTTGCAAGAGGCTGCCCATTTACCTGCACCTTCTGTTCACAATGGCAGTTCTGGCGCCGCTACCGTGCCCGCAGTCCAAAGCTTTTCGTCGATGAAATTGAGGTACTGGTCAAACAGCACAAAGTGGGCTTTTTTATCCTTGCTGATGAAGAACCAACCATCAACAAGCAGAAGTTTGTTTCACTCTGCCAGGAGCTTATTGACCGCAAACTTGATGTTACCTGGGGTATCAACACCCGTGTGACCGACATCATGCGCGATGCCGATCTGCTGCCATTCTTCCGTAAGGCAGGCCTGGTTCATGTTTCGCTCGGCACAGAAGCTGCAAGCCAGATGAACCTGAACCGCTTCCGCAAAGAGACCACCATCGAAGAGAACAAGCTTGCCATCAAGTTGCTGCAGAAAAATGGAATCGTGGCTGAAGCACAGTTTGTCATGGGCCTTGAGCACGAAACCCCTGAAACCATTGAAGAGACCTACCAGCTCTGTAAAGACTGGGATCCCGATATGGCCAACTGGACCATCTACACACCATGGCCTTTCTCCGACCTCTTCAAGGAGCTTGGCGACAGGGTGGAGGTGCGCG
>CAIVSG010000251.1 GCA_903908555.1 uncultured Chlorobiaceae bacterium | reverse complement strand
CAGGATCCTTATAATATCAACGCATGGTACAACAATGGTCTTGTACTGAGCAAAATGAAGCGCTATGATGAGGCGCTTGACTCATACGATATGGCCCTGGCTATTTCTGATGATTTCAGTTCAGCCTGGTATAACAGGGCAAACGTCCTTGCCATTACAGGGCGTATTGAGGAAGCTGCTGAAAGCTACTTGAAAACTCTGGAGTATGAACCGGAGGATATGAATGCGCTTTATAATCTCGGTATAGCTTATGAAGAACTTGAGGAGTATGGTGAAGCAATACACTGCTACAGCCGCTGTATAGAGTGCAACGAAGATTTTGCTGATGCATGGTTTGCTCTTGCATGCTGCCATGAAGCGCTCGAAGAGTATGAAGAGGCATATACCGCAACCGAGGAGGCTCTGAAAACAGTACCGGACAGTATTGAGTTTCTGTTACTTAAGGCGGAGATTGAGTACAATCTCAATCATCTTGAGAACTCCATTGCAACCTATCGTGAAATTATAAAGCTGGATGCTGAGAGTCCACAGATATGGGTTGATTTTGCCATTGTTCTTAGAGAGGCAGGTCAGATAAATGAGTCTATCGATGCGCTCCAGCAATCTCTCAAGCTTCAGCCTCTTTCAGCCGACGCTCATTTTGAAATTGCAGCTGCATATTTTGCCATGGGCGACAAACTCAGTACACTGAAAGCACTAAGCAAAGCGTTCAAGATTGATCCGGATAAGAAACAGCTTTTTCAGAGCACTTTTCCAGAACTTTATCAGCAGGATTCGGTCAGGCTGATGCTCGGTATTTCATGATCATATAGCGACTGCGGAAACCCTGCATGACGAAAACAATAAAAATACTCGGTCTTATCGGCCGTGCAGTGGATTATTCATACTCCCCTCTTATCCATAATACTGCATGCGAAATACTCGGCATACCCTATTATTATACCGTTTTTAATATTGCAGATCCGGATATGATACCCGATGCCCTTCGTGGAGCAAAAGCGCTCGGCATTGCCGGATTTAATGTGACCATCCCCTACAAAAAAAACGTCGTGCCTTTTCTTGATGAACTCTCAGAGGAAGCATCATCCATAAAGGCAGTCAATACCATTGTTAATCACAATGGCAAACTGTCAGGACATAACACGGATATTGCAGGTTTTGCCTCCCCTCTCCTCGGCTATAAAGAACGCATAACAGGTACAACAGTCTGTATTTTCGGCGCAGGCGGAGCAGCTCTGGCGGCAATCGAGGCATTTAAACGATTTTTTTCGCCAAAAGAGATTCTGCTTTTTGTCCGTGACCCGAAAAAAGCCAGGGATCTCTTCAATGAAACGGGCTATGAAGCAGCTTCTCTGGTCACAATAGTCAGATCTGATGAACTGGAAAAAATCAGGGAGTGCAGTGTTATCGTCAACGCCACTCCAATCGGAACCAAAGGTCGGGACAAGGAGGGCATTACAAGCATTATTCCCCTTGACCGCGAGTTGATCAGCGAGACCCAGATTGTTTATGACATGGTATACAACCCTCTTGTTACTCCTTTGTTGCAGACAGCTCAGCAGGCAGGCGCCAAAACCATATCAGGTATTGAAATGCTGATCGGTCAGGCTGAACGCTCATTTACTCTCTGGACAGGAAAGCAGATGCCGGTATCGGCGGTGAGAAAGGCTCTTCTTCATGAAATTCAACAGAACACTGCGGAGTGACACAGGGCCCTTCATAACAATAAACATGCTTATCAGTCGTACTCATGAAATGGTTTTTCACTCATATTCTTCTTGTTGTCGCCGTTGATCAACTGACAAAAAAACTTGCCATCAGGGCGCTCAGGGACGCAACTCAAAGTATCTCCATAATTCCTGATCTGCTTTCACTGACCTATACTGAAAATAAAGGCGTAGCTTTTGGGATGGAATTTGCCTCACCAGCAGTCCTCCTTCTTCTGACTGGACTTATTACTGTCGTTGTGCTTCTCTATGTTATCCTCTCAAAAAACCGGACAACTCTTTTTCTTATTCCTTTTGCACTCATTGTAGGCGGTGGTGCCGGTAATATGATTGACAGGGTTATCATAGGACGTGTTGTTGATTTCATTTATTTTGACCTCTATCACGGGAAGATTTTTGGGACCTACCTCTCTTTGTGGCCTATTTTCAATGTGGCAGACTCGGCTATTACGATAGGTGCCTGCATGCTGATTCTGTTTCATAACAAAATCTTTCCTGAGAGTATTCCAACCGAGAAAAACAATGTTCGTTGATGTTCACTGTCACCTGTCATTCCCCGAGTTTGACCATGACAGGGAAAAAGTTATTGAGCGCTTGACTGAAGAGCAGATCACGGTGCTTATTGATCCGGGTATTAACGTGGCGACCAGCATAAAATCAATTGATCTTGCAAGCAAGTACGATTTTATTTATGCCAATGTCGGTCTCCACCCTCACGAAGCATCAGCTCATATTAACGAGGGCATTTTTGGAGAACTTGAGGATCTTGCGAAGTCACCGAAAGTTGTCGGAATCGGTGAAATAGGACTCGACTACCACTACCCTGGCTATAATCGGCAGGCACAGCAGGAGGCGTTCCGCCAGATGCTGAGAGTGGCGCGCGCTGTGGATATGGCGGTAGTTATCCATTGCCGTGATGCCTGGGAAGATATGCTGCAGATACTTACTGAAGAGAGCCATTCATCCATGCGCGGAGTCATGCACTGCTTTTCCGGTGATACCGGTATAGCAAAGGAGTGCATCAGAAAAGGGTTTAAGCTCTCCATAACCGGCACGGTAACCTATAAAAACTCTCTGCTGCCGGATGTTGTCAGAAATGTTGCACTTGCTGATTTGCTCACGGAAACTGATGCACCTTACCTTTCCCCTGTACCCTACAGAGGAAAAAGAAACGAACCCTCATTTGTTCACATAGTCACTGCTAACATCGCTCTTATCAGGGGGATAAGCTTGCTTGAGGCAGCGAAAGGCATTGCACAGAATACCTTTGAATTGTTTAGATTATCAGCACCATAGCGCTCCGGAACGAAAGCAAAGCATCACTACGCAAATATTTTGAAAATCAGGCAAACTTGCTTAGGTTTGAAGCCGGAATGCCGGGAAAGAAGCTTCTGGTAACCAACAACTGATTAGAGCAACAAGAAATATAAATTATGAACGAAATAGAATCAGGCGCTCCCATTCATCAACATGCGAAACCATCAGCAGATGACAATTTGCTCTATGTTGCCATTAAATATAAAGCCGCAATTATTGCTGCTATTGTATTACTGCTGTGTACCGGTGGAGGAATATTCTTCTGGATGCAGCATCAGAAAACAAGTGAAGAGGAAGCTGCACTGCAATTGTCAAGGATAGCCTCATTTCTGGACCGTGGAGATTATAAAACTGCCATTAACGGAACAGGAAAGATTCCTGGTCTGAAAAAGATTTCCGATGACTACAGTGGCACTTCGAGCGGAAATATGGCGACGTTACTACTTGCCAATGCCTATTATTCAATCAAGAATTTTGATTCTGCCTTAAAGGTCTATAAATCAGTTTCGATTGAAAACAAGGACCTCGTCGCTGCTGCTTTGGCAGGCACCGCAGACTCATACGTCGGTAAAAATCAGTTGGCAATGGCCGCAGAGTCTTACCAGGAAGCTTCAAAAAAAGCTGAAAATACAGTACTCAAAGCACAATATCTTGCTCATGCCGCCGACAGTTACCAAGCCCTGAACCAGCTTCAAAAAGCATCCGAGCTGTATACCAGGATTATTGCCGACTACCCAGGCTCAACAGGTGCAGCTTTGGCGCAGCGATCTCTCTGGAAAATTTCCGGAAAACTGAAATAACATTCTATAACTCTTTGTACTACTTATTCCATTACGTTTAAATAAGCTTACCATGCCAGAACAGTTCATTATCAAAACAAATCTTGGTGACATTGCCATCTCTCTTTATGACGACACTCCCCTGCACCGGGATAACTTTGCAAAACTTGTTGCCGAAAACTTCTACGATGGCATCCGCTTTCACCGGGTTATTGAGGGGTTCATGATCCAGACTGGAGATCCATTGTCAAGGCATGAGGAAAAGCGCTCACTGCATGGCACCGGCGGACCGTCAACTCGTATACCTGCCGAGATAAAGCACCCGAACAAAAAAGGGACGCTTGCTGCTGCAAGGGACAACAACCCGCAGAAAGCTTCATCAGGCAGCCAGTTCTACATTAATCACAACGACAATGGCTTTCTTGACGGTCAGTATACAGTATTCGGAACGGTTGAATCAGGAATGGATATTGTGGAACAAGTTGCGACCGTCAAGACCGATCCAAACGATAACCCTCTTGTACCTGTCATTATAACCACCATTGTCCCTGTGGTAAAGTCTTAAAGGCCAACCCATGGCAAGCATTGCTGTTAACATTCAGGATATTCACGAGCAGATAAAAGCTGCCTGCCTTTCGGCAGGCAGAGAGCCTGAGTCGGTTCGCCTTATTGCTGTTTCCAAAACAAAGCCGGCATCGCAGATTAAAGAGGCTTTTCTGGCGGGACAGATTGAATTTGGAGAGAGCTATGTTCAGGAGTTTCTTGACAAGTACCAGGATCCTATACTTGAAAAGATTCCTGTCGAATGGCATTTTATAGGCCATCTGCAATCAAACAAGGTGCGCTTTATTATCGACAAGGTTAGCCTTGTACACGGTATCGACAGGCTTTCAACGGCTGAAGAACTTTCAAAACGCGCAGTTCAGCACAATCTGCATGTTGATTATCTTCTTGAAGTCAACACTTCCGGCGAGACATCAAAGTACGGCATGCTGCACGATGAGGTGCTGGCAGCAGAAGAAAATCTTTTTCGCATGCCGAACATCACCCTTCGTGGCCTTATGACCATAGCATCTCCAGACACCACAAAAGCACGACAGGAGTTCCGTAACCTTCGGCTGTTGCTGGAAGATTTAAAAAAGATATCTCCTGATCCACTGAAGCTTACTGAACTGTCCATGGGCATGAGTGGTGATTTTGAAGAGGCTATTGCGGAAGGCGCAACCATGATCCGTGTTGGATCAGCGATTTTCGGCTGGCGATGAATGATAAGGTCTTGGCAGTGTCGAATCCATCCCTTGATGAGGTTCTGAAAGAAGACTGTATCATTTCCATTAAGAACTTTTAATGTTAGTAATTAACCTATAAAAACACCGTATCATGATCTCACAACAGGCAAAAATTCAGGAAGCTGTCGCCTTTATCAGAAAAAAAACAACGGGTGAATACCCGATTGGAATTGTTTTAGGAACAGGTCTTGGCGGACTGGCCAAAGAGATAGAGATCGAGCTATCGCTCGACTACGGCGATATTCCGAACTTCCCTGTATCAACTGTGGAAACCCACCATGGCAAGCTGATTTTTGGAACACTTGCCGGAAAGAAAGTCGTTGCAATGCAAGGCCGTTTCCATTTTTATGAGGGCTACTCCATGCATCAGATAGTTTTTCCGATAAGGGTGATGAAGTATCTCGGTGTTAAAACCCTCGGCATCACCAACGCGTGTGGCGGGCTTAACCCCTCTTACAGAAAAGGCGATATCATGCTCATCGACGACCATATCAACCTGCTTGGAGGAAATCCTTTGATCGGGCCGAACGACCCTCAAATCGGGTCACGCTTCCCTGACTTATGCGCCCCTTACTCGCCCCGTATCCTTGAGCTAGCTGAAAAAGTGGCTCTTGAAAACAAAATAAAGCTTCAGCGTGGTGTCTATATTGCCCTTTCAGGACCATGTCTTGAGACGAGGGCAGAGTACCGCATGCTTAGAGCCCTTGGAGCAGATGTAGTTGGCATGTCTACGGTTCCTGAAGTGATCGCGGCAGTGCATCAGGGTACAGAAGTTTTCGGAATGTCCATCATTACCGATGAATGCTTCCCCGACAACCTCAAAGCTGTCAGTATTGAAGAGATCATTGAAGTATCAAATCATGCAGAACCAAAAATGACCACAATATTCAAAGCAGTTGTTGCAAACCTTTAACCTCCATAAAAAAGTATGATAGACGCCATTTCGTTCAATGACAAGACCCTTCGCTATCTGGACCAGCGTTATCTGCCTCTGAGAGAGGAATATGTGTCAACCAGAAGCCATCAGGAGGCCATAGAGGCTATTAAAACGCTTGCTGTTCGTGGCGCGCCACTTATCGGAGTTGCTGCAGCCTATACGGTCATACTCGGCATCAACAGCTTTAAGGGAAGCAAAGAGGAGTTCCCCGAATTTTTCGGAACACTCATTGCTGACGTGGAAGCCTCACGCCCTACAGCAGTCAATCTCTTTTTTGCAGCTGCCCGCCTGAAAAAGGTTTATGACGACCATTTTCAGACCGATACAATTGAGGCTCTTTTTGCAAAAATGATGGAAGCTGCCCGTAAAATCCATGATGATGAAATCGCCAACTGCGAAGCCATGTCAAGGCACGGTGTTGATCTAATCAAGAGTGACCTCGCTGAAATTCTTAAGACACGTAAACTCAACGTTCTGACTCACTGCAACACCGGCACTCTGGCAACCGGAGGTTCCGGTACTGCACTTGGCGTCATCAAGCTTGCCTGGCAGGAGGGATTGATTGAAAGAGTCATCACTGCAGAGAGCCGTCCGCTTTTGCAGGGGCTTCGTCTTACCGCATGGGAGCTTGAGCAGGAAAAAATCCCTTTCATCTCCATTTCAGATTCATCTTCGGCATTCCTGATGCAGAGAGGAATGATCGACTTTGGTATCGTAGGAGCTGACAGAATTGCTGCGAATGGTGACACCGCCAACAAAATCGGCACCTGTGCTCATGCCATCAGCGCCTGGCATCACAATCTACCGTTCTACATTGCCGCACCGGTATCCACAATAGATATAACGCTTACGGATGGAACTCAGATTCCGATTGAAGAGCGTAACGCTGACGAGCTGAGAACGATTTTTGGAACTCAGGTGGCTACTCCAACCACTCCGGTGCTTAACTATGCTTTTGATGTCACTCCGGGAAAATACCTCAGAGGTATCATCACCGATAAAAAGGCTGTTGTAGGGAACTATGAGAGTGAACTTAAACTCATCGTATAGAAGCGATAACGGCAAGGCGAAACAAACTGCTGATCATTTCTAATTTTTAAAACCGGGCACATAATACCCGGTTTTATTATTTCTATCATGATTAAGTTGTAGATTAAATTTTGGGTATTTGTATATGGAAACCTGAAAAAATCTGCTCCTTTTTTTGCGTCCACAACATCAGGAGGATGGCATGAACAAAACGAGTACTGAACAATACAATTATACCATTGTACGTAGTTTTGCTTTTTCTGCACTTTTCTGGCTTGTAATTGGTCTCATTGTCGGACTCTGGATTGCCTTTGAAATGTTCAATCCAGCGCTGAATCTTACCCCATGGCTCAGCTTCGGACGTCTTCGCGTGGTGCATACCAATGCATTGGGTCTCGGTTTCGGACTCTCAGCTATTTTTGCAACATCCTATTATATCCTGCAACGCCTTACACGAATACCCATCTTATTTCCCCGGCTTGCTCAAGCCCATCTCTACCTCTTCAATACCGTCATAGCTTTGGGGGCCCTGAGCCTCTTTGCCGGAATGAATACAACAAAAGAGTATGCTGAACTTGAATGGCCTCTGGATATCGGTGTTGTCATTTTCTGGGTCATGTTTGCCATCAATGTCTTCGGCACGCTGATCAAACGGAAAGAAAAGCAGATGTATATCTCGCTTTGGTACATCATTTCCATGACCGTGGCCATTGCCATCCTTTATATTGTCAACAACCTTGAAATTCCCGTTACCCTCTTCAAATCCTACACAGTCTATGCCGGTGCCAACGATGCCAATGTCGAATGGTGGTATGGTCACAACGTTGTAGGGTTTATCTTTACGGTGCCAATACTTGCGATGTTTTACTATTTTCTGCCAAAGTCTACAGGACTCCCCATCTACAGCCACCGCCTCTCAATCGTCTCTTTCTGGGCGCTGAACTTTGCCTATCTCTGGACAGGAGCACACCATCTCATGCTAACTCCTCTGCCCGAGTGGATCCAGACCGTCGCCATGGCTTTCAGTATTTTTCTGATCGCCCCTTCATGGGGTTCCGTGGTCAATGGCTATTACACACTTCAGGGAAACTGGGATCAGATGCGTACCAACTATCTGACAAAGTTCTTCATTGCCGGCATCACCTTTTATGGTCTCCAGACTCTCCAAGGACCACTGCAGGGACTAAGAACCCTCAATGCTTTCTTTCACTTTACCGACTGGGTTGTCGGCCATGTGCATATGGGCACCATGGGATGGGTCACCATGGTTATTTCAGCGTCATTCTACTACATGATTCCGCGCATTAACAACACGGAGCTCTATAGCGTCAAGCTTGCCAACACGCATTTCTGGCTGATTCTGGTTGGCCAGTTCATCTGGACCATCACCATGTGGATCGCTGGAATCCAGCAAGGGGCCATGTGGAAAGCGACCAATCCGGATGGATCGCTGATGTACAATTTTCTTGATACAGTAACCTCTCTTTACCCCTATTACAGGTTGCGGTTTGCTGCAGGGGTAATCTATTTTATCGGCATACTGTTTTTTGCCTGGAATCTGATCATGACCGTCAGGAAACAGCCAAGCCAGGCTGAACTATAAACGACAAAATCAACAAAAAGAGCTGCCATCATGGGGATCACTTCAAAACCGGTTGTTTTTGCTGTTCTTGCAGCTGTTGTCATCCTGATCGGTACAACAGTAACCGTTTTTATTCCTCTCTTCATGCCTTCGACGCAACCAGTCAGCTCATACATAAAGCCTTACACTGCGGTTGAACAGGAAGGACGCGATATCTATATGCGTGAGGGGTGCAACAACTGCCATACCCAGACTGTTCGACCGCTGAGAACAGAAGTGCTCCGGTATGGCGAGTACTCAAAACCAGAGGAGTTCGCATACGACAGACCCTTTCTCTGGGGCTCCCGCCGCACAGGACCAGACCTTAATAGAGTCGGAGGGAAATATCCCGATTCCTGGCATTACAAACATCTTGACAGCCCGCAAAGTATGTTTGAAAAGTCCAACATGCCACCGTACGGCTGGCTTGCCAAAAACCGGCTAGATACGAGCTACTCGTTCAAAAAGACATCGACGTTAGGCTATGGCTACTCTGAAAGCGATGTCCGTCAACAGATCGACCAATACCGCTTAACAGTCACTGATAAGAGCTATCCTTCAAAAGAGAGCCGCGACAAGATAACTCCACCTGAACTGGGGAAGCAACTTACCGAAATGGATGCCCTCATTGCCTATCTTCAGAAACTTGGACGGGATGTCAAAAAGATGGAGGCGACAAAATGAGTTTTTCGGGTTTGGCTTATGTGCTGTTCACCGTGCTTCTCACCATTATTTCGGGGGGCATTATAGCGTACTACTACAATCCAAAACGAAAAGAGAAGATTGAGGAGCCAAAACACAGAATGCTTGATGACGAAGAATGAACAAAAGGAGATGACCATGAACGATAACGTAGAACCCCAGGAGGGCCATAACAAAATCCCTAAAGGGTGGCTACTCTTTTTTTTCGGGGGAATTATCTTTTTGATCGGCTATATCGTCTCCTATACTCCGGCTATTTCCGGCTGGTCGTTCTACAAAGAGTTTGAAAAGGAGATGGCATCGGCGGCGAAATCAGAAACATCTGTTACCGTCATGGAGTATTCGGGCAATAAAGAGGCCATTAAGGAGGGAAAGGAGATCTATGCCAACACCTGCGCACCATGCCATAACGCAGATGCAACAGGTGGAATCGGCCCAAATTTGACCGCTGCAGCACTCAAATACGGATCTACCAAGAAGGATATTTATGAATCGATTGCCAAGGGTCGCCCCAACGGTATGCCAGCTTTTGGTCCGCAGATCGGCTCAGAAAAAATCAGCAAGGTGGCTGCCTTTCTGGAAAGCCTGAGGAAACAATAACTCTCCCCAAGTCAGGAGCTTGCCATTTTGTGGAAACCATACCGAAGAGCTATCGAAATCCTGCAGGCCGTCACGCTGACTGGCCTGCCATTTCTTGTCATCAAAGGCCAAAGTGCGCTCCGGTTTGACATTCCAACACTCAAGCTTTATGTTTTCGGTTCGGTTATCTGGATAAGGGAATTCTATCTTATTCTTGGGGTTGTGCTGTTTTTCCTGCTCTTCATTGCCTTCGTTACTGTCATTTTTGGCAGAATCTGGTGCGGCTGGCTCTGCCCACAGACAGTACTGCTCGATTTGAGCAAAAGCATTGTAAAACTGTTTGGCAGAAAAAACCAGAAAACAATACAATCTCTTCTATTTATCCTGCTCTCTGCTCTAGTGTCAATCACTATGATCTGGTACTTTGTGCCACCTGCTGAAACGCTGAAAACCCTCTTTGTTTCATCAACCATTACCTCCTTTTTTCTTGTTCTCTGGATAGCGATTTACCTTGAACTGTCGTTTCTTGGAAGAAAATTCTGTACCTCGATCTGCCCCTACGCCATGCTGCAGAATGCCCTCTTCGACAAGGATACCCTTGTGATTGAGTACGATGTTTCCCGTGATGATACCTGCATGAAGTGTGATGAGTGCGTCAGGGTGTGCCCTGTCGGTATCGATATCAAGAACGGGTTGAGCTCCGCCTGCATTGCCTGTGCCGAATGCATTGACGCCTGCCGTGTGCTCAGTGAACAAAGAGGAATGCCCCCATTCCCAAACTACAAAGGCCTGATAGTTCGCCCGAAAACGTTCTGGCTTGGAGGTGCAATTGCCGCCGCCGGAGTCGCTCTTTTTCTTTTACTCTGGAGCCGTCCACCCGTTGACTTTCTTGTCACCCGCGACAATGCGCCCCTGCTGTCAGGACTGAACCGCTACTCCTACACCATCTATAACAATGGAGGAAACTCGCTTATTCTTAAACTTTCTTCGCCCGAAAACGTCGCCCTTATCGGTGAACACTCACTTCTTTTGCGGCCATTTTCAGCTTTGCATGGACGTATTTTGGTTAAATCAAGCGGGAAACTGGAGCGAGTGCATTTCAGAATTTCCGGGGGAGGCATTTCAATAAGCAGGGTAATCGGTTTTCTATGAAGATTTTTTTTTACATCGTTTATCCGATTTTTTTCTTTGCCATGGCCTGCGGCATCTATATCGCTTACAAGAGTGCCGACGGCCTGGTGGACAACAACTATTACGAAAACAGCAGACGCTATTTTCAGACAAAAGCTCTTGAAGAGAAACTTGGAATGGCAGTGAGTCGGCCCAGTACGTTGAAACTGGGGCACAATGTCATTCGAATCAACACAACATCGCATGGTAAACCTTATGGGGAAGGCACGCTTTCTATCTTTATCGGGAACCTCTCCAGCACGCGTTTCGACTCGACGATGTCCATGCAGCAAATCTATCCGGGTATTTACCAGGTGACTGCCACCATTCCATTCAGGGGGGTGTGGTTTGCAAGAGTTGACATCCGGCAGCAACAACAACTGATCACCAGTAAAAAATGGTTTTTCGACGTCAAGTAAAGAGTTTGCCTCCCATAGTGCTCTTTGTCTTTATGCTCATTTCGGATAGCGGGCTCATGGCGAAGGAGAGTAACATCCACCAGGAGCCCAGCACTATCATGGCAGGCAATCACTCCATCACGCTCAACATTGAACCGAAACCGGTCAAGGCCATGCAAGAGCTTTCTTTCAGTTTGAAGGTGACTCCATGCGACAAACTGCCCGACAAACTGCTCCTCGATCTTTCAATGTCGGGCATGGAGATGGGGAAAAACCGGGTTACGCTTGTTAAAAAAAGCGCCTGTTTCTATGAAGGGAAAGGAATTATTGTCCGGTGTATGAGCCGGCGGACGCTCTGGCAGTTGACGATTCTTTCTGATAAACTCAAAAATCCGGTATTTACCTTTCATGTCAGAGAGTGATACATCCGGAACGGAGATGGTACGCTGCGACCATTGCCTCCAGGAGTCAAGCAAGGCATCGGCCATTATCGTTGAGATAGACGGAGAGTGTAAAATATTCTGCTGCAAAGGATGCCTTGGTATCTATGAACTGATCCACAGCAACTCGCTTGATGCCTTTTACAACCAGCGTTGTGACTGGCAACCGGGCCCTCCGGCTAATGAGGTAAACCTGCAGGCCTCGGCCTTCAGCGATACGGTCACCATAACCGGCTATGAGCACCGCATTGAGCTTCTTCTCTCGGGCATCCGTTGCGCCTCATGCGTCTGGCTCATCGAAAAGTTTCTGATGAAGATCAAAGGAGTGGTTTCAATTCGGGTCAACTATGCAACCCACAAGGCAACCATCACCTGGAGTGGAGAAAAAGTAACCCTCGACACCATTCTGCATTCCATCCGTTCTATCGGCTATCAGCCCCACCCCTGCCATGGTAATGGAGTTGCTGATCTTTTTGCTCAGGAGAAACAGGAACTTCTCCTGCGCTTCGGAACAGCAGGTTTTTTTTCCATGCAACTCATGCTCTTTACTGCCGCTCTTTATGCCGGCTTTTTCGAAGGCATGGAGGAACATTACAGGCTTGCCTTTCAACTCATTTCATGGGCTCTGGCTACCCCGGTGCTTTTCTACTCCGGTTATCCTTTTCTCTCAGGCGCCCTTCGCTCGCTGAGACGTATGTCGCTCAACATGGATGTTCTTGTAGCGCTTGGCTCCCTCTCTGCTTATTGTTACAGCATTGTCATGATTTTCTATGGCGGTGAACTGTTTTTCGACACTGCATCGATGATCATAACCTTCATTCTGCTTGGCAGATTTCTGGAGGCAGGATCACGCCTGAAGGCGGGCAATGCCATTGCCGAGCTGGCCGAGCTGCAGCCACATGAGGCACTTCTGCTCTCCAAAAATGGCGAAACAACCATGATGGTCGCCATCACCACATTGAAGAGTGGAGATAGAATAGCAATCATACCCGGTGACAGAATCCCGCTTGACGGCACGGTGGTTGATGGTGAGGCTGAGGTGAACGAAGCGATGCTGACCGGAGAGTCAAATTCTGTATTTAAAGAGCCGGGCAGCAAAGTTTTTGCCGGAAGTTTTTCGATAAACGGTCGTCTCAGCATTAGCGTCAACGGCAATGCTGGCACCACGCTGCTTGCTCAGATTATCCGCACAGTGGAGGAGGCTCAGGCACGTAAGGCCCCCATTCAAGGCATTGCAGATAAAACTGCGGGCTATTTCGTTCCAGCGACCATAATCCTCGCCTTTGCCACCTTTTTCTACTGGAAGCTCACCTCTGGCAGCACCGTAAACGCACTGTTGAACGCGGTCTCGGTACTCGTTATAGCCTGCCCCTGCGCCCTTGGTCTAGCTACCCCACTGGCCATTCTTGTCGGTATAACAAGTGCCGGAAAGAGAGGAATTCTCGTCAAAGGGGGGGATATTTTTGAGACTGTGTCAAAAACCACCACGGTTGTACTCGACAAAACCGGCACCATCACTACCGGTAAACCTTCCATAACCGACCTGCACGACTACGGCCTATCCCTCTCATTCATGCAACATGTCGCCTCACTTGAAGCTGCCTCAGAGCACCCAACCGGCCGCGCTATTGTGGCTGTATGGCAGGGAGAGCTCCTCAAAACAAAGCAGTTCAGGGCAATGCCGGGCAGAGGAGTCTCAGGGTTAATTGCAAAAACCATCTGGCGGGCTGGCTCAAGAGCTTTCATGGCAGAGGAGGGGGTTGAGCTTCAGCCGATCCATGAAAGCTATGTATCCAAGCTCGAAGCTGAAGGAAAAACAATCGTGATTGTCGCCTGCGGCAACAAGCTCGCCGGTATAATCGGCATGATTGACGACCTGCGCGAGGATGCCCTTCTCTTGATAACGGGACTCCGCAATAGTGGTCTTTCACTGAAAATCCTCACCGGCGACAATAAGGGCGTAGCAGACTTCATTGCCGCTAAATGCGGCATAACCGACGTGCAGGCAGGACTTGGCCCGCTCGAAAAAGCAGCGGTGATCCGCTCTCTGACAGCGAAGGGAGAGTGCGTCATGATGGTGGGCGATGGCATCAACGATGCTCCTGCACTGATCGAAGCCAACGTTGGCGTCACCCTCGGCCACGCATCCGGCATTGCCCTTGAGAGCGCAAGCGTTGCCAT